>NZ_JBFHHB010000051.1:0-15298 GCF_041597215.1 Actinotalea sp.
GGCACCAGCGCAGGCCCCGACAGGGGCCAGGAGGAGAGCTCATGAGCTCCACCCACGGCGGCACCGCCGGCCCGACCCGGATCACCGTCGGCGGGACGGCGCCGTACGACGTCGTCGTAGGCCACCGCCTGCTCGGGGAGCTCCCTGGCCTGCTCGGCGAGCGCGTCCAGCGCGTGCTGATCGTGCACCCCGGGGCACTGGCGACCTCCGCCGAGGCCGTGCGTGAGGACCTGGCGGGACTCGGCTACGAGGTCTACCTCGCCGAGGTCCCCGAGGCGGAGGAGTCCAAGACCGCCCAGGTCGCGGGCTTCTGCTGGCAGGTGCTCGGGCAGGCAGGGTTCACCCGTAGCGACGCCGTCGTGGGGCTGGGTGGGGGAGCCACGACGGACCTCGCCGGCTTCGTGGCCGCGACCTGGCTGCGCGGGATCGCCGTCGTGCAGGTCCCGACCACCTTGCTGGCGATGGTGGATGCCGCCGTCGGCGGCAAGACGGGGATCAACACCGCGGAGGGCAAGAACCTCGTCGGGGCCTTCCACCCACCCGTCGGGGTGCTGTGCGACCTCACTGCCCTCGAGACCCTCCCGGTCAACGACCGCGTCGCCGGTCTCGCCGAGGTCATCAAGGCGGGGTTCATCGCCGACCCGCGGATCCTCGAGCTGGTCGAGGCCGACCCTGCTGCGCTCGTCGCGGCGGAGCCCACGGCCGAGGCCTGGGCGACGCTGCGTGAGCTGGTCGAGCGCGCCGTGCGGGTCAAGGCGGAGGTCGTCGGCCAGGACCTGCGTGAGGCGGGGCTGCGCGAGATCCTCAACTACGGGCACACCTTCGGCCACGCGATCGAGCTGACGGAGCGCTTCTCCTGGCGGCACGGGGCGGCCGTGGCGGTCGGCATGGTCTACGCGGCCGAGCTCGCGCGGCTGGCCGGGCGGCTGGACGACGCCGTCGTGGCGCGGCACCGCTCGGTGCTCGAGTCCGTCGGCCTGCCGACGAGCTATCGCGAGGACCGCTGGGACCAGCTCCTCGTCGCGATGCGCCGGGACAAGAAGACCAGGGGCGACCTGCTCCGCTTCGTCGTGCTCGACGGCATCGCGCGTCCGTCCCGGCTGGAGGGCCCCGATCCGACGCTGCTCGCGGCGGCGTACGCGGAGGTCTCGCGGCCGGCCTCCGGAGCCGTGCTGCTCTGAGGCGCGCGGACCGTCCGCTCATGCCGGGGCTGGTCACCCTCATCCCCTAGCCTTGCCGCATGACGCGCGTGCTGCTGCTCAACGGACCGAACCTCGGGCGACTGGGGGTGCGGGAGCCGGAGATCTACGGCAGCACCACGCTCGCCGAGCTTCTCGAGTCCGCCGTGGGCTGGGGGGAGCGGCTGGGACTCGAGGTCGACGGCCGCCAGACGGATGACGAGTCGGAGCTCGTCTCCTGGCTGCACGAGGCCGTCGACACCCGCTCGCATGTCGTGCTCAACCCGGCGGCCTTCACGCACTACTCCTACGCCATGCGCGACGCCGCGGCCCAGGTGACCGATGTCGGCCTGCTCCTGGTCGAGGTGCACCTGTCCAACCCCGCAGCACGCGAGTCCTTCCGGCACACGAGCGTGGTGGCAGCGGTCGCGACCGGGACCGTGGCGGGGTTCGGGACGGACTCCTACCGACTCGCTCTCGAGGCCGTCGCGGCGCGGCTCTGACATGGTCAACGAATTCACAAGCCCGGGGGCTTGTTGTCGCAGATACAAGCCGTTAGCCTTGTGACATGTTCGTCATGACGGTGGACCAGGAAGGCAGCAGGAGCGCGGGGGATCGCGTCCCGGAGCTCCTCGAGGACCTCGCAGCTGCCGAGCCGGCCCGGTACGCGATCCGCCCCTTCAGCCGGACGGTCGGGGACGAGGTCCAGGCCGTGTTCGCCGACCCGGAGCGCGCGGTCTCGACGGCGCTGATGCTGCTGCGTCGGGGCGGGTGGTCGGTGGGGCTCGGCGCGGGCCCGGTGGACGAGCCCTTGCCTGCCGAGTCCCGGGCGGGCTCGGGGCCGGCCTTCGTCCTGGCCCGCGAGGCCGTCGAACGGGCCAAGTCGCGTTCCCGTCCTGTCCCGCTCGCGGTCGTCGGCGTCGACGCCGACCGCGCAGGTGAGTGCGAGGCTGTGCTGACCATGCTCGGATCGGTCTCGCGCCGACGCTCGGAGGCCGGCTGGGCCGCCGTCGACGCGCTGCTCGCCCAGCCCCGGGGCAGTCAGGAGGACCTGGCCAGGACGCTGGGGATCTCGCAGCAGGCGGTCAGCCAGAGGCTGCGCGGTGCGCAGTGGTACGAGGAGGCGGCGCTCGTCCCGCTCGCCGTCCGGCTGCTCGAGGAGGCACAGGGATGACGCTGCTCGTGATCGGCGCGATGCTCGTGCTCAGCGGTGCCGGCGGCTGGCCGCTGGTCGCAGGGATCCTGCACCTGGCGGCGCGGTCGGCGGACTCCGGGGGGCAGCAGGCGCAGGAGGGGGCGGACGAGGCGCCCGACCGGTCCGGAGCGCTGCGCGGCGGCACCTGGATCGGCGTGCTCGAACGGCTCGCCGTCACGGCCACGCTCGCTGCCGGATTCCCCGAGGGCGTAGCCATCGTCGTCGCGATCAAGGGCCTGGGCCGCTTCTCCGAGCTGGCCAAGAACCCCGACTCCTCCGAGCGCTTCGTCATCGGGACGCTCGCCTCGCTCCTGTGGGCCGGGGTGGTGGGCGGTCTTGCCCGGGTCTACCTCGGCTGAGGGGCGCGGCGGGGCGTGCCGTCGTCGGGAAGCGTCGAGCCGGTACACTGATCGCCGCTGAGCGCATCCGCTGCGTTCGCCCTGGGCTCTCCCGCCCCCACCACGACCCGACAGGAACTGCGCTGTGGCCACCACGAACGACCTGAAGAACGGCATCGTCCTGAAGATCGACGGACAGCTCTGGACCGTCATCGAGTTCCAGCACGTCAAGCCGGGCAAGGGTGGCGCGTTCGTCCGCACGAAGCTCAAGAACGTCCTCTCGGGCAAGGTCGTGGACCGTACCTTCAACGCCGGCCTCAAGGTCGAGACCGCGACGGTCGACAAGCGCGACATGCAGTACCTGTACAAGGACGGAAACGACTTCGTCTTCATGGACGGCTCGACGTTCGAGCAGCTCATGGTCAGCGAGGAGACGGTCGGCTCCGCCGCGGACTACATGCTGGAGAACCAGAACGCGCTCGTCGCCACGCACGAGGGTGCCCCGCTGTACGTCGAGCTGCCGCCCTCGGTCGTCCTGGAGATCTCCTACACCGAGCCCGGCCTGCAGGGCGACCGTTCGACCGGCGGCACCAAGCCCGCGACCCTCGAGACGGGTGCCGAGATCCAGGTCCCGCTCTTCCTCGAGACCGGCACCAAGGTCAAGGTGGACACCCGCGACGGGTCCTACCTCGGCCGGGTGAACGACTGAGTTGGCCGCTCGCAGCAAGGCGCGCAAGCGCGCGGTGGACGTCCTCTTCGAGGCCGACCAGCGTCAGCGTCCCGCACTGGAGGTCCTCGCGGACCGGATCGCCGAGCCCGGGACCGAGTCGTCCCTTCCGCAGTACTCGGTCGACCTCGTCGAGGGGGTCGACGCGCACCGCGAGGAGATCGACGAGTACATCGCGACCTACTCGCACGGCTGGCTCCTCGAGCGGATGCCGGCCGTCGATCGCGCGGTGCTGCGGCTGGGCGTCTGGGAGCTGATGTTCAACGACGACGTGCCCGACGCCGTCGCGGTGGACGAGGCCGTCGAGCTCGCCCGTGCGCTGTCCACCGACGACTCGCCCGGCTTCATCAACGGGGTCCTCGGTCGGCTCCTCGACCTCAAGCCCACCCTGCTGGGCTGACGCGTCCGTGCCCGGCCGACCCTGAGCGGTCGGGACGGGCCGAGCCCTGGTCGTCGACCCGCCGCCGTCAGGCCGTGGCGGGCCTGGTCCAGTGCCGGGCAACCGCCGGCGCGAGGGTGATCATCGGCGAGCCGTCCTTGGCGTCCGGTCGTTGCGTGGGCGCTGAGCCTCGCCGCGAGGGGACACCGGGGGCCGGTCGGCCGAGCATGTGACCCTGGACGACGCTCACGCCCATCTGGATGAGGGCCTGGAGCTCCGAGCGCTGCTCGACGCCCTCCGCGACGATCCCGAAGCCGTGGGCCTCCGCCAGTGCGAGGATCGCCCGCAGGACGGCTGCACCCTCGGTGGTGCCGATGTCGTGCACGAAGGCACGGTCGATCTTGAGGGTGTGGATCGGCAGCTCGCCGAGACGGGACAGCGAGTTGTAGCCCGTGCCGAAGTCGTCGAGGGCGATCCTCGCCCCCCGCTCTGCGAAGGTGAGCAGGGAGGCCCGCACGTGCTGGGCGTCGTACAGCAGGGCGCTCTCGGTCACCTCGATCGTCAACCGGTCCCAACGGTCGGTCCCCCAGGAGTCCTCGACGTGCTTGACGAAGTCGGGCTCGTCGAGCTGTCGGGCGGCGACGTTGACGGCGACCGGGAGGTCGAACTCCTCCATGCCTCGACGGGCCGAGGCGAACATCTGCTGGCCGATCGGCACGATCAGGCCGGTCTCCTCGGCGAGGGGGAGCCAGTCGGCCGGGGCGCGCAGCTCCGAGCCGTGCTTCCACCGGGCGAGGACCTCGAGCCCGACGACCTCGAGGGTGACGGCGTCGGTGAGCGGCTGGAAGTAGGCGATGATCTCGCCCCCCGCGACGGCGGCCTCGAGCTCCGAACGCACCGTGCGCTGGTGCGTGAACTGGGTCCGCAGCCGGTCGTCGTAGAACGCGACGCCGCTGTGGGTCCGCTTCGCCTCGTGCATCGCCTCGTCGGCGGCGCGGAGCAGCGTGTCGCCGTCGGCCGGCTCACCAGGCGTCCACCGCGCGATCCCGACGGTCAACCGGGTCTCGGTCACGGCGTCGACGGTCGGGGCGAACCCGGCGCGCAGGCCACGGGCCAGTGTCCGCAGCTCCGCTGGCCCTGGGGCATCCGGGAGCACCACGGCGAACTCGTCGCTGCCGAGGCGCGCGAGGAAGGCTCCCTCGGCGACCGACTGGGCGAGGTACCGGCCCGCACGGACGAGGAGCTGGTCCCCGAAGGCGTGGCCGTGCCGGTCGTTCGCGTGCCGTAGCCCGTCGAGATCGGCCACCAGCAGGGCCAGTGCCGTGCCGGAGCCCTCGGCTGCTGTCAGGACACGCTCGAGGTGGTGGTCGAGGGCGGAGCGGTTGGGCAGACGGGTCAGCGCGTCGGTGAAGGCGGCCCTGGCGAGTCGATCGGTCAGGGCATGGCGATCGGCGGCCGTCGTGACGATCAGCTCGAGGTCGCGGAGGTAGGCCTGCTCGTCGGCGTCGAGCTCGCGGCCCGAGCCGAGGAAGAGCTCGGTCACGTGGCGGTCGGTCGAGACGGCCCTGACGGCGCCGTCGACGCTCGCGTCCACCAGGACGACCCTGCTCTCGGTGATCGCACCCTGGAGCACCTGGTCGGCGTCCTTGGCGATCCAGGCGGCGTTCGCGGCGCGGGCGAGGCTCGCGCGCATCCTCGAACGCCGGACCTCTGCGCGCCGCAGCTCGCCGATCCAGCTGGAGACCAGGATCTGCAGCCCGACGGCGAGCGGAAGGGCCCACACCCCGCGCAGCAGCTCGGAGAGGACCGAGGGCGGCGGCACTGCCGACGCCACCAGGAGCACCGCGGAGACGAAGCCCGTCAGGCTGAGCACCGCGCCGACCGCCGTGATGCGGGTCCGGCGCAGGCTGTACGCGACGTAGACGGCGATCGCCATCAACGGGACGAGGTCGACCGTCGTGGCCACGGCCCCGTACTGCGGGAGACCGTCCACCCTGCTGTGCGTGTAGAGCAGGTCGGTGCCCACCCACAGCACGGTCCCGAAGAGGTACCAGGCGGCGGTCGCGGCGATCAGGGGCCGGACGTCCGGACCACCGGTGAAGGCGTGGATCGCGGGGAGGCTGAGGACGACGGCGGCACCGAGGGCGACGAAGCGCGCCAGCAGGACGGCGTCGGCGACGGCCCCCGTGGGGAGCAGGGTCGCGATCCCGTTGAGCAGGCTGACCGTCGCGAGCGCGAGCGACCAGACCAGGATCCAGCGGGGTCCAAGGGTGGACCGGTCGCCCCGCTCGGTCCGCAGCCACGAGGCCTGCACGGCGCAGGAGGCAAGCACGAGCCCGGCGACCACGCACTGGATCGCCGTGGACCACGCGAGGACGGGTTCGGGCACACCAGGAGCATCGGTGCGGCGGTGCGGACCCTTGAGCCGTGCCCTGTCCTCCGAAGGGGTGATGCTCAGTCAGGGGGAAGATGACCGAGGCGGTGCCGCGTGCGGCTCACGGACTGCTCGCGCAGGACGGTCAGCAGCTCGCGCCGGGCCGAGCAGAGCACGGGCCCGTCGAGCAGGGTGACCTCACCGGGACGCGCCGCTGCCGCCTCGCGCAGACCGGGGGTGTCGCCCACGGCACGCACCCGGCCCGTCACCGCCCCGGACAGCACCCGCGCGGTGAAGGCCTCGTCGCTCTCCTGCTGCACCTCGCTCACGGTCACCGCCGTCCCGACCGTCGCAGCGGCCGAGCGGACGCGCGCGAGCTGTTCGGGCGCCGCACCGTGGCCCGCCCGGAGCCACAGGTGCGGCACGGGCAGGTGGCGCAGCAGGTTCTCCTCCGCGGCAAGACCCGACGGGTCGGCCGGCACGGACAGCTCGGTGGCCCAGACGCGCGCGTCGTCCTCGACAGCCGCGGCCAGCCACGCGGTGGGGGAGGCCTCCCGGGAGGGAACCGTGTCGTCGTCGGCCCATCGGCCGAGCTGCGCCACGTAGTGCGGGCCTCCGGCCTTGGCCCCGGGGCCGACGGTCGAGGCCTTCCACCCGCCGAAGGGCTGGCGCCGGACGATCGCCCCGGTGATCCCGCGGTTGACGTAGGCATTGCCGACCTGGACCCGGTCGAGCCAGTGCGCGATCTCGTGCTCGTCGAGCGAGTGCAGACCCCCGGTCAGGCCGAAGCGCACGGCGTTCTGCAGGTCGATCGCCTCGTCGAGAGTGTCGGCCCGCATGACTCCCAGCACCGGGCCGAAGACCTCGGTCAGGTGGAAGGAGGAGCCGGGGCGGACGCCGTGCTTGACGCCGGGGCTCCACAGCCGGCCCTCCTCGTCGAGCCGACGGGGCTCGACGAGCCATGCCTCGCCGGGGTCAAGGGTGGTCAGGGCGCGGAGCAGCTTGCCCGACGCGGGCTCGGTGAGCGGACCCATCGTCGTGGCGAGGTCGGTCGGCGGGCCGACGTGCAGGCTCGTGACGGCATCGGCGAGCTGCCGGCGCAGCCGTGCCGAGCGTCCGGCCGAGCCGACGAGGATGAGCAAGGAGGCGGCGGAGCACTTCTGGCCGGCGTGGCCGAAGGCCGAGCGCACGACGTCGGAGATCGCCAGGTCGAGGTCCGCCGCGGGGGTCACGACGAGGGCGTTCTTCCCCGAGGTCTCCGCCAGCACCTGCAGGTCGGGCCGCCAGGACGCGAAGAGCTCCGCGGTCTCGATCGACCCCGTGAGCACGACGCGGACCACCTCGGGGTGGCTCACCAGCCGACGCCCGACCTCGCCCTCGGGGCAGAGCGCGACCTGGAGCACGTCGTCCGGCAGACCCGACTCGGCGAGCGCACCGCGGATTGCGGCCATCGCGATCCGCGCGCAGCGAGGCGTCGGCGGGGCGGGCTTGACGATCACGGGGGAACCGGCGGCGAGCGCGGCGAGCACCGATCCGACGGGGATCGCGACCGGGAAGTTCCACGGCGGCGTGACGACGGTCACCCCGTCCGGGCGGAACCTGGCCCCCGGGGTGCGGCCGTCGGCCAGGAGCTCGGCCTGCTCGGCGTAGTAGCGGGCGAAGTCGACGGCCTCGCTCACCTCGGGGTCCGCCTCGGCGACGGTCTTGCCCGCCTCCTGGACCATCATGGCGACCAGGTCCGTCCTGGCCTCCTCCAGCCGTCGGGCTGCCAGCCGCAGCGCCGACGCCCGCAGGCTCGGCGCGGTCGCGGCGAAGGCGTCCCGCAGGCGGGTGGCGACGGCGACGGCGGCGTCGACCTCCTCGACGGTGCCGATCGGCAGCCCGGGCGGGACCTCGACCACTCGCGTGAGCAGGGCCCCGGCCCAGGCGCGGGACTCGGCGACGGCGGGGTCGGTGTCCGGGGTGTTGGCGAAGCCCGTCCCGAGGGTCGGTGCCGCGCGGGCGGTCCGCCGCGGCGCGCTGCTGACCGTGCCGGCCTGCGCGACCGAGGCAAGGAAGGCGGACCGCTGGGCGTCCAGGCCCACCTGCGCCGCGGCCTCCCGTACCGCGTCCGGCTCGGCGAACAGGGCGTGCAGGAAGTTCTGCGGGGCGGCGTTCTCCTCCAGCCGTCGCACGAGGTAGGCGATCGCCACGTCGAAGTCCGAGCGCGCGACCACCGGTGTGTAGAGGATCACCCCTCCTGCCTGCGCAGGGGACGAGTCGTCCCGGCTCACGGTGTCCCGGACGGCGCGGGCCTGTGCCGGGGCCATGCCCTGGAGCATCTCGACGTCCAGCGCCTCGCTCACGCCGCGATCGGCCGCGAGCAGGTGCGCCAGGGCGAGGTGGACGAGGTTGTGGCTCGCGACCCCGACCCGCATCGAGGAGGCCAGCCGAGGGTCCAGCGCGCGATCCAGCAGGCGGACGTAGTTCGCGTCGACCTCGGGCTTGCTCGGGTACGGCGCCTGCTCCCAGCCGTGGATCTCGGCCTCGACCTGCTCCATCGCGAGGTTCGCGCCCTTGACCAGCCGGACCTTCACGCGAGCGCCACCCGCCTCGACCCGCCGGCGCGCGATCTCCGCGAGCTCCTCGTGCGCGGCGAGGGTGTCCGGGAGGTAGGCCTGCAGGACGATGCCCAGCGGCATGTCGGCCAGCTCCGGCTCGGCGCACAGCCGCTCGAAGACGGCGACCGTCAGTGCGAGGTCCCGGTACTCCTCCATGTCGAGGTTGACGAAGGTCCCGTGCGCCCGCGCGGTGCGGTACAGCGGGAGGAGGGTCGCCACGACCCGGTCCCTGCTTGCGGCGGTGTCCCAGGTCGACAGCTGGCTGGCGACCGAGGACACCTTGATCGAGACGTAGTCCACGTCGGGCCGCTCGACCAGCGCCGACACCCGACCGAGCCGCGCGGCGGCCTCCGCCTCGCCGAGCACCGCCTCGCCGAGCAGGTTGAGGTTGAGCCGGAAGCCCTCGGCTCGTGCGGCGGCGAGGTGCGGACCCAGGCCGCGTCCCGCATCGGCCACCAGGTGACCGACGAGCTGGCGCAGGCGGAACCGTGCCGCGGGGACCACGACGCGGGGAAGGACCGGCGCCAGGCGGGTGCCGAGCTCGAGCAGGCCCGAGTCCACCGGACCGAGGAAGCTCGCCGAGCCGGACCAGCGCCGCAGCTCGGCCAGCTCGGCCGCGGCGACGTGCACGTCCTCGGGGCGTGCCACGCGGTCGACGAAGCGCAGCGCGAGCTCGAGCCCGGCGGGGTCGGACACGAGGGAGGCGAGGCGCCCGGTCGTCCGTCGCTCGCGCGGGGTCTGCCCTGCCGTGGTCGCGGTGATCCACTGCTGCGCGAGCGCGACGGCTGAGTCGACCTGCTCGGGGGTGATCGGCGTCATCGGCACAGGGTGCCGCGGGCCGCGCCGTTCGTCTTGTACGGATTCGACACCGGCTCGTGCCGGGAGGACGGGCCTTGGTAGCGTCCGCGCATGCCCGCTCGTGCCGCCACCGACTCCTCGTGGCCCGAACGTGAGGCGCTGCTCTCGGCGCTGTCGCCCGAGCTCCTCGGTCTGATGGACGAGCTGGCCGCCACGATGTTCTGCGCGAAGGACACCACCGGCCGCTACGTCGCGGTGAACCAGGCCTTCGTCGACCGCACGAGCGAGCGCTCCAGGCGAGCCGTCGTCGGACGGACCGCGCACGACCTCTTCGTCGGGCACCTCGCCGAGCACTACGCCGAGCAGGACACCCAGGTGCTGCGCACCGGTCAGCCGGTGCGCCGCGAGCTCGAGCTGATCCTGCGCCCCGGCGGGGTCGCCGGGTGGTACCTGACGAGCAAGGTGCCGGTGCGCGCCGGTGGGTCGATCGTCGGCCTGGTCAGCATCTCGGAGGACCTCCGACGCCAGGACGCCGCCGATGCCGTGGTGGCCTCCGTCGAGCAGGTCGTGGCCCTGCTCGCCTCGCGCCCTCCGGGGCCGGTCACCATCGCGGAGATGGCAGCCGCGGCCGGCTGCTCGGCCTCGACCCTCGAGCGGCGGATGCGGGCCGTCTTCTCGCTCTCCCCTCAGCAGTACGTGCTGCGCACCCGCATCGACCGAGCGGCCGAGCTCCTGTCGGCGACGGCGCTCCCGCTCGCCGAGGTGGCCACCGCCTCGGGCTTCTACGACCAGGCGGTCCTCACCCGTGCCTTCGGCCGCCTGACGGGGGAGACGCCCGCGCAGTTCAGGCGGCGGACACGCGGCACGGCGGCGTCGGGCGTCAGGTAGGGTCTGGCTCGTCAGATTTCCTTTAAGACCCGTCCGGTGAGGCGGGGAAGGAGGTCGCCAGATGTCCTCTGGCCCCAGCACGCCCGTCGTCCCCTCGGACGACACCCCGCCGACCGGCACCGAGGTGCTCGGATCCGCGGAGATCGCCCGGGCACTGACCCGGATCGCGCACGAGATCCTCGAACGCCACGGCGGAGCCGACGACCTCGTCCTGCTCGGGATCCCCACGCGTGGCCTCCCGCTCGCGCACCGTCTCGCGGCGAAGATCGCCGAGGTCGAGGGTGTCGCGGAACGCGACCACGTCGGCGTGCTCGACGTGACGATGTACCGCGACGACCTGCACCGCCAGCCCACGCGGTCGATCGGCTCGACCGACCTCCCGCCCGGCGGGGTCGACGACAAGGTCGTCGTCCTCGTCGACGACGTCCTGTACTCCGGACGCACCATCCGTGCCGCGCTCGACGCGATCAACGACGTCGGCCGGCCGCGCGCCGTGCAGCTGGCCGTGCTCGTGGACCGAGGTCACCGCGAGCTGCCCATCCGGGCGGACTACGTCGGGAAGAACCTGCCGACCTCCCGCGAGGAGAAGGTCGCGGTGCGGCTCACGGAGGTCGACGGTACCGACAGCGTGCGGATCGAGGGGAAGCGATGAGACACCTGCTCAGTGCGGCCGACCTGGACCGCGACCAGGCGGTGCACGTCCTGGACACCGCGGCGGCGATGGCCGCGACCCAGGCCCGCGAGATCAAGAAGCTGCCGACCCTGCGGGGCCGGACGGTGGTGAACCTCTTCTTCGAGGACTCCACCCGGACCCGGATCTCCTTCGAGACCGCAGCGAAGCGGCTGTCCGCCGACGTCATCAACTTCAGCGCCAAGGGCTCGAGCGTCTCCAAGGGGGAGTCGCTCAAGGACACCGCGCTGACCCTCCAGGCCATGGGCGCCGACGCCGTCGTCATCCGGCACCAGGCCTCCGGCGCACCGCACCGCCTGGCGCACGCCGGATGGCTGGGCGCCTCGGTGCTCAACGCCGGTGACGGCACCCACCAGCACCCCACGCAGGCCCTGCTCGACGCCTTCACCCTGCGCCGGCACCTGCGGGCCTCCCAGGCCCACCCGGACGGTGTCGGCGCCGACCTCGCCGGGCTGCACGTGGTGATCGTCGGGGACGTGCTGCACTCGCGCGTCGCACGCTCGAACGTCCAGCTCCTGCACACCCTCGGCGCACGGGTGACCCTCGTCGCCCCGCCGACGCTCGTCCCGATCGGCGCCGAGCAGTGGCCGTGCGCCATCTCGTACCACCTGGACGAGGTCCTCGCCCAGCAGCCGGACGCCGTCATGATGCTCCGCGTCCAGCGGGAGAGGATGGGCGGCGCGGAGGCGGGGGGCGCCACGGGGTTCTTCCCCAGCCCGCTGGAGTACACGCGGTCCTACGGCTTGGACGTGCACCGGCTGCGTGCCCTGCCGCAGCACGGGATCGTGCTGCACCCCGGGCCCATGAACCGCGGGCTCGAGATCTCTGCGGACGCGGCCGACTCGCCGCAGTCCGTCATCGTCGAACAGGTCGCCAACGGCGTCGCCGTGCGGATGGCCGTGCTGTACCTGCTGCTGGCAGGGGAGAAGGAGACGTGGGCATGAGCCATCTGCTGACGGGGGTCGCCCCGCTGGGGGGCGCCGCGACGGACCTGCTCCTCGTGGACGGCCGCATCGCGGCTGTGGGCCCGGACGCGGCATCTGCCGCGCCCGAGGGGACGACCGTGATCGACGCGCAGGGGCTCGTCGCCCTTCCGGGCCTGGTCGACCTGCACACCCACCTGCGCGAGCCGGGCAGGGAGGACGCCGAGACGGTCGAGTCGGGGACCAGGGCCGCCGCGCTCGGCGGCTACACCTCCGTGCACGCCATGGCGAACACCTCGCCCGTCGCGGACACCGCAGGAGTGGTCGAGCAGGTGTGGCGACTGGGCCGCGACGCCGGCTGGGTCGACGTGCACCCGGTCGGCGCCGTGAGCGTCGGGCTCGCCGGGACCCAGCTCGCTGAGCTCGGCGCGATGGCCGGTTCGGCGGCGCAGGTGCGGGTCTTCTCCGACGACGGCATGTGTGTGCACGACCCCGTGCTCATGCGCCGTGCTCTGGAGTACGTCAAGGCCTTCGACGGAGTCATCGCTCAGCACAGCCAGGAGCCGCGGCTGACGCGCGGCGCGCAGATGCACGAGGGCGTCGTCTCGGCGGAGGTCGGCCTCGCCGGCTGGCCGGCGGTCGCCGAGGAGGCGATCATCGCCCGCGACGTGCTGCTCGCCCAGCACGTCGGCTCGCGGCTGCACGTGCTGCACCTGTCCACCGCCGGCTCGGTGGAGATCGTCCGCTGGGCCAAGGCCAGGGGGATCGCCGTCACGGCCGAGGCGACCCCGCACCACCTGCTGCTGACCGACGAGCTGGCGCGGTCCTACGACCCGCTGTACAAGGTCAACCCGCCGCTGCGCACGGCGGAGGACGTCGAGGCGCTGCGGGCGGGGCTCGCGGACGGGACGATCGACACGGTCGGCGCGGACCACGCCCCGCACAGCCGCGAGGACAAGGACTGCGAGTGGGCTGCCGCCGCGTTCGGGATGACCGGGCTGGAGACGGCGCTCGGCATCCTGTCCACGACGATGGTGCAGACCGGTCGGATGTCCTGGGCGGACCTGGCCCGGGTCATGTCGACGGCCCCGGCCCGGATCGGTCGGATCGACAGCGGCCCGTATGCGCAGGGCAGGCCCCTGGCGGTCGGTGAGCCGGCGAACGTCACGCTGGTCGACCCGTCCGCACGGTGGACGGTCGACCCGTCCGAGCAGGCCAGCCGCAGCCGGAACACGCCCTACGGCGGGCTGGACCTCACCGGTCGCGTGGTGGCGACCTTCCTGCGTGGCCGCCCGACGGTGCTCGACGGCCGCGCCGTCGAGCCGAGCACGGCAGGTGCCCGGTGAGCCGCGGCGAGCTCGCGCTGCTCGTCCTGGAGGACGGGACCGTCCACCGCGGGCGTGCCTACGGGGCGCGCGGGGCCACGGTCGGGGAGATCGTCTTCAACACCGGGATGACCGGGTACCAGGAGACCCTGACCGACCCGTCCTACCACCGGCAGATCGTCGTCATGACGGCCCCGCACATCGGCAACACCGGGATGAACGAGCAGGACCCGGAGTCGAGCCGGATCTGGGTCGCGGGCTACGTGCTCCGCGACCCTGCCGTGCGCCCCTCCAGCTGGCGGTCGGAGGGCGGGCTCGAGGAGAGCCTCGTCCGGTCCGGCGTCGTCGGCCTGTGCGAGGTCGACACCCGGGCGATCACCCGGCACCTGCGGGACCGCGGGGTGATGCGGGCAGGGATCTTCTCCGGTGACGCCCTGGTGGAGCCGGACGGACGTCCGCGCACCACGGAGGACCTGCGGGCGCAGGTCGTCGCGGCTCCCGCGATGGCGGGAGCCGACCTCGCGAGCGAGGTGAGCACCGCCACGACCTACACCGTCGAGCCCGTGCCCGGGAGCGTCCCGGACGGGGGCACTCCGCTCACGGTCGTCGCCGTGGACCTCGGGATCAAGTCGATGACTCCGCAGCGCCTCGCCGAGCGGGGGGTCCGGACCCATGTCGTGGCCTCCACCGCGACCAGCGAGGAGGTGCTCGCGCTGCGCCCGGACGGGGTGTTCTTCTCCAACGGCCCCGGTGACCCGGCCGCCGCCACCCACGAGGTGGACCTGCTGCGTGAGGTCCTCGACCGTCGGGTGCCGTTCTTCGGCATCTGCTACGGCAACCAGATCCTCGGGCGGGCACTCGGCTTCGGCACCTACAAGCTGCCCTTCGGGCACCGCGGGGTGAACCAGCCGGTCATGGACCGGCGCACCCGCAAGGTGGAGATCACCGCGCACAACCACGGATTCGCCGTGGACGCCCCGCTCGACGGTCCCACGCCCGCGCCGTACGACGACGGCAGGTACGGGCGGGTGGTGGTCTCGCACGTCGGTCTCAACGACGACGTCGTCGAAGGCCTCGAGTGCCTCGATCGGCCGGCCTTCTCCGTGCAGTACCACCCCGAGGCCGCGGCAGGTCCGCACGACGCGGCGTACCTGTTCGACCGCTTCGTCGACCTCATGACCTCGACCCGGACGGAGGCCTCGGATGCCGCGGCGCACTGACCTGACCAGCGTCCTGGTCGTGGGCTCCGGCCCGATCGTCATCGGCCAGGCGGCCGAGTTCGACTACTCCGGCACCCAGGCATGCCGTGTGCTGCGCGCCGAGGGCCTGCGGGTCATCCTGGTGAACTCGAACCCGGCCACGATCATGACGGACCCGGAGTTCGCGGACGCGACGTACATCGAGCCGATCACCACCGAGGTGATCGAGGCGATCATCGCCAAGGAGCGCCCCGACGCGATCCTGCCGACCCTCGGCGGCCAGACGGCTCTCAACGCCGCGATCGCCCTGGACGAGGCCGGGATCCTCGAGAAGTACGGCGTGGAGATGATCGGCGTGAACACCGCGTCGATCCACCTCGCCGAGGACCGCCAGGCCTTCAAGGAGGTCGTCGAGCGCTGCGGGGCCGAGAGCGCGCGCAGCGTCATCGGCCACACGATGGACGAGGTGCTCGGCGCCGCCGAGGAGCTCGGCTACCCCGTCGTGGTGCGTCCCTCGTTCACCATGGGCGGCCTCGGCTCCGGGATCGCTTTCGACGAGACCGACCTGCGGCGCATCGCCGGGGCGGGCCTGCACTACTCGCCCACCACCGAGGTGCTCCTGGAGGAGTCGATCCTCGGCTGGAAGGAGTTCGAGCTCGAGCTCATGCGCGACCACGCGGACA
>NZ_JBFHHB010000052.1:0-15124 GCF_041597215.1 Actinotalea sp.
CGACCAACGTACGACTCCTCGGCGGGCTGCGCCCACCACTCGAGGCTCAGGGAGCGAGCTCGACCACTCCCGCGCGCAGCAGCGCGGTGTGCAGTCGTGCGCACAGCTCGCCGACCTCTGCGGCAAGGGTCGCGGCATGCGCCTGCGCCGCGACGGCGCGCTGGGCTCGCACCGGGGCGACGATCTGCTCGACGACGTCGAGCTGGCGGTCGGCCGCCGCACGGAAGGCCCGGAGGTGACGCGGCTCGATCCCGTGCTCGGCGAGCGACGACGCCGCCCGGACGATCTCCACCGTCCACGGCTCGAGCAGTCCGGAGGCCCCCTGGCTGATCACGCCGGCCTCGATCAGCCCCGTCACGAGGGACTCGTCGGCGCCGGCCGCTCGGGCGAGGCTCGCCGCCGTGTGCCGGGCCGGGCGGAGCGGCGCCGGGGCTTCCCCGTCGCTCGTGGCCAGTCGCGGCTGGAGCGGCTCGAGGACCTCGCCGCGATCCAGGGCCGTGAGCTGCTCCCCGATGACCTTGAGCGGGAGGTACTTGTCGCGCTGCTCCCGCAGCACGTAGCGCACCCGTTCGACGTCCGCGAGGCTGTACTGCCGGTAGCCGCCCGGTGATCTCCGCGGCTCGACGAGACCCTGCTCCTCGAGGAATCGCAGCTTGGACGGTGTCAGGGCCGGGAAGTCGGTGCTCAGCGTGTCCAGCACGTCCGAGATCCGCATCGACGGCTCTCGGGAGACGCCGTGCGGCCACGGCTCGACCGCACGCGGCCGGGGTGGCGTGTCCTGGGGGTGTGCGGAGTCGGGCCGAGCCAGATGATCGGCCGAGGAGCCGCTGCTCACCGGCCCTCGTCGGCGGTGCCGACGGCGCGCGCGGGGCTCGGGTGGAAGGTCATCCGGAACTTGCCGATCTGGACCTCGTCGCCAGGGCGAAGGGTCGCCTGCTCGATCCGGGTGCGGTTGACGTAGGTGCCGTTGAGCGAGCCGACGTCGCGGACGACGAACCCGCCGCCGTCCCGGACGAACTCGACGTGCTTGCGCGAGACCGTCACGTCGTCGAGGAAGATGTCGGCGTCCGGGCTGCGGCCGGCGGTGGTGCGGTCGGCGTCCAGCAGGAAGCGAGCACCGGAGGACGGACCGCGCTGCATCAGGAGGAGGGCGGACGTCGCGGGGAGCGCGGCGACGGCGGCATGCTGCTCCGGGGAGAGCGCGACGACGACCTCGGCCTCGCCTGCGGCGTCGCCGAAACTGATGGTGGTCTCACCAGCGGCCCACCGCTGCGCGTCGGAGACCTCGTTCTCGCCCATCGCTCCTCCTCGTCGTCCAACTGTCCGGTGCACAGCCTATGCGCCCGGGAGGGTCCCGTCAGGCACCCGGTGCGGATCTCGGTCCGTCTGTCGTGCCGAGCGTGCTCCCGGCGTGCTCAGCTCGCGGTCGGGGACGGGACCGGGGTCGCGAACCGGGGGGTGCTCAACGTGCGCACGGAGTCGATCGTGAGGACGTCCCGTGCGGCGACGTCCGTGGTGGCGCCCACGTTGCGGATCGCCGCCATGGCTCCCCCGGGCATCTCCAGCGCGGTGCGCAGGGTGTCAGGGTCACCGATCGCGAGCCATCGGTAGGGCGCCGTCAGACTCACCCCGTCGACCTCGACACCGTCGACGGTGTCGAGGATGTAGGTCGAGGCCGTCACGCGTCGTCCGGACAGGTCGATGGCCTCCGCGCCCGCGTTGCGCAGGCTCTCGAGCACGTCGACGAGCTGGGCCGCCGTGAGCCGGGTGGAGCCTTCCCTCAAGGTCACGGCGACGCCAGGACCCTCGGCGGGGAGCCTGCCGGCGAGGATCCCCTGCGCCTCGGCCCGGGCCGCGGCGGCGATCTGCGCCGCCCGCTGGGTGGCGGTACCGGTGACGAGCTCTGCCCGCTGCGCGCGGAGCTCTGCCGCCTGCTCGTCGAGGTCGTCGGTGCGTTGGGTCACCTCGTCGAGGATCCGGACGAGCTCCTGCTGGCTCAGCCCCGACAGGTCCGTCGACTGGTTGAGCTTGACCTGCACGACGAGGGCGAACCCGAGGAGGGCGCACAGCACCCCGGCCAGGAACTGCGCCTTGGTGGGACGGAGCGCGAGGCCGCTGCGGAGGGTGGCCCACGCCGACGGCTCCGCGGCGAGGACCTCGTCCTCGCCGGTCGCCTGGCGCTCCGTCGGCTCGTCGGGCTGGGTCATGGGTCAGGCCTTGAGCAGGTGACGACGGATGGCAGCGGCGTTGGAGAAGATCCGGATCCCGAGCACGACGACGACGGCGGTCGAGAGCTGGCTCCCCACGCCCAGCTGGTCACCGAGGAACACGATGAGGGCGGCCACGACGACGTTGGAGAGGAAGGACACGAGGAAGACGCGGTCGTCGAAGGTCCTGTCGAGGAGCGCGCGCAGCCCGCCGAACAGCGCGTCGAGCGCCGCGACCACGGCGATCGGGAGGTACGGCTGCAGGAAGAGCGGGACCGTCGGCTCGAGGAAGAGCCCGGCGAGCGCACCCAGCAGCAGCCCGATCACAGCGATCATGAATCCTGTTCCTCCTGTCCAGCCCCTGACGATGTCACACTCTCCGGCACCTGGGCGTACCGCAACCGGGTGCTCCCCGCTCCGCTCAGTGAGAGCTCGTCCGCTGCGCTCGTGGCCACCGCGATGTCGAAGGCGGAACCGAGGAGGGTGAGGTGATCGGCGGCCGAGGTGCGCGCGAAGGCCGTCTGCATGGACCGGACGTCGCCGATGGCCTCGATCCGGTAAGGGCTCGACAGCGGGACGTCGTCCACCAGGATCGCGATGCTCACGTTGCGGATCGCGCTGAGCGCCGTGAGCCGCTGGCCGTTCACCGCGATGGCCTCGGCACCCGCGGCGAACAGGCCGTTGACCACGATCTGCACGTCGATGTCCTGGACCCGCTTCTCGGGGTCCACCTGACCCGTCGTGTCGGGTGGCGCGTCGGTGAGGACCACGACAAGGCCAGGGCCGGTCACCCCGACGGCCCCGGAGAGGAGCTCCGACAGGCGCAGGTCCTCGAACAGCTCCGGGTCGTTCTCCGCCAGCAGGTCGGCCTGGAGCGCGTCCACGTCGGCACTGAGCGCTGCGTTCTCCTTCGCCAGCGCGTCTGCCTGCTCCGTCCGCTCGCGGATCTGGTCGCTGAGCAGCAGCAGGGAGGAGGTGACGGCGGACTGCGGCGTCCGCAGGCTCACGATCGCACCGACCAGGACCAGACCGAGCACGAAGGCGATCACCATCTCCAGGCCCGAGCGGGTGAGCCGTTGCGGAGTCGTCTGAGGTGCATGCGGTCGGGCGGCGGCCTCGGCGTACTCAGGATCGGTCGGCCGCGCCATGAGGTCGTTCAGGAGGGCCATCGAGGCGTCGGGCCGACGCGCGCCTGCCGTCCCCGCGGGGGCGCGACCTCCGGGCAGGTCCTTCCCTGTCCGGTCCTCGCGTGAGGTCACGACGGAAGTCCCGGCACCTCGGTGTCCCCCTCGGGACCCTCCGCGAGCACGGAAGGGTCGCGCAGGGCGGTGACCGCCTGCCGCAGGTAGATCAGGGCAGCCAACCAGTACAGGCCGATCCCCCACCACGCGAAGGCCCAGCCGAGCACCCCGGCGACCGTCCCGACCGGTCCGCTCCACTGCGCGAGCAGGAGCAGGGGGAAGGCGTAGAGCAGCGCGAAGGTGGCCGCCTTGCCGACGAAGTGGACGGGCAGCGCTCCGACCCCCGAGCGCAGCAGCACCGCGAGCAGGGCGGCGAGCAGGACGTCACGACCGACGATGGCGGCGACGAGCCACCACGGGATGTCGTCACGCGCCGCGAGCACGACGAGCGTCACGAGGATGAAGAGCCGGTCGGCCGCGGGGTCGAGCAGCTCGCCGAGGCGACTCTGCTGGTGCAGGCCACGAGCGAGCACCCCGTCCAGCCAGTCCGAGGCCCCGGAGACCGCGAGCACGTACAGCGCTGCGAGGTCCTCGCCCTCCCATGCCAGCACGGCGAAGACCGGGACGAGCAGGAGTCGGATGAGGCTGATGACGTTGGGAAGCGTCAGGACCCGGTTGGGGTCGTCGGCGACGTCAGCCATCTCGGACCGCACCCCCCAGGACTCGCTCGGAACCATGATCCTACGGCGCCTGCGGTACCGAAGGTCCCGACCCCGGCGCGGCCGCGTCGACCGGGCTGAACCGGACCCGCCCGGCACTCGGGTCCGCCTCGATCAGCCGGACCCGGATGCGCTGTCCTGCCAGCCCGGAGCCGTCCGTGAGGCGCCCCACCACCGCGGGCCCGCTCACCTGCACGGTGCGGTCGTCGAGGACGACCGCGTCGAAGTCCTCCCCGATGTGCGGGGCCAGGACCGTGGCCTCGACCAGATCGGTGCAGGCCCGGTCCACCGACGAGGCACGGGCGGCACCCGTGGCCATCTCACCGCCCACGTCGGGGAGCGCGGCGAGGACCCACTCGGGGACCGGACGTCCCGCATGCGCCGCCAGCGCGATCTCCAGTCCGTACCGGTCCACCAGCCGTCGCAGGGGAGCCGTCACGTGCGCGTAGGGCGCGCCGACCGCACCGTGCACCGGGTCGTCCGGTCGCGTGCCGTCGAACGCCGTCCAGGCAGCGCCGCGGAAGAGGGTGGTCGCGGCGGCGAGGAAGGCAGCCGTGGAGGGAAGGCTGCGGTCCAGGCGGCGCAGCACGGCACCGTAGGGCTCGTCCTGCGGCCAGTCGACGCCGAGCGCCAGTCCCTGACGACGGAGCCGGGCGAGGTCGCGCGCCTGCGCGGCGGGCATGGTCCGCAGCAGACCGGTCCCGAGCTCGAGCATGAGAGCTGCGCCGGCCATCCCGGTGAGCAGCGAGATCTGGGCGTTGTGCTCCTCGATCGGCAGGGCCGAGGCCAGCGAGAGCTCCCAGTGGTCGTCGACGGGGACGACCTCCTGCTCGGGACGAGCGAGCGACACCCCTCCCCTGGACTCCTCGAGTCGCGCTCGCAGCGTGCCGATCTCGGCGAGCAGGTCGATGACCTCACCCGCCCGACCCTCGTCCAGGGCGCGCTGGGTCGCCGGGTAGGTGAGCTGGGCGCGGCTGCGCACCACCGCCCGCTCGACCTCGACATCCGTGGTGCGCCCCTCGGGGTCCAGGGCGATGCTCCACACGATCGCGGGACGCACCTGGTCCACGAGGAGCGAGGCGACGCCCTCGGACAGCAGCTCCGGGTGCAGGGGCACCCGGGTGTCGGGGCAGTAGACCGTGCTGGCCCGGGTGCGGGCCTCCCGGTCGATCGGACCGCCGGGCACGACGAAGTGGGCGACGTCGGCGATCGCGTACCGCACGAGGTAGCCCGAGCCGCGGCGCGAGAGGTGCATGGCCTGGTCGAGGTCGGTCGACCCCGGCGGGTCGAGGGTGAGGAAGGGCACGTCGCGCAGGTCCCGACGGTCATCCTGCGTGGCGCGCCCGGACACCCGGTCCGCCTCGGCCGCGACCGGCGCCGGGAAGCCGAGCGGGAGGTCGTGCTCCTGGCGGATCCGGGCGAAGCCTGCCCGCAGGGTCGCGCCGCGGCTCGGGTCGACACGCAGGCGACGACGCGGGCTCGGCATACGTCAAGGCTACGGGCAGGTGGAATGCTGGCGACATGCTCGAGCTCCTCACCGGGACCGGTCTGGCGACCGCCGCCGGGCTGAACGCCGCCCTCCCGCTGCTCGTCCTCGGTGTGCTGGACCGCTGGACTCCCCTCGTCTCGCTCCCGGAGGGCTGGTCCGTGATCTCCAGCCCGTGGGTGCTGGCCCTGCTCGCCCTCCTGCTGGTGCTGGATGTCGTCGCCGACAAGGTCCCCGGCTTCGATCATGCGAACGACGTCGTGCAGAGCCTGGTGCGCCCGGCCGCGGGTGGCGTGGTGTTCGGCGCAGGGACGGCCTCGGCGACGGCGGCGGTGCCCGACCCCGCAGCGATCTTCGCGGGGAACGGCTGGGCACCGGTCGCCATGGGTGCGCTGCTCGCGCTCGCCGTCCACCTGGTCAAGGCTCTTGCCCGGCCGATCGTCACGGCGAGCACAGCCGGGCTCGGGACCCCCGTGGTCAGCACGGCGGAGGACGTGACGAGCCTCGCCCTCAGCCTCAGCGCCGTGCTCGTCCCGGTCCTCGTGGCCGTCCTGCTCGGTGGCGTGGTCGCCGTCGTCGTCCGCTGGCGGCGACGTCACCGTCGATCGATGGAGGTCGCGCGATGAGACTGGGTGTCCATCTGGGCTACTGGGGTGCCGCGCGCCCGGCCGGCGCTCTCGAGACGATCCTCGAGGCCGAGCGGCTCGGTTACGACTCCGTCTGGACGGCCGAGGCCTACGGCTCCGACGCCTTCACCCCGTTGGCCTGGTGGGGAAGCCGGACCTCACGCATCCGGCTCGGCACGGCGATCGCGCAGCTCTCCGCCCGGGCCCCCACGGCGACCGCGATGGCGGCGCTGACCCTCGACCACCTCTCGGACGGACGGTTCACCCTCGGTCTGGGCGTCTCCGGGCCGCAGGTCGTCGAGGGCTGGTACGGGCAGCCCTACGCGCGACCGCTCGCGCGCACCCGTGAGTACGTGGACGTGGTCCGTCAGGTCCTGCGGCGGGAGGCGCCGGTCACCTCGCCCGGACCGGCGTACGCGCTGCCGCTGGGCGGCGGCACCGGTCTGGGCCGTGCGCTGCTGCCCACCGTGCACCCGCTGCGTGCCGACCTGCCCGTGCACCTCGCGGCGGAGGGCCCGAAGAACATCGCGCTGGCTGCCGAGCTCGCCGACGGCTGGCTGCCGCTCTTCTCCTCGCCGCGCTTCGACGCCGAGCACCGGGCGCTGCTGGCCGAGGGCTTCGCGAGGCGCGATCGCCGACTGCTCCCGGCCGAGGCCTTCGAGGTGAGCGCGACCGTCCCGGTGGTCGTGGACGACGACGTCGAACGTGCGGCGGACCGGGTGCGTCCCTTCGTGGCGCTCTACCTCGGCGGGATGGGCGCACCGGGCGCGAACTTCCACCGCGCAGCGGTCGAACGCCTCGGCTGGGTCGACCAGTGCGTGGAGATCGCCGGTCTGTGGGCCGAGGGGCGGCGCGAGGAGGCGGCGGCGGCGGTCCCGACCTCGCTGGTGCAGGACATCGCCCTGGTGGGGCCCGAGGAGGCGCTGCGCGACCGGCTGGCTGCATGGGAGGAGACGGCGGTGACCTCGATCCTCGTCCAGGGCGACAGGCGCGCGCTGCGGACGATGGCGGAGCTCGTCCTGTGACGGCGGACCCGCGCCCTCCGCACTGGGCCGCCCGCCTCGAGCGCCGGCTCACCTCGGTGATCGCGCGGCGCCTGCGGCGCAAGGGGTGGAGCGCAGGAGTCGAGCCCTTCACGGGCTACGGCACCGACGGGTGGGTCCGTGTGCTGGGCCGCGCCGTCCTGGTCCCGACGGACCTCGCGCGGTCCTCTGTCGAGCAGCCGGCCGCCCCGCGGGCGGTCAGGGGTTGGCGGTCCTTCCTCGTCGTGCCGCTCCCCGGGGCGAGGGTCGACGTCGTGATCGACGGCGTACGGCACGGCGTCGAGGCGGACGACCGGGGCTACGTGGACGTGCGACTGCCTGCCGACCTGGAGCCGGGCTGGCGGCAGGTGCGCTTCGAGATCGACGAGGACTCCGTCGCGACCCGGGTGCTGGTCGTCGGTCCGGAGCCCGCGATGGCCCTGCTGAGCGACGTGGACGACACCGTCATGGTGACCTCTCTGCCACGCCCGATCCTGGCGGCCTGGAACGCTCTGGTCCTGCACGAGAACGCCCGACGGGCCGTTCCCGGGATGGGTGAGCTCTACGCGCGCTGGACCGCCGCCTACCCCGACGGCCCGGTGTTCTACCTCTCCACGGGCGCATGGGACGTCGCTCCGGCGCTGCGCCGCTTCCTGCGCCACCACGGCTTCCCGCCCGGGCCCCTGCTGCTCACCGACTGGCGGCCCACCCGACAGGGGTGGTTCCGCACCGGGCAGGCGCACAAGCAGAGCAGCCTGCGCCGGCTCATGGCCGAGCTCCCCCAGCTGACCTGGGCCCTGGTCGGCGACGACGGCCAGCATGATCCGCAGCGGTACGCGGAGGCGGTGGCCGAGCACCCGGGACGCGTCGCCGTCGTCGCGATCCGTCGCCTGTCCGCCGCCGAGCAGGTCCTCTCGCACGGGCTCCCGCTGCCGCTTCCGCAGGATGCCGATGTCTCTGGGCTGCGGGTCGTGCACGGGGACGACGGCCACGAGCTGACCCTGCGACTGATCGACGCTGGTCTGCTGCCTCCCGCGCACCTGTGACGAGGGGCGGCGTGGCCCGCGGCGGGGCGGTCAGGCCGTGACGGTCTCCCCCGCGAGGAGGCCGGCCAGGGTGGAGACGAAGGCGTCGACGTCCTCGGGGCTCGTGTCGAAGGCGCACATCCAGCGCACCTCGCGGGTCGCCTGGTCCCAGTCGTAGAACCGGAACGACTCACGCAACCGGTCGGCGACGCCCTCGGGCAGCACGGCGAACACCGCGTTCGACTCGACCGGCCGGACCACCCGCACCCCTGGCAGGTCGACGACGGCGTCCCGCAGGCGTCGAGCCATCGCATTGGCGTGGCCCGCCGAGCGCAACCACAGGTCGCCCTCGAGGAGGGCGAGGAGCTGGGCCGAGACGAACCGCATCTTCGAGGCGAGCTGCATGTCCGTCTTGCGCAGGAAGGTCAGTCCTTCCGCCGCACCCGGATCGAGCACGACGACGGCCTCGGCGGCAAGGGCCCCGTTCTTCGTCCCGCCGAACGAGACCACGTCGACCCCGACGTCGCTCGTGAAGGCACGGACCGGAAGCCCCAGGTGCGCGGCGGCGTTGGCGAGCCGAGCGCCGTCCAGGTGCACCCGCATCCCCAAGGAGTGCGCGTGCTCGGTCAGCGCCGCGATCTGCTCGGGGGTGTAGCAGGTGCCGAGCTCGGTGGTCTGGGTGATCGTGACCACGAGCGGCTGGGCGCGGTGCTCGTCGCCCCAGCCCCACGCCTCGGAGTCGAGCAGCGCGGGCGTCAGCCTGCCGTCCGGGGTCGGCACGGGGAGGAGCTTGACGCCGCCGACCTTCTCCGGAGCGCCGCCCTCGTCGCAGTTCACGTGCGCGGTGGCCGCGCAGACGGCCGCTCCCCAGCGCGGGAGCATCGACTGCAGCGCGAGGACGTTGGCACCGGTGCCGTTGAGCACCGGGTAGACGTCGACGGGCCGACCGAAGTGTCCGGCCATCACCTCGGTCAGACGCGCGGTGTACGCATCCTCCCCGTAGGAGATCTGGTGCCCACCGTTGGCGTCGGCCAGAGCGGCGAGCACCTCGGGGTGGACCCCGGCGTAGTTGTCGGAGGCGAATCCGCGGACGGAGGTGTCATGCAGTCTCACGCGGTCGATCCTCTCACCGTCCGCCGGGTGCGGCGGACGGCCGCCGCCGGGGACCGGCCGGCAGCGGCGGTGTTCCCGGCGTCATCCGGTGATCCCCGCGGTCGACGCGACGACGTCGGAGATCCGGCGCTCGAGGGCCTCGTAGAACATCGACAGCGGGAACTCGTCGGGGAGCACGGCATCGGTCAGCCCCTTGAGCGGGCCCGTCAGGGGAAGGGCCTGCGGCCCCTGGGCCCAGGTCGAGGCCGGGTGCGGGGTGAGCACCCCGGAGACGAGCGCGTAGGCGGCGAGCCAGTGCGCGATCTTGGGGCGGTCGATCGATCGCCAGTAGAGGTCCTCGACCTCCTCCGCCAGGGCGAGGACCGCCGGTGCGACCCCTTCCCAGTCGATGGCGAGGCGGTTGTCCGTCCAGTGCAGGACGCCGCGCTGGTGGAGCCAGGCGAACAGGAGCTGACCGCCGAGGCCGTCGTAGTTGCGCACCCGCGAACCGGTCAGCGGGAACCGGAAGATCCGGTCGAAGAGCACCGCGTACTGCACCAGGCGTCCGTGCGGCTCCCCCGCCTGCTCGAGGGCGACCGACTCCTTGAACGCCGTCAGGTCGCAGCGCAGCTCCTCGAGGGAGTACAGGAAGTACGGCATCCGCTGCTTGATCATGAAGGGGTCGAACGGCAGGTCGCCCCGCATGTGCGTGCGGTCGTGGATGAGGTCCCACAGGACGAAGGTCTCCTCGGCGAGCGACTGGTCGGCGAGGAGCCGTGCCGCGTCGGGCGGGAGGGCGAGACCTGTCGTCTCGGCCGCAGCGGAGACCACTGCACGGAACCTGGCCGCCTCACGGTCGGCGAAGATCGCTCCCCAGGTGAACGCCGGGATCGCCCGCATCGCGACGGTCTCGGGGAACAGCACGGCCGAGTTCGTGTCGTAGCCGGCGGTGAACGCGACGAAGCGGATCGGGACGAAGAGCCGGTTGGTGTACGGGCCGGCTTCGAGCTCCCGCACGAACTCCGGCCAGATGACCTCGACGATGACCGCCTCGAGGTGGCGGTCCGGGCTGCCGTTCTGGGTGACCATCGGGAACACGACGAGGTGTCGCAGCCCGTCGACCCGCTGGGAGGCCGGGGCGAACGCGACGAGGGAGTCGAGGAAGTCGGGAACGCCCACCCCCTGGGCCGCCCACCTCTCGAGGTCGACCTGCACGGCCTCGAGGTAGGCGGAGTCGTGCGGGAAGTGGCCGGCGAGCCGGGCGACGCACGAGGCGACCTGGCGCACCAGTGCCGCGGCGCGCTCGGCGTCCTCGGCCGTGACGGATCCGTCCTTGGCCTGCATCGGCTGGAGCTCCGCCACGGAGGCCGTGAGCTCGATCCACGCCGGGTCCGCCGCCATCGGGTCGACCTCGGAGCGGCGGTCGGCGGGCTGGGGCGCCGGCGCGAGCCAGGACACCAGGTTGCGCTCGAGCTCGGCCGGCTCGGCGAGGTCGACCGCCACGACCGCGACCCGGCGACCGTCGGCCGTGCCGACCGCCGCCACGACGCTCCCGTCCCCGGCGCGCAGCAGGGGCCATGCCCCGTCGAGCTCGAGCACGGCACCCGCGGTCCCCGAGGGATCGACGACCCGCGCCAGCAGGTCCTGGGAGATGCCGGCCGCGAGTCCCTCGCGGTCGAGGAGCAGCGGTCCGGGGCGAGGTGCGACGACGGACACGGTCATCCCTGCGGAGGTGGCAAGCGCCCTGGCGCTCTCGCTCCACGGGCCGGCGCCGAGGATGAGGACACCGGGGAGCTCGCCGCCACTCGGCTCCTCCTGCGGGAGCGGGAGGTCGTCTCCTGGGGCCAGGACCAGCACCTGCGTGTCGATTCCGGACGTGCCGGGGCCGGCCGTCATGGGGGAACGAGCCATCGGGATTCTCCTGACCGAGACCGTAAGTTACTGAACGGTACGATCGCGCCAGAGGCCCGTCAATGGTCCCGGACGGCCTCGGCGGTTAGACTTCGACGGTCGGCGCCACGCGACCGACCGGCGCCACAGCGCCCTCCCCGAGCGACAGGACCCCATGCCCTCCGACGGCAACCCCACCGACGCGCCCAGCAGCACCCCCGACCACGCCGAGCGCGGGACCGCGGAATCACTCGACCTCGTCGACCTCGGACTTCCCACCGCGCTCGTCGATGCCGTCCTCGACCTCGGGTTCGTGCGTCCCACGCCGATCCAGGCGCAGGCCATCCCTGCCCTGCTCTCGGGCAGCGACC
The DNA here is from genome assembly GCF_041597215.1 of Actinotalea sp. Taxonomy (GTDB): domain Bacteria; phylum Actinomycetota; class Actinomycetes; order Actinomycetales; family Cellulomonadaceae; genus Actinotalea. The sequence continues at coordinate 11,620 of NZ_JBFHHB010000052.1, forward strand.
TGCTCGGCGTGGCGCAGACCGGCACGGGGAAGACCGCGGCCTTCGGCCTTCCGCTCCTCGCCGCCGTCGACCCCGACCTCCGCCGCGTGCAGGGCATCGTGCTCGTGCCCACCCGTGAGCTCGCCCTCCAGGTCGCCGACGCGATCTCGGGCTACGCGAAGCGCGTGGCGGTCGAGGTGGTCGCGGTGTACGGCGGCGCACCCTTCCTCCCGCAACGGCGGGCGATCGCCGACGGGGCACAGGTCGTCGTCGGCACCCCCGGCCGCGTGATCGACCACCTCTCCCGCAACTCCCTCGACCTGGGGTCGTTGCGGATGCTCGTCCTGGACGAGGCGGACGAGATGCTGCGCATGGGCTTCGCCGAGGACGTCGAGACGATCATGACGTCGACGCCTCCCGGCCGTCAGGTCGCCCTGTTCTCCGCCACGATGCCTCCGGGGATCGCGCGGGTCGCGTCCACCCACCTGCGCAACCCCGTGCGGATCCAGGTCTCGCGTCCCGCCTCGACGGTCGCCAGCGTGCGGCAGACGTACGCCGTCGTGCCCTTCCGGCACAAGGTCGGTGCGCTCGCGCGGGTCCTGGCGACCTCCGACGCCGACGCGGCGATCGTCTTCACCCGTACGAGGAGCTCAGCGGAGGAGGTCGGGGCCGCGCTCGTGGCCCGCGGTGTCCCCGCGGCGACGATCTCCGGTGACGTCGCACAGAAGGACCGGGAGCGGATCGTCGAGCGGCTGCGCGAGGGCAGCCTCGACGTCCTGGTCGCGACCGATGTCGCCGCCCGTGGCCTGGACGTGGACCGGATCGGCCTCGTCGTGAACTTCGACGTGCCGACGGAGCCCGACGCCTACGTCCACCGCATCGGTCGCACCGGCCGTGCGGGCCGGACGGGCGTCTCGCTCACCTTCGTCACCCCGAACGAGCAGAACCGCTTGCGGGCGATCGAGCGCGCGACACGCCAGCGTCTCGAGGAGGCGCCCATCCCCTCCCCCGCCGACGTGTCGGCGCACCGGGTCGCTGCGCTGCTGCGCCGTGTCCCTGACCGCGTGACCGCCGGCCGGCTCGACATGTACCGCACGGCGATCGCCACCGCGGTGGAGCAGGGAGCCGAGCTCGTCGATCTCGCCGCCGCACTCGCTGCGATGTCGGTCGGCGACGACGGGCCGGGCTCGCGCACGGACGAGGTCGTCGAGCCGAGCCCGATCCAGGCACGGCGTGGCGCGGGGACCGACGAGGACGGACGGGTGTCCTTCACCTCCGAGGAGCGCGCGCGGACCGCCGCACGCCGCCCGGTCACCGGGACGCGCTACCGCGTCGCGGTCGGGTCGACGCACGGCGCACGGCCCGAGGCCATCGTCGGCGCGATCACCGGTGAGGGCGGACTGCGAGGCAAGGACCTCGGACGGATCGACATCTTCGCGACGTTCAGCCTGATCGAGATCTCGGCTGAGCTCAGCCCCGAGGCCTTCCGTCGGATCGGCGGAGCGAAGGTGGGCGGTAGGCCGCTCCGGATCGCCGTGGACACCGGCCCCCGCGGGCGTTCGGCTGCACGGTCGACGGCGCATCCCGGTACGCACCACGCCGGGCCCCGTACCCCGCACCGCTCCGGCGAGGTCAAGGGCCAGCGCCGGGAACGCCCGCAGGGCTGACCCGCCCGCGCTGCTCGCTCCGGGAGGCTCCGCTCCTGGAGGCCCCGCTCCTTGGGCTCAGCGCCGCTCGGCCCGCTGGGCGAGCTCTCGGCGCTGCTGCTCGAGCACGTAGCGGAAGAGCGCGTCGCGGTCCCGCTCGCTCACGTCGAGGATGCGGCAGCCGTAGGTCAGTGCTCCGCGGACCTCGGAACGGCGCACGACCTCCAGCACGACCTCCAGCGAGCGGTCGTTCAGCGGGACGGCCGTCCGCAGCCGGTGGCCGACCTCGATCTCCTCGGTCGTGCGGAGCTTCATGCCGTCGGCCGAGAGATCGTCGACATGCACCCGCAGGGGCGGGTCCAGGACCGTCTCCTTGCCGGCCGACAGCACGCTGTCGAGCAGGATGTCCATCTGCGTGGGGACCCGCAACGAGGCCCGGTGCTGCACCGCCTCGCGCAGGGTCAGCCGACGCAGGGCGATCGCCCCCCGGTCGCTCGACTCCACGACGGCGTCGAAGGTCAGGACGCCACGATCGGTGCTGAAGACCTCCAGCACGGCGGCGTCGCCCGGGTCGAGCCACACGCCGGTGAAGGTCTGCGCCGTCATGATGAGGCGGGCGTCGGCATGCTCTCGGACGGATCCTCGTGCGAGGAGCTCACCGGTGACGGCATGGATGGCACAGGCGTCGGACTCGAATGCCATGGCCTCCCCCTTCCTCGTGGCTTCACCGACCTTATCGGCAGCTCCCGGTCAGTCGTGACTCGCCGGCTCGAGATCATCCGCTGCATGTCGCGCCAGGACGAACAGCAGGTCGGACAGGCGGTTGAGGTAGCGCAGGGCGAGCGGGCTGACCGGCTGGGCGTTCTGCTCGGCGGCGACGACATGACGTTCGGCCCGGCGCACGACGGTCCGGGCCAGGTCGAGCGCAGCCGAGGTGGGATCGGCGCCGGGGACGATGAAGACGGGACGCAGCGGACGCTCGGCGACCAGTCGGTCGATGAGCTCCTCGAGACGCTCGACCATCCCGGTGGTCACCAGGGACACCTCCGGGACCAGCCGGTCGCGGTGCTCGGGGTTCGTTGCGAGGTCGGCGCCCACGACGAAGAGCTCGCGTTGCCGCTCGAAGACGAGGCCGGCGAGAGCGGCGTCCGCGCATCCGGCCCGGACGACGGCGAGGACCGCGACGGCCTCGTCGACATCCCCGCTCGCCTCGACGAGAAGGTCCGCCTTGGAGACCCGTCCACCGAGGAAGCGTCCCGTCGTCCCGTCGTCGCCCGTCTTCGTATAGACCTTCACCGTCCGGCTCCCGCTCACTCGCCTCCGGCGCGCGGCAGCGCGACCGGGCGCAAGCCTGCCACGCGTCGACGAGGAGGGCGCGGGGTGGACCGGGCTCGCGGGATGGACGGATCCGCTGCTCCCTTCTCGACGCGCTACGGTGGGCGGGCCACGTCGTGGCAACGTCCTGCAGGTCCAGGGGAAGCCGGTCGAACTCCGGCGCTGTCCCGCAACCGTGGGTCGGGCGATGCCCGACGAGCCGGAGCACCTGGGTGGGACGAGAGGCTCCTACCGTCGAGGCATACGGGACGGAGCCCGGGTCGCTCCCGAAGGTCGCCGCACGGCGCGCGGGTGGGCACGGGTCCGTCACGGACCACTCAGGAAGAGACACCGTGCATCTGACCCGCAAGTTCACCCTCACCTTCGCGACACTGCTCGCCCTCTCCGGCGTCGCGGCCCCTGCCGCCGCTGCCGAGGGCGCGTGCACGGACGCCGACGGTGTGACCGTCGTCGTCGACTTCACCGACCTGGGCGGAGAGGTCGAGATCGGCTGCGCGACCGCTCCCGCCACCGGCACCGAGGCCCTCCAGGAGGCCGGCTTCGTC
>NZ_JBFHHB010000053.1:0-15049 GCF_041597215.1 Actinotalea sp.
CGGCAGCCCGGTGAGCTCGTCGGTGAGCGAGAGGCGCATGGCCTCGGCGGCACCGCGCGCCTCGGCCAGCGCGAGCTGCATCCGCCAGCCGGTCAGGGCGAGCGTCAGGATGGCCAGCCCCACGACGAAGGAACCGAGCAGGTCGTCGGGTCGAAGGACGAGCGCGGCGACCGCGACGGCGGCTGCGCCCAGGAGCAGGTAGGGGCTCGTGCGCTGGCTCGTCAACGAGGCGTCGTCGCGGCGGCGCCGGGTGGCGGCCTCACCGAGGACGACGAAGCCGACGGCCCACAGGGCGTTCACGAGGAGGCTCGAGGTGTACGTCGGCCCGTTCGCTGCCGTCGCGAGGAAGTTGCTGTCGCCGATCGCGAGCAGGACGAAGCCCGCCATCAGCAGCCAGGTCCGCAGCGAGGACGCGCGGTTGCGCAGCACGACCTGCGCCAGCACGATCGCCGCGAGGACGAGGTTCACCAGCGGGAAGAGGACCGCGGCCGCGAGGGCCAGCGGGCTGCCCTCCAGGTCGGCGCTGACCGGCCGGACCAGGGTGAGGGTCGCGACGCAGACGGTCGCCCCCCAGGCGATACCCGCCTCGATCCAGACCGAGATCGACGTCGTCCTGCGCGGGACGTCCAGCAGCACGAACGCCGCGAGACCGAGGTAGGCGGCGAAGCAGAGCAGGTCGCCGGGCGCAGGGAAGTGGACCTCCGAGACGGCCTGGGTCGCGCTCGTGAGGGCTGCCCCGATCGCCCACACCACGAGGGAGGAGCCGAGCAGCGCGAGCGACGACCGGTCGTCCGGCCGCCGACGTGCGGCGAGCACGAGTCGCCACAGCAGGGTCGCGAAGAGCACCCCGGTGATCGCACCCACTGCGGTCCGGACCGCGGCGCTGGCCGAGCCACCCGGAAGGGCTGTGGTGAGGACGACCCCGACGACGATGACGGCCCACGGCACCCAGATGGTCTGTTCGAGCAACCCGCCGCGGCGTGCCGTGCGGCGCTTCTCCATCCGGGTGCACTCCTCTCGAGCCGTCGTGAGCCGTTCCGTCCTGAGTGACCCGGGCTTCCCGCGGCACACTCCCCTATCGTCCCCCGTCCTCGAGGTCTTGAGGGTTTCGGGGCGAGCAACCGGCAGGAGAGAGGGCCTCGGGTCACGATTGTGACAGGGTGCCAGCACTCTGTGCGACACCGGAACGGGTGACGCGCACGGCCCGCCGACCCGTAGCATGCGCCAGTGACCACTGCCGACGAGGGCGACGCACCGTCCCAGGGCTCGATCCCGGCGCCCCAGCACCGCGATGTCATCGGAGCCCTCGAGGACGAGGCAGGGGGCGCACGGCTCGTGCCTCCGGCCGATTCCCCGGACCCTGTCGACGTGCCCCCGCGCACGGTGCGCAGGCGGGTGGTGTCCTGGGCGTTGTGGGACTGGGGTTCTGCGGCGTTCAACGCCGTCATCACCACCTTCGTGTTCACGGTCTGGCTCACCTCCGACGCCTTCGTCGACCCCGCGATCACCGCCGCCGCGGCTCTCGAGGGGGATGCCGGGGGAAGCGCGACCGAGGCCCTGACCCGGGCGATCGACCAGCACTCGACCTGGCTCGGCTGGGGGCTCACGGCCGCGGGGCTCGTGATCGCCCTGCTCGCTCCCGTCGCGGGCGCACGGTCGGACGAGAGCGGTCGCCGCCGCCTGTGGCTCGGCGTGCACACGACGATCGTCGTGGCCCTGAGCGCCGCCATGTTCTTCGTGCGGCCCGATCCGGACGGGCTCACGCGGAACCTCGTGGTCGGCATCTTCCTGCTCGCCGCGGGCAACATCTTCTTCGAGCTGGCCTCGGTCAACTACAACGCCACGCTCGCCCAGGTCTCGAACCCGTCGAACGTCGGGCGGGTCAGCGGCCTCGGCTGGGGCGCCGGCTACCTGGGCGGGATCGTGCTCCTGCTCGTGCTCTTCGTCGGGTTCATCAACCCGGACGTCGGGTGGTTCGGCGTGACCGGCGAGGACGGGATGAACATCCGGGTCTCGATGCTCGTCGCGGCGCTGTGGTTCGGCGGCTTCGCGATCCCGGTGCTGGTGGCCGTCCCCGAGAACCCGGCGTCGACCGGTCGCGAGGCCGTGAGCCTGCGCGGGGCGTACCGTCGGCTCTTCGCCGACATCTCCGCCCTGTGGCGCAACTCGCGGGACACCCTGGCCTTCCTCGCGGCCAGCGCCGTGTACCGCGACGGGCTCGCCGGGGTCTTCACCTTCGGCGCTGTCATCGCCGCCGGGACGTTCGGGTTCTCCACGAGCGAGGTCATCGTCTTCGCGATCGCGGCCAACCTCGTCGCCGGTTCCGCGACGATCCTGTCCGGCTGGCTCGACGATCGGATCGGTGCCAAGCGCGTCGTCATCGGGTCGCTCGTCGGCCTCCTCGTCGCCGGGACCGGGGTGTTCCTCGGGCACGAGGGCGGTGCCGTCGTCTTCTGGACCTTCGGGCTCGCGCTCAGCGCGTTCGTCGGCCCCGCGCAGTCGGCGAGCAGGACCCTGCTGGCCCGCATCATCCCCGAGGGACGCGAGAGCGAGATCTTCGGCCTCTACGCGACCACCGGACGTGCGGCGAGCTTCATGGCGCCCCTGGCCTGGTCGACGTTCATCTCCGTCGGAGGCTCCCAGCACTGGGGGATCATGGGGATCATCCTGGTGGTCGCCATCGGGCTCGGACTCCTCATCCCCGTCCGCTCGGCGCGCGCGACGCTCTGATGACGACGTGGTACCCCGATGCCATGGGCACGGGATGGCAGGCGACGGAGATCCCTCTCGGGGAGGACGAGGAGGGCCCGCTCGTCGCGACGCTCGTGCGCGCCGACCCGGACGATCCGCGCGTCGCGGATCGTCGCCGTGCCGCGGCCGACCGGACCACCGCGCGCTCGCCTGCCGTGCTGTACGTCCACGGGTACAACGACTACTTCTTCCAGGCGCATCTGGCGGAGGCGTGGGAGGAGCACGGGTACACCTTCTACGCGCTCGACCTGCGTCGCTGCGGGCGCTCGATCCGCCCGTGGCAGACCCCGCACTTCACCACGCGGCTCAGCGAGTACGCGGCGGAGCTCGGAGTGGCGACCACCCTGCTCACCGAGGAGCTTCGTCATGATCGCCTGGTCGTGAACGGCCACTCCACGGGCGGGCTGACCACGAGTCTGTGGCTCTCCGAGGGACGGGACGAGGGCCGCGTCGCCGCCCTCGTCCTGACCAGCCCGTGGTTCGACCTGAACGCGAGCTGGTTCCACCGGGTCCCGGCGACGCGACTCCTCGACCGCGCGCCGATCGACCCCCGACGGATCGTCGAGGACAGCCCTTCGCCCTACTCCTGGCACCTGCACGCCGATCACGGCGGCAGGTGGACCTATGACCGCGACCTCAAGCCCCCCGAGGGCTTCCCGGTCCGTGCGGGCTGGTTGCGCGCGATCCGCCGGGGCCACGCGCAGCTGGCCACCGGGCTCGGCATCGAGCTCCCGACGCTCGTCTGCACCGCCGATGCGAGCGGCCCCAACACCTGGGACAACCCGGACCTCGACGCCCAGGACACGATTCTCGACGTCGATCAGATCGCGGCCCGCGCACCGCGGGTCGGGCCCGACGTGACCCTCGTGCGGATCGCGGGCGGCGTGCACGACCTCTCCCTCTCGGCACCCGGTCCGCGAGCGGAGTTCTTCTCGACCGTCTTCTCGTGGCTCGCGCGGCGGCTGGACGGTCGGGACGTCATTCCCGGACCGGGGCACCCGGTCGGGTCGACCGACGGAGCTCGCTGAGGATCGCCGCCGGTTCGTTGGTCGTCACCTCGTCGACCCCGGCCCGGCGACAGCGGTCGAGGTCGGCCAGGGTGTCGACGGTCCACACCCGGAGGACGATCCCGTTCTCGCGCCAGGTGGCGACCCGGGCCGGATGGGCGGAGAGGTACGCGACCGAGGGCCCGACTCCTCCGACGGCCCCGGCGTCGGCCAGGGCCACCGCCTCACCGCGGAGCACCTCCGCCCCCGGTAGTGGCGGCTCCGCGGCCTCCTGGGCCGGGCTCGGCGCCTCCTCCTCGTCGACCAGGGGCATGAGGTGCTCGGCCGGGACCGAGCGGTGCAGGTGGATCAGCGACCCCGGATGGAAGCTCATCAGGCTGACCTCGAGCGCCCCGGGCTCCCCCGGCCGCCAGCCGGCCCGCTCGAGCACGTCCAGGACGGCGTCCTCCGCGGCCCAGCCGTAGGGCACCGGGTGCTTGAGCTCGATCGCGAGCAGGATCGGACGTCCCGCTCCGAGCGCCAGCCCCACGAGCTCCTCGAGGGTGAGCACCGCCGGTCCGTCCCACGGCTCGCCACGGGGGGCGACGGCTCCGCGCATCACGTCGAGGGCCCGGAGCTCCTCGAGAGTGTGGTCGTGGACCGGACCCGCACCGTCGGAGGTGCGGTCCACCGTGAGGTCGTGCCAGCACACCGGCACCCCGTCCGCCGTGAGCCGGACGTCGCACTCGAGCCCGTCGGCCCCGTCGCCCAGGGCCTGGACGTAGGCCGCGCGGGTGTGCTCCGGCCAGCGGTGGCTGGACCCGCGATGGGCGATCACCCGCATCGGACTCATCCCCCGACGCTAGTCGCCAGAACCCCTTCGCGAGCACGGGGAACCTGCGATGATGCACGAGAGCGGCCCCCGTGGACATACCCCATGGCGTATGCGACCTACGTCCCTGGCCCGGGTTTTACCCGGCCCCTAGCGTGGGAGAACGACGTCGGCGACGACGTCCGCGGCCCGCCCACGCGGCCGCCCTGGACGAAGGAGTTCAACGATGCGCCACCTCGTGGTCCTCGGAGCCGGCACGGCCGGCACCATGGTCGTCAACAAGCTGCGTCCCAAGCTCGGGGCCGATTGGGCGATCACGATCGTCGACCCGTCCGACCTGCACTACTACCAGCCGGGGTTCCTCTTCCTCCCGTTCGGGACCTACGCGGCCCGCGACGTGGTCAAGCCGATGCAGCACGTCCTGGCGAAGGGGATCGACCTCGTCAAGGCCGCCGTGGACCGCGTCGACGCGGAGAACCGCACGGTGCACCTGGAGGACGGGAGCTCGCTCGACTACGACTACCTGGTCATCGCGACCGGCACGACCCCCCGGCCGGACCAGACGCCGGGGATGGCCGAGGCGATGGGCACGAACGTCCACGAGTTCTACACCTACGACGGCGCCATGGCCCTGCGCAAGGCGTTGGAGACCTTCCGCGCGGGTCGGCTCGTCCTGCACATCACCGAGATGCCGATCAAGTGCCCGGTCGCACCCCTCGAGTTCGCCTTCCTCGCCGACTCCTTCTTCACCGAGAAGGGCGTGCGCGACAAGGTCGAGCTCACCTATGTCACACCGCTTCCCGGCGCCTTCACCAAGCCGGTGTCGGCCAAGGCCTTCGGCGACGCCTTGACGCAGAAGGGCATCGAGCTCGAGCCCGACTTCGTCGTCGAGCACGTGGACGGGGACGCGGGCACGCTGGTCTCCTACGACGAGCGCGAGGTGCCGTTCGACCTGCTCGTGACGATCCCGCTCAACATGGGCGCCGACTACGTCGGCCGTTCCGGCTTCGGCGACGACCTCAACTACGTGCCCGTCGACCGGCAGACGCTGCTGTCCACCTTCTCCGACCGGGTGTTCGCCGTCGGCGACGCGAACAACATCCCCGCGTCCAAGGCGGGAGCCGTCGCGCACTTCGCCGTCGACGGCTTCGTGCCGAACTTCCTCGCCCACATCGAGGGCAAGCCGATGACGCACCTCTTCGACGGCCACGCGAACTGCTTCATCGAGTCGGGTCACGGCAAGGCGCTGCTCATCGACTTCAACTACGACACCGAGCCGCTGACGGGTGTGTACCCCTACGCGAAGGTCGGGCCGCTCTCCCTGCTCAAGGAGACCCGCCTGAACCACATCGGCAAGCTCGCCTTCCGGTGGATCTACTGGCACATCCTCATGCCGGGCCGCCACCTGCCGGTCCCGATCGCGATGTCCATGGCGGGGAAGACGCCCGCCGGGACGAGCGAGTCGTCCGCCGACACCGACACCGACGCAGCACCCATCCCGAGCTTCTGACCCATCGACCGACAGGAGAGGCACATGCCCACCACCACGATCGACGGCCGCGAGGTCCACGTCGACGCCGAAGGATTCATGACGGAACCGGCCGAGTGGGACGAGGCGATCGCGGCCGTCCTCGCCGGCAACATCGGGATCGAGCTGACCGAGGCGCACTGGAAGCTGCTGCGATTCCTCCGCGAGGACTTCGCGAAGCAGGGCGAGACCGCGACGACACGCCGGGTGCAGACCGTCGGTGGGGTCCCCACGAAGGAGCAGTTCGCGCTCTTCCCGAAGAAGCCGGCCAAGAAGATGGCCTACATCGCCGGGCTGCCCAAGCCCAAGGGCTGCGTCTGACCCCCTGCACGACAACCTGAGAGGACCGCTCATGACCGACCAGCCCATCATCCCGTCCTTCGACACCGACGACGCAGGCGGGCGCAAGCTCGCGATCATCTGCTCCAAGGGCAACCTGGACATGGCCTACCCGGGACTCATCCTGGGCAATGCCGCGCTCGGCGAGGGCGTCGAGGTGCACATGTTCTTCACCTTCTGGGGCTTCGACATGATCACCAAGTCCCGGATGAACGACCTCAAGTTCACTCCCGTGGGGAACACCGCGACGCACATGCCGATGGGCCTGACCCCGATGCCGGGCATGACGACGATGGCGACGAAGCAGATGAAGAAGACCCTCGAGGACCTCGACATCCCGAACGTGCCCGACTTCCTCGAGCAGATCGTCGCCTCGGGCGGCCACCTGTGGGCCTGCCGCCTGTCGGCCGACATGAACAAGCTCACCGACGCGGACCTCTACGACGAGGTCGAGGGCATCATCAGCGCCTCGGACTTCATCGAGATGACCGAGGGCGCACAGCTCCTCTTCATCTGAGCACCCAGGTCGCACAGGGCGCGAACGGGTCGTGGCGGTCACCGTCACGACCCGTTCGCATACCCCCTGGGGTATAGTTCCGCGCATGATGCGACCCACCTTCCTCCGCTCCCTCGCCGCCCTGCTGCTCGCCGCGGCCGTCGCGGTCGGCGCCGCCGGGTGCACCGCGACCTCCGAGGACACGGCCACCGGTCTGGATGCCGCGGCCTTCGGCGAGCGAGTGAGCACGGACGGCGTCGTGACGATCGACGTCCGCACCCCAGCCGAGTACGCCGAGGGCCACCTGCCGGACGCGCTCAACATCGACGTGGAGTCCGGCGACTTCGCGCAGCAGATCGACGGGCTCGACCGCGACGTCCCCTACGCCCTGTACTGCAGGTCCGGGAACCGGTCCGCGCAGGCCCTCGCCCAGATGCAGGCCGCGGGCTTCACCGATGTCGCGCACCTGCTCGGTGGCATCGGCGCCTGGCAGGCCGCCGGAGGCACCGTCGTCAGGTGACGCCGTGCCCGGGCACCCGCGTCACGCGGCCCCTGGGCACCGTGACGTCGGACACCTCCGGGGACCCCGGTACGCGAGCAGGGCGCGAGGCTGGCACTCTTGGCCCATGGAGACCTGGCCAGGCAAGCCTTACCCCCTCGGCGCGACCTTCGACGGAACGGGCACCAACTTCGCCCTGTTCTCCGAGATCGCGGAGCGCGTCGAGCTCTGTCTCATCTCGCCACGCGGGAAGGAGACCCGGATCGACCTCGAGGAGGTCGACGCGTACGTGTGGCACGTCTACCTGCCCGACGTGCTCCCCGGGCAGCGCTACGGGTTCCGGGTGCACGGGCCCTACGCACCGGAGCAGGGCCACCGCTGCGACCCGTCGAAGCTGCTCCTCGACCCCTACGCCAAGGCGATCGACGGTCAGGTCGACGGAGACCCGTCGCTGTTCTCCTACGACTTCGACGACCCCACCGCGCGCAACACGGCGAACTCGGCGGCGCACACGATGACGTCCGTCGTGATCAACCCCTTCTTCGACTGGGGTCACGACCGCCCGCCGAAGCGCGAGTACCACGAGAGCGTCATCTACGAGGCCCATGTCAAGGGCCTCACCGAACTGCACCCCGCCATCCCGCCTGCCCTGCGCGGGACCTACGCCGGGCTGGCGCACCCGGCGATCATCGAGCACCTCGTCGAGCTCGGGATCACCGCGATCGAGCTCATGCCCGTGCACCAGTTCGTCAACGACCCGACGCTGCAGTCCAAGGGCCTGTCGAACTACTGGGGCTACAACACGATCGGCTTCTTCGCCCCGCACAACGCCTACGCCTCGTCCGCCAAGCCTGGCCAGCAGGTCCAGGAGTTCAAGCAGATGGTCAAGGCGATGCACGACGCCGACATCGAGGTGATCCTCGACGTGGTCTACAACCACACGGCCGAGGGGAACCACCTGGGCCCGACCCTGTGCTTCCGCGGGATCGACAACGCTGCCTACTACCGCCTGGTCGACGAGGACCTCAGCCACTACTACGACACCACCGGCACCGGGAACTCGCTGCTCATGCGCCACCCGCACGTGCTCCAGCTGCTCATGGACTCGTTGCGCTACTGGGTCAACGAGATGCACGTCGACGGCTTCCGCTTCGACCTCGCCTCGACCCTCGCCCGGCAGTTCCACGAGGTCGACCGGCTCTCGGCCTTCTTCGACCTCGTCCAGCAGGACCCGGTGATCAGCCAGGTCAAGCTCATCGCCGAGCCGTGGGACGTCGGCGACGGCGGCTACCAGGTGGGCGGGTTCCCGCCGCTGTGGAGCGAGTGGAACGGTCAGTACCGCGACACCGTCCGTGACTTCTGGCGTGGGGAGCCCGCGACCCTCGGCGAGTTCGCCTCGCGACTGACGGGCTCCTCGGACCTGTACGCGCACACCGGCCGGCGGCCCATCGCCTCGATCAACTTCATCACCGCCCACGACGGCTTCACCCTGCGCGACCTGGTCTCGTACAACGAGAAGCACAACGACGCCAACGGCGAGGGCGGAGCCGACGGCGAGAGCCACAACCGGTCCTGGAACCACGGGGCCGAGGGGCCGACCTCCGACCCGGAGATCACCGAGCTCCGCTGGCGCCAGCAGCGCAACTTCCTCGCCACCTTGCTGCTGAGCCAGGGGGTGCCGATGATCTCCCACGGGGACGAGCTCGGCAGGACCCAGAAGGGCAACAACAACGGCTACTGCCAGGACAACGAGCTCAGCTGGGTGCACTGGGACCTCGGCCCGGACCAGGCCGCGCACCTCGAGCTCACCCGGGCTCTCGTACGCCTCCGGCGTGACCACCCCGTGCTTCGCCGTCGCCGGTTCTTCCACGGCACCGCGGACCACGGCGGGGAGTCGGACCTCGGCGACATCGCCTGGTTCACCACCTCCGGGGAGCACATGACCGACGAGGACTGGAGCAACGGCTACGCCCAGGCGATGCAGGTCTTCCTCAACGGCTCGGCGATCGCCGAGCCCGACTCGCGCGGAGAGCGCGTGCTCGACGACAGCTTCCTGCTGCTCTACAACGCCGCGGCGGAGCCCGTCGAGTTCACCCTTCCCTCCGAGGACTTCGGCGGCGCCTGGACCTGCGTCCTCGACACCGACCACACCCTCGACCGCGGAGCCGAGCTCGACGCAGGGGCCACGATCACCGTCACCGGCCGCAGCACGCTGGTGCTGACCCGACCGGACGTCGAGTCCTGACCGAAGGGCCTGCCATGACCACAGCTTCCGCCGACGCGCCCGAGGGCGCGGCCGACCGCGCCGAACGCTCCGGACCCGCACGCCGCAGAGTCGCCGAGGGCGCTCGGGTTCCCGTGTCGACCTACCGGCTCCAGCTCGGTCCTGACCTCGACCTGGACGCCGCAGCCGCGCAGGTTCCCTACCTGTCCCGGCTCGGGGTGACACATGTGTACCTCTCCCCCGTCCTCACCGCTGCTCCGGGGTCGACGCACGGGTACGACGTCGTCGACCACAGCTCGATCTCCGCAGCACTCGGCGGCCGCCCGGCGCTCGACCGGCTCTCCGCAGCGGTGCACGACGCGGGCATGGGTCTCGTGCTCGACGTGGTGCCCAACCACATGGCGGTCCCCACGCCCGCCTCGCACAACCACGCCCTGTGGTCCGTCCTGGCGCTGGGCCCCGACTCCCCGTACGCGCGATGGTTCGACGTCGACTGGTCCGCGGGGGAGGGCGCGCTTCTCATGCCCGTGCTGGGGAGCAGGATCGGTGCCGTCCTGGCACACGGCGAGCTCGTGGTCGAGGATCGGGTGCTCCCCGGCCAGGAGGAGCAGGGGACGCAGACGGTCCTGCGGTACTTCGACCACCTGTTCCCGGTGCGCGCCGGGACGGAGAGCCTGCCGATGGCGGACCTCGTGGCACGGCAGCACTACCGCCTCGCGTACTGGCGGGTCGCCGACGAGGAGCTCAACTACCGGCGCTTCTTCGACGTGGGTTCGCTCGCGGCGATCCGGGTCGAGGACCCGGAGGTCTTCGACGCGACCCACGCCCTGATCACCTCGCTCGTGGCGGACGGAACGGTGGACGGTCTGCGGATCGACCACCCGGACGGCCTGGCGGACCCGCAGGGCTACCTCGACCGACTGGCCGCCGCGACCGACGGCGCCTGGGTGGCCGTGGAGAAGATCCTCGCCCCGGCGGAGGAGCTCCCCGACGACTGGGCCACCGCGGGAACCACGGGCTACGACGCGCTGTGGCGCATCCAGCAGGTCTTCGTCGACCCGGCGGGTCAGGGTGAGCTGGGCTCGGTGCTGCACCGACTCACCGGGGACGCCCCGGACGCCCTCCCGGGGCTCGTCGAGGAGGCCAAGCGGCAGATCGTGGCCGGTCCCCTGTACACCGAGGTCGCCCGGCTGACCGACCTCGCCGCGGACATCTGCCACGACGACGTGCGGCTGCGCGACCACACCCGACGTTCCCTGAACGACTGCCTCTCCGAGTTGCTCGTCGCGGCAGACCGCTACCGCTACTACGTGGTCCCCGGCTCGCCCGTGCACCCCGAGGTCCGCGCAGCGTTCGACCACGCCGTGCAGATCGCGCGCACCCGCCTGGAGGAGGACCGCTCGGAGACCCTCGACCTGCTCGCCGAGATGCTCATGGGCAAGGAGATCGGCTCGGCCGGTCGCACCGGCGAGGCACGCAGGGGCGAGCTCATGGTGCGCTTCCAGCAGGCCTGCGGCGCCGTGACGGCCAAGGGCGTCGAGGACACCGCCTTCTACCGCTGGACGCTGCTCACCGGGCTGTGCGAGGTCGGCGGTGCCCCCGAGCGGTTCGCCATCTCCCCTGACGAGCTGCACGCCTGGGCCGTCCGCGCCCAGCAGAACGCCCCACTCGCCATGACCACGGGCTCGACCCACGACACCAAGCGCAGCGAGGACGTCCGCGCTCGCCTCGGCGTCCTGTCCGAGCTGCCGACGGCATGGAGCGAGCTCGTCGAGGCCGTCCGCGCCGCGACCGCGGACCTGCGCCCCGCCACGCTCGACGGGCGCACCGAGCAGCTGCTCTGGCAGACGCTCGCGGGGACCTGGGACGGCGGGCCGCTCGCCGAGGAGCGCCTCGTCGGGTACCTCACCAAGGCCATGCGCGAGGCCAAGGACCACACGAGCTGGACGGGCCCCGACGCCGACTACGAGGACGACGTCCTCGGCTTCGCGCGGGCCGTCCTGGTCCACCCGGGGGTCCATATCCTGCTGAGCGACTGGGACGACCGCGCAAGGGTCGCGACCCGGGCCGCGACCCTCGGCACGAAGCTCGTCCAGCTGACCTTCCCCGGGGTGGCGGACGTCTACCAGGGCACCGAGTCCCTCGCGCTCGCCCTCGTCGACCCGGACAACCGGCGGCCCGTCGACGTCGGCGGCCTCGACCGCCGGCTCGCCGAGCTCGACGCCGGTCACTCGCCCGTCGGGCTCGGGGCCGAGAAGCTCCTGGTGACCTCCCGGGCGCTGCGCGTACGGCGTGAGCACCCGGACGCCTTCGTCGGCCGCGAGGCCGGCTACCGACCGCTCCCCTGCTCGACGGGCTCCGCCCTCGCCTTCGCACGGACGTCCGCCGGAGAGCCGGTCGCGATCACGGTCGCCACCCGCCTCGCCGCGGGCCTCGAGCGGCTCGGGGGCTGGGGCACCCACAGCGTCGTGCTGCCCGAGGGGACCTGGGTCGACTCGCTCACCGGCCGGGAGCAGCCGGGTGGCGTGGTCGGCCTCAGCGAGCTGCTGGAGGACTACCCCGTCGCCCTGCTCGTGCGAACCCGTCCCGCCGGCACCGAGGCGGTCGCGGGATGAGCGGGGCGGAGTCGTCGCCGACCGCCGTGGGGCACGCGAGGGTCTGGGCACCCGAGGCGCGCACGGTCGACCTGCACACGGACCGGGTCGAACCCATGCGGCCCGTCGGCGGTGGCTGGTGGGAGGCGGACTCCCCGCTGCACGACGGGTCCGACTACGCCTTCTCGGTCGACGGCGGACCGCCTCGGCCCGATCCGCGCAGCCCGTGGCAGCCGCACGGCGTGCACGGGCCGAGCAGGGCCTTCGACACGGGCCGCCACCGGTGGACGGACGAGGGCTGGGCAGGCGTCGACAGCCGCGGCGCGGTCACCTACGAGCTGCACGTGGGGACCTTCACCCCCGCGGGGACCCTCGACGCGGCCATCGAGCACCTCGAGCACCTCGCCGACCTCGGGGTGGACCTGGTCGAGCTCATGCCGCTCGCCGCCTTCCCCGGCAGGCACGGCTGGGGCTACGACGGAGTCGCCCTCTGGGCGGTTCACGAGGCCTACGGCGGCCCCGCGGCGCTCCAGCGCTTCGTGGACGCCGCGCACCACCACGGCCTCGGGGTCTGCCTCGACGTCGTCTACAACCACCTCGGACCGTCCGGCAACTACCTCGCGACCTTCGGTCCGTACTTCACCGACACGCACCACACCCCCTGGGGCTCGGCGGTGAACCTCGACGCGTCCGGGAGCGCCGAGGTGCGCGCCTTCATCGTCGAGAACGCCCTGCGGTGGTTCGCCGAGTTCCACGTCGACGCACTGCGCCTCGACGCCGTCCACGCGCTGGCCGACGACTCGCCACGGCACCTGCTCGCGGAGCTCTCCGACACCGTCGCCGAGCTGTCGACCCGACTCGGCCGTCCGTTGAGCCTCGTCGCCGAGTCGGACGAGAACGACGCGCGGACCGTGCAGCCGACGGCCGAGGGCGGCCTCGGGATGACCGGCCAGTGGGCGGACGACGTCCACCACGCGCTGCACGCCTGGCTGACCGGTGAACGGCACGGCTACTACGTGGACTTCGGCCCGGTGGAGGTGCTCGCGCACGCGCTGACCCGGGTCTTCGTGCACGAGGGCGGTCCCTCGACCTTCCGTGGTGTGCCCTGGGGCGCCCCGGTACCGCGCGACACCGATGCACGGCGCTTCGTGGTCTTCGCCGCGAACCACGACCAGATCGGCAACCGCGCCGTGGGCGACCGGCCGGCGAGCAGGGTTCCCGACGGGGTCCTGGCGGCCGGCGCTGCCGTCGTCCTCCTCTCCCCGTTCAGCCCGATGCTCTTCATGGGCGACGAGTGGGGCACCCGGCGCCCCTTCCCCTTCTTCAGCGACCACCAGGAGCCGGAGCTCGCCGAGGCGATCCGGGTCGGGCGGACGGCGGAGTTCGCCGGCCACGGCTGGGCCGAGCTGTACGGCGGGGAGCCGGAGGTACCCGATCCGCAGGCCCCCGGGACCGTCGAGAGCGCCCGCCTCGACTGGTCGGAGCCCGCTGCGCCGACGCATGCACGGATGCTCGCCTGGCACCGCACGCTCATCGCCCTGCGCCGGGTCCTGCCGGGAGTGCTGGACGGGGACCTGGACGCGACGCAGGTCGAGCACGACTCCTCCGGCAGCTGGATCCTCGTGCGCCGCCCGGGGATGGTCCTGGTCGCGAGCATCGCCGACGGGCCCGTGACGGTCCCGCTCGCCGGGGCCGACTCCACGACGGTCCTGGCATCCTGGGAACCGATCAGCCGGACCGCCGCGACGATCACCCTTCCGGGCGCCGGCGCGGTGGTGCTCACCGCGACGAGGGAGCGATCATGACAGCAGGCCGCTGGGACGAGCCCGCGCACGAGGCCCTGCGGGTCCGTGCGGGTACGCGGCTCGCCGATCTCGACCCCGGATCGACCCCGGGCTGGGACAAGAGCCGCGAGACGGGTGAGCAGCGCCTGGTCGACCAGGGCGAACGGCTGTCCGAGCTCCAGGAACGACTGTTCGCCGACGGACGATCCGGTGGGACCCGGTCGGTGCTGCTCGTCCTGCAGGGCCTGGACACGGCGGGCAAGGGCGGGATCGTGCGTCACGTGATCGGGATGGTCGACCCGCAGGGCGTGGCGCTGCGCTCCTTCGGCGTGCCGACGCCCGAGGAGCGCGAGCACGACTACCTCTGGCGGATCCGCAAGGCCCTTCCCGGGCCGGGGAAGATCGGCGTCTTCGACCGCTCGCACTACGAGGACGTGCTGGTCGTGCGCGTCGAGGAGCTCGTGCCCCGCGCGGTCTGGGAGACCCGCTACGACGAGATCAACGCCTTCGAGGCGGAGGTCGCCGCCGCCGGGACGACGATCGTCAAGGTCGCCCTCGTCGTCTCCCAGGACGAGCAGAAGGAGCGACTGCGCGAACGGCTCGAGCGGCCGGAGAAGTACTGGAAGTACAACCCCGGCGACCTGGACGTCCGCGCGAAGTGGCCCGCGTACCTCGAGGCCTACCAGGCGGTGCTGGACCGCACCTCGACGGATCTCGCGCCCTGGTACCTCGTCCCCGCCGACCGGAAGTGGTACGCGCGGCTCGCGGTCACCGAGCTGCTGCGCGAGGCGCTGGACGGCCTCGAGCTCGGCTGGCCGGCCGCCGACTTCGACGTCGAGGCCGAGAAGCGCCGGCTCGACTCGATGCCCTGAGCTGCCGTCAGCCCGTCACGGAGCGCCCTGGCGCTCCCGCGTCCTCGGCCAAGGCCGTGAGCCGCGACAGGGCGCGCAGGTACTTCTTGCGGTACCCCCCGGCGAGCATCGTCGGGGGGAACAGCCCGGTGGTGCCGGTACCCC
>NZ_JBFHHB010000054.1:0-14959 GCF_041597215.1 Actinotalea sp.
ACTCACCGTGGAGAATGACCGCATGACCTTCCCGCGCCTCGGCTCCCGCCCGTCCGCCGACCCCGCGGCCGTCGTCCGCGGGGACCACTACCGGATCACGGTGCTCACCGAGGGCCTGGTCCGGCTGGAGTGGTCGCCCGACGGTGAGTTCGAGGACCGTGCCTCGACCTTCGCGCTCAACCGCGAGCTGCCCGTCCCGTCCTTCCAGGTGCTCGATGCGGGTGACCACCTGGAGATCGTCACCGACCGGTTCCGGCTCGACTACGACAAGGGTCCCTTCACCACGAGCGGGCTGAGCCTGTCCGCCCTGGGCGGGCTCAGCGACTACCAGTCGGTCTGGCGGTTCGGACGACCGGTGGCGGATCTCGGCGGGACTGCGCGGACCCTCGACGAGGCCGACGGGCCCGTGCCCCTCGAGCCGGGGGTGGTCTCCCGCACCGGCGTCGCGGTGCTCGACGACTCCGAGTCCTTCCTCTTCGAGGACGACGGCTGGGTCGGCACGCGCAGCGAGGGGCGGCGCGACCTGTACGTCTTCGCCTACGGCCGTGACTACCACGGCGCACTCCGGGCGTTCTACGCGCTCAGCGGTCCGACGCCGCTGCTCCCGCGGTTCGCCCTGGGCAACTGGTGGAGCCGGTACCACCGGTACACCGCCGAGTCGTACACCGCGCTGATCGAGCGCTTCCGCGCGGAGGGCGTGCCGTTCTCGGTCAGCGTGATCGACATGGACTGGCACGTGGTCGACGTGGCACCGGAGCACGGCAGCGGCTGGACGGGCTACACCTGGAACCGCGAACTGTTCCCCGATCCGGAGGCGTTCCTCGCCTGGCTGCACGAGAACGGCCTGCGGGTCACCCTCAACGTGCACCCGGCCGACGGCGTCCGCTCCTACGAGGAGCCCTATGCGGCGATGGCTGCTGCCCTCGGTCGGGACGCGAGCACGGGGGAGCCGATCTCCTTCGACGTGACCGACCGAGAGTTCCTCACCGCCTACTTCGAGGTCCTGCACCGCGGGCTCGAGGAGGACGGGGTCGACTTCTGGTGGCTCGACTGGCAATCGGGCCCGTACTCCCGCATCGCGGGGATCGACCCGTTGTGGATGCTCAACCACTTCCACTACCTCGACTCGGCGCGGGACGGCCGTCGCGGACTGACCTTCTCGCGCTACGCGGGCCCCGGGAGCCACCGGTACCCGGTCGGGTTCTCCGGCGACGCCGTGATCACCTGGGCCTCGCTCGCCTTCCAGCCGTCCTTCACCTCGACGGCCGCGAACATCGGGTACGGCTGGTGGAGCCACGACATCGGCGGGCACTTCCACGGCACCAAGGACGACGAGCTCTCCACCCGCTGGGTCCAGCTGGGCGTGTTCTCCCCGCTGATGCGGCTGCACTCGGGGGCCAACCCCTTCATCACCAAGGAACCGTGGTCCTTCTCGCCGGAGGCCGGGCGGATCATGACGGATTTCCTGCGGTTGCGGCACCGGCTGCTCCCGTACCTCGGCACGATGAACCACCGGGCGGCGACCGGTGGGACTCCGCTCGTGCTCCCGATGTACTACGACTGGCCGGAGGCGGACGAGGCGTACGGGGTGCCCCACCAGTTCCTCTTCGGCTCCGAGCTGGTCGTGGCGCCGATCACCCGGCCCATGGACCGGTCGACGCTGCTGGGTCGCGTGCAGGCGTGGTTGCCTGCCGGCACCTGGGTCGACCTGTTCACCGGGACGGTCTACGACGGGGACCGTCGTCTGCACCTGCACCGCGACCTGACGACGATCCCCGTTCTGGCGAGGTCCGGGGCGATCGTCCCGCTGGACGCCCGGGAGGTCCCGCCGAACGGCACGGCGCAACCCGAGCACCTGGAGGTCCTCGTCGTCGTGGGGGCGGACGGCGCCTTCGACCTCGTGGAGGACGACGACGGCGTCGAGCCGGCCGTCACCACGACCGCCCTGCGGTTCGACCAGGCAGCGGGCCGGGTCGCGGTCGGTCCGGCGCAGGGGACCGGGGCCGGCGTGCCGGCCGTGCGTCGCTGGACGCTGAGCTTCCTCGCCGTGGGGGAGACCGAGACACCCGTGGTGCGCGTGGACGGCGTGCCGGTCGGGGCGACGGTGGAGCGCACCGCCACCGCGCTGCGCGTCACGGTCGAAGGGGTACGGCTCGACGCGCTGCTGGAGGTCGAGATCGGCAGCGAACCGCAGCTGCGGGCCGATGACGTCGACGCGGCGGTCTTCGCCGTGCTCGACCGTGCCCAGATCGAGCACGAGGTCAAGGTCGCCGCTTTGGCCGCGGCCACGGGGGAGCGCACGCTGGCCCAGCGGCTCTCCGGTCTCGACGGGCTCGGGCTCGACCAGGCGGTGGTGCGCGCCGTGGGCGAGGTGCTGCTCGCCCGAGCCGACTGACCAGCACCCGTACCAGCGGACGAACGCACGACCCCACGAACGCACGAACGCACGAGAAGGAGCAGCAGTGGACGCGGACGGCGCGCAGGATCCCGGCACGGGCACCCGGACCGGGAGGCTCGCCCCCCTGGTCGAGCCCGGACCCGCCCTGAGCGCCGACGACGTCGCGCGCTTCTCCCGTCACCTGCTGCTGCCTCGGCTGGGGGACCTGGGGCAGCGCCGCCTGCGCAACGCACGCGTGTGCGTCGTCGGGGCCGGGGGACTCGGCGCGCCCGTCCTGCAGTACCTCGCCGCCGCGGGGGTGGGGACCATCGGCATCGTCGACTCCGACGTCGTCGAGCTGTCCAACCTCCAGCGTCAGGTCATCCACGGGGTGGCGGACCTCGGCCGGCCCAAGGCCCTCAACGCCGCGGATGCCGTCGCGGCCATCGACCCGGCGATCTCCGTCGTCGTGCACCACCTGCGGCTGACCGAGGCGAACGTCGACCTGCTGAGCGGGTACGACCTCGTCATCGACGGGACGGACAACTTCGCCACGCGGTACCTCGTCAACGACGCCTGCGTCCGACTCGGTCTCCCGGAGGTCTGGGGCTCGGTCCTGCGCTTCGACGCCCAGGTCAGCGTGTTCTGGGGGCGGCCACCGCGCGGGTCCGGTGCCGCTCCCGTCCAGCTGCGGGACCTGTTCCCCCGACCCCCGGAGGAGGGGTCCGTCCCGTCGTGCGCCGAGGCGGGGGTGCTCGGTGCCCTGTGCGGGCAGGTCGGTTCCACGATGGCCACCGAGGCGGTCAAGCTCATCACGGGAATCGGCCGACCGCTCCTGGGCCGGGTGGCCGTCCTGGACGCGCTCGACCAGCGCTGGGCAGAGGTGCCCCTGGTCGGTGCCGGTCGTCCGCCCGGTGAGGAGGAGGGGCGTGCACGCGCCGGTCGTGCCGAACGCGGCCGTGCGCCCGAAGATCGGTGTGCAGCGGTGGGCGGTGGTGCAGCAGGGCACGGGGGTTCAGCGGTGCACGGCGGCGGATCGGTGCCCGTGGTGAGCCCCGAGACCCTCGCCGACCTGCTCTCCGGCGACCCGGCACCCGTGGTGCTCGACGTGCGTGAACCCGCCGAGCACGCGACCGGGACGATCCCCGGGAGCGTCCTCCTCCCGCTGGCCGACCTGCTCTCCGGCGACCACCTGGACGCCCTTCCGGCGGACCGGGCCGTGGTGGTGCTGTGCCGCAGCGGAGTGCGTTCTGAGGTCGCCGTGCGCTACCTGCAGGGAACGGGGCGCGCGGGGGTCGCGAACCTGGAGGGTGGCATGCTCGCCTGGGCGGCCCGGACGAACGGAGAGTCCTCATGAGGGCGACAGGATCCCTGCGCAGCGTCGCCGAGCACCGCGCCGCCGTCCTCGCGCTGATGGCTCCCGTTCCCGTGGTGCAGACGCCGCTGACGCAGGCGCTCGGCCTGTGGCTCGCAGCGGACCTGCATGCCGGGACCGATCTGCCCCGGTGGGACAACTCCGCGATGGACGGCTACGCCGTCCGGTCCTCGGACACGGTCGGTGCCGACGTCGTGCCGGTCCGGTTGAGGGTCGTGGCCGATCTGCCCGCCGGGAGCTCCGAGGTACCGGTCGTCGAGCCGGGCACCGCCGCCAGGATCATGACCGGGGCGCCCGTGCCGCCCGGGGCGGACGCCGTGGTGTCCGTCGAGGTCACCGACGCCGGGACGGTCGAGGTGGTCGTCTCCGCGGCGGCCCGTCCCGGCGCCCACATCCGGCCGGTCGGCGACGACGTCCGCGCCGGGGACCTCGTGGTCCCGGCCGGGACGCTGCTCGGTCCTCGGCAGGTCGCCGCCCTCGCCTCGGTGGGTGCCGTCGCGGCGCCGACCCACCGGCGGGTAGTCGTCGCCGTGCTCTCCACGGGGTCCGAGCTCGTGGAGCCGGGCGTCGAACCGGGGCGCGGTCAGATCCCCGACTCGAACTCGTTGCTGCTGGCAGGCCTTGCCGCCGGCGCCGGGGCCGAGGTGCAGCGCATCGGTGGGGTCCCCGACGACCCGCTGGAGCTCAGGCGGGTGCTCGACCGCCTCGACGGCGCCGTCGACCTCGTGGTCACCTCGGGTGGCGTGAGCATGGGCGCCTACGAGGTGGTGCGCGACGTGCTCGAACCCCTGCCGGGCACGGCCTTCGTCACGGTCGCCATGCAGCCGGGCAAGCCTCAGGGCCTCGGGACGCTCCCCGGCGGCACGCCGATCCTCTCCCTCCCGGGCAACCCGGTCAGCGCGTTCGTCTCCTTCGAGGTCTTCGTCCGGCCCGCCATCGAGCGACTCGCGGGCGGGCCCGCGAGCGCAGCGGAGCTGGTCCTGGCGACGGTGGACGACGAGTGGTCGACCCCGCAGGGTCGCGCCCAGTACATGCCGGTCGTCCTCGAGGGCAGCGGCACCGACCTGCATGCGCGACGCGCGGTCTCGGGAGGGTCCGGCTCCCACCTCGTGGCGGGCCTGGCCCGCGCCGACGGTCTCGCCGTCGTCCCGGTCGACGTCGAGCGCGTCCGCGCCGGCGACCTGCTCCCTGTGATGAGGACCCCATGACCGCGACCGGCCCGTTCACCCACCTCGACGGCGCAGGTCACGCCCGGATGGTCGACGTGACCGCCAAGACGCCGACGGTGCGCGAGGCGACGGCTGCCGGCAGCGTCCGGTGCGCCCCGGAGGTGGTCGCGGCCCTCCGCGACGGGACGGTCCCCAAGGGCGACGTGCTCGCCGTGGCCCGGATCGCCGGGATCGCTGCGGCCAAGCGCACGCCCGAGCTCCTTCCCCTGGCGCACGTGATCGGCGTGCACGGGGCGACGGTGGACGTCGAGATCGTCGACCACGGTGTCGAGGTGCGGGCGACCGTGCGCACCGCCGATCGCACCGGGGTCGAGATGGAGGCGATGGTCGCGGTCGGTGTGGCGTGCCTCGCCGTCGTCGACATGGTCAAGGGGATGGACCGCACCGTCGAGATCGTGGGCGTCCGGCTGCTGGCCAAGTCCGGCGGCCGCTCGGGTACCTGGACCCGTCCGGATCCCGAGGCCGCGGGATGAGCAGCGGACCGGCCGACCAGGGGGCCGTGGACGCGATCGTCCTCGCGGGGGGCGGAGGCACTCGCCTGGGCGGGACCGACAAGGCTGCCGTGACGGTCGGCGGCCGTCCGATGCTCGCTCATGTCCTGGATGCGGTGGCCGCGGCCCGTCGGGTCGTCGTCGTGGGCCCGCCGACCCTGGACACGCGGGGTGCCGAGCGGGTCCAGGAGGACCCCCCGTTCGGCGGCCCTGCTGCGGGTCTGGCCGCCGGTCTGGACCACCTGGGACCCGGCGGCGACGTACCGGTTCTCGTCCTGGCCTGCGACCTGCCTCTCGCCGGCCGGATCGTCCCGGTCCTCCTGGAGGCACTCGATCCCGTGACCGATCACTCGGGGTGCGACGCCGTCGCCGCGGTCGACGCCGACGGCCGATGCCAGTACCTCCTCGCCGTCTACCGCCGCCCGGCCCTTGCGGCAGCCGTCGCGACCCTGCGCGCGTCGGGCGGGCTGCACGGTGCCTCGATGCGACGACTGGTCGAGCAGCTGGACGTCCGCCCCGTCCCCGACCTGACCGGCGCCGCACGCGACGGGGACACCTGGGAAGATGTCGCCGAGCTGGACACGATCCTGACCAGGAGAGACTCATGAGCGCAGGAACCGAGCCCTCGGCGCAGCCACCCGTACGGCACGACCTCGAGTCCTGGGTGAGGTTGCTGACCGAGGAGTTCGACGTGACCCCCGACGCCGTCGACCTGCAGGCGGTCCTGGACCTCGGCCTGGAGACCGCGCACGGTGTGGCACGTCCGGCCGTCCCGCTGACAGGGTTCTTCGTCGGCTGGGCCGTCGCCTCCGGGACTCGGGATCGCGCCGAGCTGGACCGGGTCGCCGCGCGGGTCACCGACCTGGCGCGCGAGTGGGCCACGACCCGTGACGCGCACGCCGGTGAGTCGACCGAGGAGAACGCATGATCACCGTCCGCCATTTCGCGGCCGCGGCCGAGGCGGCAGGGACCTCCACCGAACGGCTCGACGTCGACACTGTCGGCGCGCTGCGCGAGGTCCTGCTCACGAGCCACGGGCCCGCCATGGGTCGGGTGCTCGCCCAGAGCGCGCTGCTGGCGGGTGGTGTCCGGGTCGACGACGACGACGTGAGGCTCGACGACGGGATCGTCGTCGACGTGCTGCCGCCCTTCGCCGGCGGCTGAGCGATCGTTCGAACGCCGTGGGATGCCCGCGGGGGACCTCCCACCCAGGCAGAGGTCCCGGATTGACGGGCCCCGCGCCGCGAATAATGAGAGCGTGAACAGGCGATCGGTGAGCGCCTACCGCGCGTTGGCGAGCCCGAGCCGGGTGACGATCCTGCACGCCCTGCAGCAGGGCGCTCGGCCGTTGACGCTGGCCGAGGTGGCAGACGACGTCGGCCTGCACGAGAGCACCGTGCGCGAGCACCTCGACCGGCTGATCGCCGCGGGTTTCGTCACGAAGGCACCCGAGGTGCGGGCCACCCGTGGGCGGCCCCACATGCTCTACTCCGTCGTCGAGCGGGAGGCGTTGGTCGACGCCGACGCCTGGTTCCGCTCCCGGCTGCTCACCGTGCTCCTTGCCGGCTACGGCAAGGCGCTCCCCTCGCGCGCGAAGGCGGCAGCTGACGCGGGTGAGGAGCTCGGTGCGTCCTGGGCGGCGCGACCCGGCGCCTCGGGGCACGCCTCCCGCGCAGGGCACCCGGAGCCGGAGCGCGATCCCGCTCTCGCACAGCTCGCGGCGTTGGAGGCACACCTCGACGAGTTGCGGTTCGCCCCCGAGGTCGACGCCGACGGCTCGCAGGTGCACCTGAGGCACTGCCCCTTCCTCGACCTGGCGCGCGCGCACACGGACGTGGTGTGCAGCGTCCACCTCGGGATCGCTCGGGGAGTCCTCTCGGCCGCGGGCGGCCCGTGGACGGCCGAGTCCCTCGACCCCTTCGTCGGCCCGCAGCACTGCGTCCTTCATCTCAACAGGCGAGACGACTCCGTGATCGCCTGAGGCCGGCCGGACGAGGATGCATTTGTCGCGGCGCTTTTCGTAGCAATCCTCCTGGTAGTCGTTCCAGACTGGCGTCGTCAACGGTGACGGACACGGACAGCACCTGGAGAACCCATGGCGGTCATGCACGGACCGACGGTGGACCTGGCGACCTGGGACCCTGAGGACGAGGCCCACTGGGACAAGCGCTTCGCATGGCAGACGCTGTGGATCACCACCTACACGTTGATGCTGGCCTTCGCGGTCTGGTACCTGGTCAGCGCGATCGCCCCGCGCCTCAACGACATCGGCTACGACCTGTCGAAGACGGAGCTGTACTGGCTGGTGGCCGTCCCCGGGCTCGCGGGCGGCACCATGCGGCTGATCTACATGTTCCTGCCGCCGATCCTCGGCACCCGCACGCTCGTCGGCGGGACCGCGACCCTCATGCTGCTGCCGATGGTGGGCTGGACCCTCGCGGTCCGGGACCCGGGGACTCCCTACGTGGTCCTCCTGCTCCTGGCGGCCGCCGCAGGCGTCGGTGGTGGTGCGTTCTCCGGGTTCATGCCGTCGACCAGCTACTTCTTCCCCCGCCGGATGGCCGGGACGGCACTCGGTCTCCAGGCCGGCGTCGGCAACTTCGGGGTGAGCCTGATCCAGTTCGTCACGCCGTGGGTGGTGGGCTTCGGCCTGCTCGGCACCACAGCCCTCACCCCGCAGCAGCAGACCGACGGGACGGAGATCTGGCTGCACAACGCCGGGCTGGTGCTCATCCCCTGGGTGGTCCTGGGCGCCGTCCTCGCCGGCCTCTTCCTGCGCAGCGTCCCGGTCCAGGCGAACTTCCGCCAGCAGTTCGACATCTTCCGGGAGAAGCACACCTGGGTGATGACCGCCGTCTACGTCATGACCTTCGGGGCGTTCAGCGGCTTCGCCGCCCAGCTCGGGCTGCTCATCGTCAACGAGTACGGCAGCTTCGCCGACGCGCCGGACCCGTTGAAGTTCGCCTTCCTCGGCCCGTTGATCGGCTCGGCCACCCGCGCGCTGTGGGGTCCGCTCTGCGACAGGTTCGGTGGCGCCGTGTGGACCCTGGTGGCCGGGGTGGGCATGACGGTGAGCACCCTGGTGACGGTGCTCTTCCTCAGCCCGACGGAGGTCGGGCAGTTCACCGGCTTCCTCCTCGCGATGCTCGCGGTGTTCTTCTTCGCCGGGATCGGGAACGCGGGGACGTTCAAGCAGATGCCGATGATCTTCGAGCGTCGCCAGGCGGGCGGCGTCATCGGCTTCACCTCGTCGATCGCGGCCTTCGGGCCGTTCCTCGTCGGCATCGGTCTGTCGATCGTCGCCCCGCGGGCCTTCTTCCTCGGCTGCGCCGTGTACTTCGCGGTGTGCACCGGCCTCGTGTGGCACTACTACGCCCGGCCGGGAGCCCCCAAGCCGAGCTGATCGAGTCCCAGGTCACCGGCTCGGTGACGACCACGGTGGAGCAGGTCCCGCGAAGGAGCATCGGATGAACCCCACGAACCCCCCGGCCGCCGGTCTCGACGGGCCCGCCTCCGACGTCCTGCTCAGGCTGAGCCGGTACCTGCGCAAGGGGGAGGTGTCCGCGGACCTGCGCACGCTGCACCAGATCGGCGGCCGTGACGCCGACGTGTTCTACCGGGACCGGTGGAGCCACGACAAGGTCGTCCGCTCCACGCACGGCGTCAACTGCACCGGCTCGTGCTCGTGGAAGGTGTACGTCAAGGACGGCATCATCACCTGGGAGTCCCAGCAGACCGACTACCCGTCGGTGGGGCCGGACAGCCCCGAGTACGAGCCCCGCGGGTGCCCCCGCGGCGCCGCCTTCAGCTGGTACACCTACTCACCGACCCGGATCCGCTACCCCTACGTCCGGGGGCTCCTGCTCCAGATGTACCGCGAGGCGAAGGCCCGCACGGGTGACCCGGTCACCGCGTGGGCGAGCATCGTCGAGGACCCGGAGAAGGCGCGCCGGTACAAGGCGGCCCGCGGGAAGGGCGGGCTCGTGCGGGCGACCTGGGACGAGGCGGTCGAGATGGTCGCCGCCGCGCAGGTGCACACCATCAAGGCCTACGGGCCGGATCGCATCGCCGGGTTCACCCCGATCCCGGCCATGTCGATGGTGTCCCACGGGGCCGGGGCGCGCTACCACGCCCTGATCGGCGCCCCGATGCTCTCCTTCTACGACTGGTACGCGGACCTGCCGATCGCCTCGCCGCAGGTGTTCGGCGACCAGACGGACGTGCCGGAGTCGGGGGACTGGTGGGACGCCGGCTACCTCATCATGTGGGGCTCGAACGTGCCGGTCACCCGGACCCCTGACGCGCACTGGATGGTCGAGGCGCGCTACCGGGGCCAGAAGGTCGTGGCGGTCTCGCCCGACTACGCCGACAACGTGAAGTTCGCCGACGAGTGGCTCGCCGTCGAGCCCGGCACCGACGGCGCGCTGGCGATGGCGATGGGTCATGTCACGCTCAAGGAGTTCTTCGTCGACCGCCAGGTGCCGTACTTCCAGGGCTACGTCAAGAAGTACACGGACCTGCCGTTCCTCGTCCGGCTCGAGCGCAACGGCGACGCCTACGTGCCGGGCAAGTTCCTCACGGCCTCCGACCTGCCGGGCGACGAGGCGCAGAGCGAGAACGCCCACTTCAAGACGGTCCTCATCGACGCCACGAGCGGCGAGGCCGTCGTCCCGGACGGGTCCCTCGGGTTCCGCTTCGGCCCCGAGGGCGCCGGGCGGTGGAATCTCGACCTCGGTGAGGTCGACCCGGAGCTGAGCCTGCTCGGCACCGGCGCGGCCCCCGCCGCCGTGGAGGTGGACCTCACGCGCTTCGACGCGCTGGACGGGTCGGACCGGCCGCTGCGGCGCGGGGTCCCGGTGCGCGAGGTCGCGGGTCACCTGGTCACGACCGTCTTCGACCTGCTCCTCGCCCAGTACGGAGTCGGTCGGGAGGGCCTGCCGGGCACCTGGCCGACCGGCTACGACGACGCCTCCCAGCCGTGCACCCCTGCCTGGCAGGAGGAGTTCACCGGTGTCCCCGCGGCCAAGGCCGAGCGCATCGGCCGGGAGTTCGCAGCGAACGCGGAGGAGTCCCGCGGTCGCTCGATGATCCTCATGGGTGCCGGTACGAACCACTGGTTCCACTCGGACACGATCTACCGCACCTTCCTCACCCTGACCACGCTCACCGGCTGCCAGGGCGTCAACGGCGGAGGGTGGGCGCACTACGTCGGGCAGGAGAAGGTCCGCCCGGTCACCGGGCACGCGCAGTACGCCAACGCCCTGGACTGGTCACGCCCGCCCCGGAACATGAACCAGACGGCCTACTGGTACCTGCACAGCAACCAGTTCCGCTACGACGCCTTCGGCGCGGACACGATCTCCACCACCCAGGCCGTCGGGCACCTGGCCGACCGGTCGACGGCCGACGCCGTCGCGCAGTCGGCACGCATGGGGTGGACGCCCTCGTACCCCACCTTCGACCGCAACCCGCTCACCCTGGCCGACGACGCGGCCGCCGCGGGCGTCCCCGTCGACGAGTACGTGCCGGCCGAGCTCACGGCGGGACGCCTGCGCTTCGCCGCCGAGGACCCCGACTCGCCGGAGAACTTCCCGCGGGTGCTGACCCTCTGGCGCTCGAACCTGCTCGGCTCCTCCGGCAAGGGCAACGAGTACTTCCTCAAGCACCTGCTCGGAACCGATCACAACCTGCGCGCCGAGGAGGCCCCCGAGGGCTCCCGCCCCCGGGACGTGGTCTGGCACGACGAGGCGCCGACCGGGAAGCTCGACCTGCTGCTCACCCTGGACTTCCGGATGACGAGCAGCACGATCTACTCCGACATCGTGCTCCCGGCGGCGACCTGGTACGAGAAGCACGACCTGTCGACGACGGACATGCACCCCTTCGTCAACTCCTTCACCCCGGCGATCGCCCCGCCCTGGCAGACGCGCACGGACTTCGACGCCTTCCACACCCTGGCCAGGACCTTCAGCGAGCTGGCCGAGGTGCACCTGGGCGTGCGCAAGGACGTCGTCGCGGTGCCGCTGACGCACGACACCCCCGACGAGATGGCCAACCCGCACGGCGTGGTGCAGGACTGGAAGGCCGGCGAGTGCGCCCCGGTCCCCGGCCGGACGATGCCCAGGCTCGTCGTCGTCGAGCGGGACTACGCCGCCGTCGCGACGAAGATGGGGGCTCTCGGGCCGCTGCTCGACACGCTCGGGGCGACCACCAAGGGCGTGACCTTCACGGTGGACAAGGAGATCGACTACCTCGCCCGCAAGAACGGCGTGGCCCACCGCACCCGCGGCGGGATCGCCGACGGACGGCCCCTGCTCACCCGGGACGTGCACGCCTGCGAGGCGATCCTCGCGCTCTCCGGGACGACGAACGGGCGGCTCGCCGTCCAGGGCTTCCACACGCTGGAGAAGCGCACGGGGCAGGCGATGGCGGACCTCGCTGCCGAGCACGAGGGCAAGCAGGTCACCTTCGCCGACACCCAGGCCGGACCCGCCACCGTGATCTCCTCCCCGGAGTGGTCGGGCACGGAGCACGGCGGGCGCCGGTACTCGCCGTTCACGATCAACGTCGAGCGGCTCAAGCCGTGGCACACCCTCACGGGCCGCCAGCACTTCTACCTCGACCACGACTGGATGACGGACATCGGCGAGGCGCTGCCGGTGTTCCGACCGCCGCTGAACATGCAGCTGCTGTTCGGCGAGTCGCCGATCGGGACGGTCGACGAGGTCGGTGTGACGGTGCGGTACCTCACGCCGCACAACAAGTGGTCCATCCACTCCGAGTACCAGGACAACCTCTTCATGCTGTCGCTGTCCCGCGGTGGCCCGACCGTCTGGATGAGCAACCTGGACGCGGACAAGATCGGCGTCCACGACAACGACTGGATCGAGGCGGTCAACCGGAACGGGGTGGTCGTGGCGCGAGCCGTGGTCTCCCACCGGATGCCCGAGGGCACCGTCTACATGCACCACGCGCAGGACCGCCTGATCGACGTCCCGCGCTCGGAGGCGACCGGCAAGCGGGGCGGCATCCACAACTCGCTGACCCGGGTGCTCATCAAGCCGAGCCACCTCATCGGCGGGTACGCCCAGCTCTCCTACGCGTTCAACTACATCGGCCCGACCGGCAACCAGCGCGACGAGGTGACGGTCATCCGTCGGCGGTCGCAGACGGTGGAGTACTGAGATGGCCGCCCGAGGGACCCGCGCGACCACCACGACGGAGAGGAACGCCCGATGAGAGTCATGGCGCAGATGTCGATGGTGATGAACCTCGACAAGTGCATCGGGTGCCACACCTGCTCGGTGACCTGCAAGCAGGCCTGGACGAACCGCAGCGGCACGGAGTACGTGTGGTTCAACAACGTCGAGACCCGGCCCGGGCAGGGCTACCCGCGGACCTACGAGGACCAGGAGCGCTGGGAGGGTGGCTGGACGCTCAACAAGCGCGGTCGGCTCCAGCTCAAGGCCGGTGGCCGGCTGAAGAACCTCTTCACGATCTTCTCCAGCCCGAAGATGCCGGCGATCACCGACTACTACGAGCCGTGGACCTACGACTACGAGACGCTCACCACCGCACCCCTGCAGGAGCACACGCCGGTCGCCCGGCCGAAGTCGCTCATCAGCGGCCAGGACATGAACGTGACCTGGAGCGCCAACTGGGACGACGACCTCGGTGGCGCTCCCGCGCTGCTCGCGAACGACCCCGTGCTGCAGAAGGTCTCCGACAAGGTCAGGCTCGAGTTCGAGCAGACCTTCATGTTCTACCTGCCGCGGATCTGCGAGCACTGCCTCAACCCGTCCTGTGCTGCCTCCTGCCCGTCCGGCGCGATCTACAAGCGGTCGGAGGACGGCATCGTCCTGGTCGACCAGGACGCCTGCCGCGGCTGGCGCAAGTGCATCACCGGCTGCCCGTACAAGAAGGTCTACTTCAACCACCGCACGGGCAAGGCCGAGAAGTGCACCTTCTGCTACCCGCGGATCGAGGTCGGGCTGCCGACGGTCTGCTCCGAGACCTGCGTCGGCCGCCTGCGATACATCGGGCTGGTCCTCTACGACGCCGACAAGGTGCTCGAGGCCGCCTCGGTCACCGACGAGCACGAGCTCCTTGCCGCCCAGCGCGGGGTCTTCCTCGACCCCTTCGACCCCGAGGTGATCCGGGAGGCCGAGGCCGCCGGCATCGCCAGGGACTGGGTCGACGCGGCGCAGCGCTCACCGATCTGGAAGCTCATCAGCACCTACCAGGTGGCCCTGCCGCTGCACCCGGAGTACCGGACGATGCCGATGGTCTGGTACATCCCGCCGTTGTCGCCCGTGGTCGACGTCGTCGCCGAGACCGGGGAGGACTCCGAGGACTCCGGGAACCTCTTCGCCGCCATCGACACGCTGCGGATCCCGGTGGAGTACCTCGCCGAGCTGTTCACGGCGGGGGACCCGGAACCGGTGAGCGCCGTGCTGAAGAAGCTCGCGGCGATGAGGTCGTTCATGCGGGACATCTCGATGGGGCGCGAGGCGAACCCTGCCATCCCCGCATCGGTGGGCATGGAGCCCGAGACGATGCTCGAGATGTACCGACTCCTGGCGATCGCGAAGTACGAGGAGCGCTACGTCATCCCGAGCGCGCACGCCGAGCAGGCGCACAGCCTCGAGGAGCTCGCGACGGAGTGCTCCCTCGACTACGAGGGCGGGCCGGGCATGGGTGGCTCCGGGCCGTTCGGCGAGGGCTCCGGCCGGACGGACCCGATCGCGGTGGAGAACTTCCACATGCTCCAGCAACGCCAGACGACCGACACGGTCGCCGACCCCTCGAGCCGGAAGGCGAAGGTGAACCTGCTCAACTGGGACGGCCGGGGGAAGCCGACCGGGCTGTTCCCGCCGAAGTCCGCACCCCAGGACGGTGCACCCGACGATGGCGACGCGCCGAGCAGGCCGGGGGGTGCCTCGTGAACCGCGTGGCGCGCGCGGCCCAGGCTCGAAGGACCGCCTCGCGCGAGCATGCCGTGGTCCATCGCGTCGCCGCCCTGCTCCTGGAGTACCCGAGCGAGGACCTTCTCGGCCTCCTGCCGACGATCCGGGCCGCGGTGGACGAGCTCGACGGCCGTTTCGCTCGTCCCCTTTGCGAGCTGACGGACCACCTCGCGTCCCGTCCGCTGCCCGAGCTCGAGGCCGAGTACGTCACGACCTTCGACCTCAAGCGACAGCGAGCGCTGTACCTCACCTATTTCGCCTACGGCGACACCCGCAAGCGCGGTGTGGCGCTCGTGACCTTCAAGCAGGCGTACCGGGCTGCCGGGTTCGAGGTCGACCCCGACGAGCTGCCCGACCACCTCGCCGTCGTGCTGGAGTTCGCTGCGAGCGGCGGCGAGGAGAACTGGCAGGCCGGGATCCGGCTCCTGCTGGAGCACCGGGCAGGGCTCGAGCTGCTCCGTCTGGCCCTCCTGGACGCCGGCTCCCCGTACGCGGGCGCGCTGACGGCCGTCAGCGCGACG
>NZ_JBFHHB010000055.1:0-14728 GCF_041597215.1 Actinotalea sp.
CACCTGAGGTGCGGAGCCCCGCGTCGGAACGGCGGCAGTGTGGGGCGGCGCCTCAGCTCGGCGGCGGTGTGGAGCCGCGCGTCAGAACGGCCGCGCTGTGGGGCGGGGCCTCAGAA
The DNA here is from genome assembly GCF_041597215.1 of Actinotalea sp. Classification (GTDB taxonomy): domain Bacteria; phylum Actinomycetota; class Actinomycetes; order Actinomycetales; family Cellulomonadaceae; genus Actinotalea. The sequence continues at coordinate 117 of NZ_JBFHHB010000055.1, forward strand.
CGGCGGTGGTGCGGCACGTCCGCTTGTCTGCGACGTCGTGGGCAGCCGGCGTGGAAGCAGCGAGGTCTCTCCGTACCGACCAGGGACGACCCGGAGCCTGAGGCCGGTCGCCGTCGTCCAGTCGAGAACTCCGGGCGAGGGCTGCTCGAGATGCAGCACGCCGAGCGTCTTGGCGAGGTGATCCGGGGCGCACAGAGGCGCGAGGTTCCCGGCACAGGTGTCGCCCTGCGATGGTCCGGTGGAAGCGCCTGGGGTTCCACCGGGATCGTGCAGGTGGGCCGTGCCGAACGGGACGGTGTGATCGATCTCGGCGCGCTCGGCAGGCACCACACATCCTGGCCGCGCGCAGGTCCTGTCCCGCGCCACGACGTGTGCGCGCAGCGCGGCAGGCGGCCGGTACCGGGTGCGGCCGACGTCCAGCACGGCCCCGCTGAGCAGATCGGTGACGATCCGTCGGAGGGCGCCGCCGGCGGCGAGTGCTGCCGCCTGCTCGGCGGTGATCGCCCCGTACCCGGCAAGGTCGCCGGGGGCGTCGTCCAGGCCGAGGAGGGTGGACAGGGCGACGGTCACGTCGACGTGCACGCGTGCAGCTGAGCCGGTGCCTGTACCTGCGCCGGTCCCGCTGGTCGCTGTGCCGGCGACGAGATCGACGAGCGCGTCGGCGCGCAGCTGGTCGATGGTCCGTTGGTCGCCTGCCGCGCGAGCGGACGTCGCGGCGTCGGAGAGCGCGGAGTCGACCAGGGCCGCAGTCTCGGCCGGGAGCACGGCCCAGATGCCGGCCATTCCGTCGGCCAGCACCTTCGGATGGCAGACCCGCCGGTCGGAGCGAGCCCGCCGATGCCGTGCAGCGGCCTCCGCGGGGTCGACCTCCACGAGGGCGCGAGTGAGGTCCCGGTCCACCTGAGCGGGACTGCGCACGCCTGCGCCGGGAAGGACCTGGGCCTGGACCTCCAGAGCGAGCTCCAGAGGGAGGTCGACCAGACGATCGGCGATGGCGCGTGCGGTACGTGGGTCGATCTGGCCACGGGCCAGGGCGCTACCGGTCGCCGCAAGAGCGGCGTCGAAGAGCCTTCCGTCGCGCGCGAGCAGCTCTCCCGAGCGCACCGTGCACCCGGTGCGCATCGCGATCTCGGTGCCCGTGGCGCGCAAGGTCGAGTAGCAGCGGTGACCGCGCCCCACCGGCACCGGCCCGCCGGGGACCTGCACGCACTCGCGGCGGGAGAGCGCAGCGGCGGCGCGCGCCGCACCGGCCGTGGCCATCGAGACCACGCGCTGCCACGCCGCGACGATCTCGAGGAGCGAGAGGTCGTCGAACAGGTCGGTGTCGTCGAGCTCGGCACTGCCGACGCCGTCGAGGGCGTCCAGGAGCAGCCCGCTCGGTTCGAGCTCTCGGAGGGATTCCGGGGCGATGCGGCCGGTGAGGAGCCCGACGAACGGGTCGGACGGAAGGTCGCTGGTGCCGGTGCCGGTGCCGGTGCCGGTGCTGGTGCTGGTGCTGGTGCTGCGGGGTTCCACGCCCGGAAGGGAGTGCGCCCACCCGAGGTCGACGATCCCGTCGTTCTCAGCGCTGAAGGAGCCCTCGACGTCGGGGTAGTCGCGGCGGATGGCCTCCCAGAAGAGCTCCTCCTCGGCAGCGGTCATGACTCCGGAACGGCCGGCACTCTCCGTGCAGGCTGCGCCCTCATAGGGCTGCTGACCTGCGGTGATGTCCACCTCTCGATGCTACGACGAGGCACTGACATGGACTCCGGAGGTCACAGAACAGCTACCGTCGGGAGCCACGGGCAGCTACGTACGGACAGAGGAGCGAGACGCACGGGCGCCGACGAGGACCAGGCGCGCGTCCAGCGAGCACGGGTCTCGCGAGCGCAGGGCACGGCAGGCGCAGGGCCGGGGAGTGCACGCCTCGCGAGCGCAGGCCTCCGACCTGCGGGGCCCGCCCCCGGATCGGGCAAACGCCTCACCCCGGAAGAGGCCCGCCCCCGGGTTGGGCCCGCCCCCGGATTGGAGGCGCCTCACCCCGGAAGAGGCCCGCCCCCGGAAGGGGCCCGCGTCACCCCGGAAGGGGTCCGCGGCGGACGCGCTCGGAGAGCGTCTCGGCGGTCTCCGTCGGATCCCACCGGGCCTCGACCCACCAGGTCGCCCCGGCAGCGCTCAGTGACTCGACCCGCTCGCTCGCCGCCGCGGGGTCGTCGGGGAGTCGTCCGCTCACGACGACCTCGAACCGGTCGCCCAGGCGGACACCTCCCTCCCTCAGACGCTCCCGCTCGGCCCCGATCCACGTCACCGCCTCGGTCACCTGCGAGGCCGTGGGCTCCTCGCCGGAGCGGAGGAGCTGGAGCACCACGCCGTCCCATCTCGCAGCACGCGCCATCGAACGCTCGGACGGCCACGCACCTACGGCCCAGACCGGGACCCGCGGCCGCTGGACGGATCCCAGCGCGAGCGCGACGTCGGAGAACCTGTGGTGCTCCCCGACGAAGGAGAAGGGCTCGCCGGACGAGGCGAGGTCGAGGACGTGGAGCGACTCGTCCAGGAGTGCGGCCCGCTCTCGTGCGCTGACGGCCTCACCCGTGACCCGTGAGAACCCGGCGTCGTCGGCGGCGCCGAGACCGACCGGCACGACGAGCCGTCCCGCGGAGAGGTGGTCGACCGTGAGCACCTGCTGGGCGAAGACGAGTGGGCGTCGTCGTGCCGGAGCGAAGACCATCGCCCCGAGGGTGATCGAGCGGGTGTGCTGTGCGGCTGCGGCCAGCAGGGAGAAGGGGTCGGCGGCCGCCGCGCTGCCGACGCTCATCCCGTCCCAGGTGAAGAAGCCGTCCCAGCCGTTCTGCTCGGCCGTGCGGGCGAGGTCGAGTGCCTCGTGCACGCCTCCGCTGCTCGCAATGACGCCGATCCGCATCTGTGCTCCTCTCCGGCCGAGGTCGGCCACGGCCGTGGTGCCCCGGGGCACCGGCTTCGCCGACGACGCTACGGGCAGGGTCCGACAGGCGGCGCCGGTCCGACAGCCGACCCTCGTCCGCCGACCCACGCCCTGGGCGCTGGGCCCGCACCCCCCGCCGCCGCTCTCGCGACCAGTGCCTCGCCGGTCCTCACCCAGATCTCCCCAGGATCTCCCCGTCGGTGACCATGGAGCGATGTGACGTTCCCGCTTCCGTGGTGGACCATGGGCGGATGCGCGATGTCCTTCAGGTCCACGGCGGTCTCCCTCTGCACGGTGAGATCACCGTGCGCGGAGCGAAGAACTTCGTCTCCAAGGCGATGGTCGCGGCGCTCCTGGGGGACACCCCCAGCACGCTGCGCAACGTCCCCCAGATCCGCGACGTCGCGGTGGTCACCGGCCTGCTCGAGCTGCACGGCGTGCGTGTGGAGGCGGACGCCGACGGCGGGACGCTGGTGCTCGACCCACGCAACGTGGAGTCCGCCCACGTGGCCGACATCGATGCGCACGCCGGCTCGAGCCGGATCCCGATCCTGTTCTGCGGCCCGCTGCTGCACCGCCTCGGCGAGGCGTTCATCCCTGACCTCGGCGGCTGCCGGATCGGCGACCGCCCGATCGACTACCACCTGGAGATCCTGCGCCAGTTCGGCGCCGAGGTCACCAAGCGGGAGAGCGGGATCGAGATCCGCGCCCCGCACGGCCTGATCGGCACCAAGGTCCGGCTGCCCTACCCGAGCGTGGGGGCAACCGAGCAGCTGCTGCTCACCGCGGTGCGCGCGGAGGGCATCACCGAGCTCTCCAACGCGGCCATCGAGCCCGAGATCATGGACCTGATCAACGTCCTGCAGAAGATGGGCGCGATCATCTCGGTCGACACCGACCGGGTCATCCGCATCGAGGGCGTCGCGCGGCTTCGTGGCTTCCAGCACACCGCCCTCTCGGACCGGATCGAGGCGGCGTCCTGGGCCTCGGCTGCGCTCGCGACCCGCGGGGACGTCACCGTCAAGGGCGCGACCCAGCCGGAGATGACGGCCTTCCTCAACACCTTCCGCAAGGTGGGCGGTGAGTTCGACATCACCGACGACGGGATCCGCTTCTACCACCCGGGCGGTGACCTGCGGTCGATCGTCCTGGAGACCGACGTGCACCCCGGGTTCATGACGGACTGGCAGCAGCCGCTCGTGGTCGCGCTCACGCAGGCCAAGGGCCTGTCGATCGTGCACGAGACGGTCTACGAGAACCGCTTCGGCTTCACCGAGGCGCTGACCGGCATGGGCGCGACGATCCAGGTCTACCGCGAGTGCCTCGGCGGGCACCCCTGCCGCTTCGGGCAGCGCAACTTCTACCACTCCGCCGTCATCTCCGGCCCGACGCCGCTGGAGGCTGCCGACATCGAGGTCCCCGACCTGCGCGGGGGCTTCAGCCACCTCATCGCGGCACTCACCGCCAAGGGCACCTCGGAGGTGCGGGGCATCGGGCTCATCGACCGCGGGTACGAGGACTTCCAGGGCAAGCTCGCCGCGCTGGGCGCCGAGTTCTCGCACGGCTGAGCGCCGAGTTTTCGCACGGCTGAGCGCCGAGTTCTCGCACGGCTGAGCGCCGAGCTCTCGCACGGCTGAGTGCCGGGAACCAGCAGCCGTGAGCGGTCATCACCTCGGGCGGCCGCCCCGGCTCAGGTCCTCGTCGACCGCGACCTCTCGGCCAGGGCGTTGAGCAGCGCCGCAGCGGTGGCGGCGTCGTCGACCGTCACCACCACGCGCCTGCTCCCGCTCCTCGCGACCTCCAACGCCTCGCCCTTGCGGGTGACGATGCCCGTCGCGCCGTGCGCGCCGACACGCAGGCCCCATCCGCCGAACTGACGCAGCGGAGCGACCTGGGTCGTCGTGGCGCCCTCGACCTCGGCGAGCGGGACGCGCACCCGCGGCCCGAGGGCCGACCGCACCGTCAGTCCCCTGCTGTCGACCGTCACCGTCCAGCGCAGCGCCCCGAACAGGATCACGGTGAGGACGGCGACGACCCCGAGCACGAGCCACCACATCTGCGTGAGCGCGCCGAACGTCAGGGCGAACACCGCCACCGAGGCGAGGATCGTGGCCGCGTGCACCTGTCCCGTCCTGCGCACCCAGGTAGCGCGCTCGTTCGCGGCCACCGGGAGGCGCGGGGCGGAGGCCGGGATCGGCGTCGTGGCGAGGAGCGTCGGGTCCCCGGGGGTGAGCCACGCCACCGCGACGGCGGCCACCGTCGCGATCGCGACGGCCAGGCCGATGGCTCCACCGATGTCCGGGGCCGCGTAGGCGTCCGTGAGGCCTCGCTGCCCGGCGAGCGAGCCCAGGAGCACCCCGGTCTGCACGACGGCGAACCACACCGCGGCAGCTCCCGCCAGGCGCCGCGTCAGGGCGGCGCGGCCCCACCACAGGCCGAGCGCCGCCATGCCGGCGCTGAAGGGCAGCACCACACCGACGACGAGGCCCACCGTCGCGGTCAGCGAACCGACGCCGTCGGCGCCGTCGGTTCCCCAGTGCGTCGCGATCGGGTCGGGGAGGGTGTCACGCCAGCTCAGGGCGAGCACCGCGCCGGTCGTGGCGACGGCGAGCGGGAGCCCGAGCGTCGTGACGAGGGTCGCCAGGCGGTGGGGTACCCGAACGGGTCGGCCCGAGGGGTCGGCAGTGGTCATCGAAGGGCCTCCGAGAGCAGGGCGTGTGCGGTCTCGGGAGCGACCCCGAGGCGGCGGGTGGCGGCAGCGAGGCGCTCGACGGCCTCGTGCAGCTCGGCGAGCTCGTCGGCCGCCCTCGCGGTGACGACGGCGCCTCGCCCTCGCCTGAGCTCGATCAGGCCCTCCTCGCGCAGCTCGGCGTAGGCGCGCAGCACGGTGTGGACGTTGATCTGGAGGGACGAGGCGAGGTCGCGGGCCGCCGGGAGTCGCTCGCCGGCGACGAGTGCGCCCGAGGCGGCAGCGGCACGCACCTGGGCAGCGAGCTGGGCGAACAGCGGCTCGCCTGCGGCGGTGTCGACCCTGAAGAGCATGAATCTACTCTAAATGTTCTAGTGCAACTAGAACAAGCGTGCAGCCATCCCGACCGGTGGGTGGCGCCCTCGGCCGCACTGGTCGGCGGTGCCCGACGGTCCCGGGCTCCCTGACCATCCCCGGGTCGTCGCGTCCGGGTCCTCGCCCGCCAGGGGTAGCATCGCGCCCGTGCCGGCACCTGAACGCTCCAATCGCGCGTACCGCAACGTGGCAAGGATCGTGCGTCCGCTCCTGTGGTCGATGACCCGCTCGGACTGGCACGGTGCCGAGCACCTGCACCAGGGGCGCGGGACGATCGTCGCCGCGAACCACCAGACCAACATCGACCCGTTGACCTTCGCGTACTTCCTGTGGGCGAACGGGGTCGTCCCGCGCATCCTGGCGAAGGACTCGCTGTTCCGGGTCCCGGTGCTGCGCAAGGTCCTCGTCGCCACCGGGCAGATCCCGGTGAGCCGTGGCACGACGACGGCCGGTCGGTCCCTCGACGCCGCTGCCGCTGCCCTCGCCCAGGGGGAGACCGTCGCCGTCTTCCCCGAGGGCACGCTCACGCGCGAACCGGACCTCTGGCCGATGCAGGCGAAGACCGGCGTCGCACGCCTCGCCCTGGCGACCCGGGCCCCCGTCGTCCCCGTCGCGCAATGGGGTGCCCACCGACTCATGGGCAGGTACAAGAAGCTCCTCAAGCCCATCCCGCGCAAGAAGGTGACCGTGGTCGCCGGCCCCCCGGTGGACCTCTCGGACCTCTACGACCAGCCGCTCGACGGCCCGGTTCTCCGTGAGGCGACCGACCGCATCATGGCCGCGATCACCCACCAGCTCGAGGAGATCCGCGGCGAGACCGCCCCGCCCGAGCCGTTCGTCTGGCGACGCGGGACCCCGGCGTGAGCCGCACGGCCGTCCTGGGGTCCGGCAGCTGGGGGACCACCTTCGCCGCCGTGCTCGCCGAGGCCGGGCACGACGTCGTGCTGTGGACCCGCCGGGCGGAGATCGCGCAGGAGATCACCACCCAGCACACGAACACCGCCTACGTCCCAGGGGTGACGCTCCCCGATGCGGTGACGGCGACGACGGAACTGGCCGAGGCGCTCGACGGGGCGGTCCTCGTGGCGGTCGCCGTGCCCGCGCAGTCGGCGCGCAGCATCCTCGCCCCGGCGCGCGGGCTCGTCCCGGAGGGCGCCGTGGTCCTCTCCCTCATGAAGGGCATCGAGCTCGCCAGCGACCAACGGATGAGCCAGGTCCTCGCCGAGGTCCTGGACGTCCCGGCCGAGCGGGTCGCCGTCCTGTCCGGGCCGAACCTCTCGCAGGAGATCGCCGAGCACCAGCCGACCGCGACGGTGATCGCGGCCATGGACGAGGGTCTCGCCCGGCAGGTCTCCACGATGTGCGCGACGGCGAGCTTCCGGCCGTACACGAACACCGACCTCGTCGGCGTCGAGCTGTGCGGTGCGGCCAAGAACGTCATCGCGATCGGCATCGGCATCGCCCAGGGGCGCGGGTACGGGGACAACACGACCGCGACGATCATCACGCGTGGCCTCGCCGAGATCACCCGCCTCGGGCTCGCTCTCGGGGCCGAGGCCGAGACCTTCATGGGCCTGGCCGGGATGGGTGATCTCGTGGCGACCTGCGACTCGCCGCTCTCCCGCAACCACCGTCTCGGTCGGCACATCGGGGAGGGGATGAGCGTCGAGGACGCCGTCGCCGCGACCGGAGGCACCGCCGAGGGGGTCAAGACCTCCGCCTCCGTTCTCGACCTCGCCGGACGGGTCGGTGTGGAGATGCCCATCACCCAGTCCGTCGTCGCGGTGCTGCACCATGGAGCGTCGGTCGACCTCATGGGCGACCTGCTGATGTCCCGGCCGCACAAGGCCGACGGGGTCTGAGCACTCGCCCCGTCAGTCCGTGCGGACGTCCACGACGATCCGGGCGGGGTCGGTGAGCGCGAACGCCCGGAACGGGTGCTCGCCGCCGGAGACGCCGATGAACGCCTGCAGGTAGCCCTCGAACAGGCTGGTCCAGTTCACCTCGGTCACCGCCGTGGTTCCGGCGGCGCGGATGATGCTGGGGCCCTGGTACGAGCCGACGCCCTCGGGATACATCACGGAGAACAGGGTGACCTCGAGGATCGCGTCGCCCGGGACGGCGACGGGCAGCCCGCTCGGGTCCCCGATCGCCTCGGGGACGTAGCGGACGTCCCAGCCCGGGGTGGACGGGCCGGTGAGTTCGAACACGACGCGGTCGTAGCCGTCGTGGGCGCCCACCCGCAGGTCCGCCAGCGTGCCGATCTCCTCGGCGGACGGGTCGCCCGTCATCTCGCCCGTGTCCGGCGAGGTGTCGGCGGGGAAGGCCGGTGTGCCCGTCCCGCCGTCGCCGTCCGTGCTTCCCGGCTCCGAGGTCGCGGTCGCCGTCGGCGACGGGCCAGCGGTAGGGGACTCGGCGGTGGTCGGCGAGGCGGTGGGAGTGCTCGTCGACCCCGACGGCTCGGGCGGGGACGAGGTGCTCTCCGGGCTCCCGGCGCCCTGCGTGCAGGCGACCAGGACCAGGACAGAGGTGACGATCATGGCGAGGACGGACCCGGTGGATCGGCGCCGGAGCTGCATGGGGACCACGCTCCTCAGAGAGCATCAACGCTACGCCGGGTGCGTCTGCAGAGCGCCGATGCACACCGGATCGAGACCTGTGGCGCCGAGGCTCGTCTCGGGCACCTGCAGACCCACGGCCCCGATCACAGGTGGCGACCCGTCGGTGCCGCGCCCCGAGGGGCTCAGTCGGTCCGGACGTCGATGACGATCCTGGCCGGGTCGTGCAGGGCGTAGGCCCGGAACGGGTGCTCGCGGTCCACCCCGACGAAGGCCTGGAGATCGCCCTCGTAGATGCTCCACCAGCTCAGCTCGACGATCGCGCGCGTCCCGGCCACGCGGAGGCTCGACGGCCCGTCGTACGGGTCCCGGCCGTCGAAGGGGAGGGACACGGGGAAGCAGGTGATCTCCAGGATCGCCCCGCCGTCCACGGGGAGCACGAAGCCGCTCCCGTCGGCGACGGCGCTGTCGACGTACCGCACGTGCCATCTCGGGGTGTCGGGCCCGTCGAACTCGAGGACGAGGCGGTCGAACCCCTGGTGGGCCCCGATCCGCAGGTCGCTCAGGGTGCCCACGTCCGGACCGGTGGCCTCGCCGATGTCGGGGCGGGTGTCGGCCACGAACGGCGGCTCATAGGTGGCGCCCCCGCTGGGTGACCTCCCAGGGGCGGGGGTGGCCGGGTCGGGACCGCTCGGTGCCGAGGCGGTCGCGGAGGGGCTCGGCGAGGCGGAGGTCGTCGGGGGTGCGGTGGTCGTCGGCGATGCGGTGGGCGTGGCCGAGGGTGTCGGCGATGCGGTGGGCGTGGGCGTGGCAGTCGGGGACGGGGAGCCGTCGGGCTGGGCGCTCGTGCTCGACGACGCGGGGGAGGCCTCGTCCGGATCGGCCCACCACCCGCACCCTGCGAGCGTGAGCGCCGCGAGGAGTCCCACGGAGATCGCTCTCGCCGTCACGCGCGACCGTCGCACTCGGCTCCTCGGGCCACGATCTCGTGTCATGGCGACCACGCCCCTCCGTCGCCGTCCACGCTACGCCCGGGGTGGTCGAGGAGCCCGCGGTGGTGGAGGAGCCCGCGGTGGTGGAGGAGCCCGCGGGGGTGGAGGAGCCCGCGGGGGTGCACGAGCACCCGGGGCATCTCCCGAGGCCGGCCGAGGGCCAGCAGCGCCCCGGTGCTCGCGGGCACTCAGCCGACGAGGGAGGTCCCCGCCCGCAGCGCCTGGTCGAGGTCACGCCACAGGTCCTCGACGTCCTCGATCCCCACCGAGAGCCGCAGCAGGTCCTCCGGGACGGTAGGAGCCTCCGTCGCGAAGCGGCGCCGCCGTTCGAGGCTCGACTCCACGCCGCCGAGGCTCGTGGCGGGCACCCACAGCCGCACCGCCTCGACCACGCGGTCAGCAGCCTGCGGGCCGCCGTGCGGGCGGACGCCGAGGATCGACCCGTAGCCGTCGAGAAGGGCGGTGGCCCGGGCATGGCCCGGATCGCCCGGAAGGCTCGGGTGCCGGACCTCGGCCACCGCCGGGTGCTCGACGAGCCGTGCGGCCAGCACCGCGGCACTCGCCTGCGAACGCTCGACGCGTAGGGCGAGGGTCCGCAGCCCGCGCAGGGCGAGCCACACCTCCCAGGGGCCGGCGATCGCCCCGTGCAGCGTGCGGTAGGCCGTGATCCGCGTGTGCAGGGCCTCGTCGTCCGCGAGCACGGCTCCCAGCACGACGTCGGAGTGCCCCGCGAGGTACTTGGTCACCGAGTGCACGACGAGGTCAGCGCCCACCGTGAGCGGGCGCTGGCCGAGCGGGGTGGCGAAGGTGTTGTCGACCGCCACGAGCGCGCCGACCTCGTGCGCGCCGGCGACGAGCGCCGGCAGGTCGGCGACCTCGAGCATCGGGTTGGTGGGCGACTCGACCCACAGCAGCGCCGCGGGGCCCTCGGCCCCGCCGCGGACCGCGGCGAGCACGGCCTCGGTGTCGGCCAGGTCGACGGAGGTCACCCGCAGGCCCGTGCGTTCGCGCAGGTCCGCGACCAGGGCGAGGGTCAGCTGGTACGCGTGCCGAGGAACGACGACGCGGCTGCCCGCCGCCAGCACGGAGAACGTCGCGGAGATCGCCGCCATCCCGGAGCCGAACACGATCCCCGGCCGCGCGCTGCGTTCCAGCGCGCCAAGGGCGAGCTCGAAGGACTGCCAGGTCTCGGTGCCCGCGCGGGCATACAGCAGCTCCCCCGGGACCGGTGGCCCGGAGGAGACGTACGTGGAGGAGAGCACCACGGGTGGGTTGACCGGCCCGCCCCGCCGGCGTTCCGGGCGTCCGGCGGTGACGGCCAGCGTCTCGGGGGAGAGGTCCTCGTGCATGGGCCGAGACTAGCCGTGCCCCGGTGGCCCGAGGCCCCGGGTGCTAGCCTCGGGCCGTGCTGACGGTCGTGGCAGGGGACCTCCTTGCCGACCGGGTCGGCAAGGCAGAACCGCGTGTCCTGGCCCTGCACGGCTGGCAGCGCTCGGGGGCCGACTTCAGCCGGATCCTCGAGGGCACCGACGCGCTCGCCGTCCATCTTCCCGGCTTCGGGATCACCCCCACCCCGCCGGAGGCCTGGGGGAGCGTCGAGTACGCCGACCACCTCGCGCAGGCGCTCGCGGGAAGCGGACCGTTCGTCGTCGTCGGGCACTCCTTCGGCGGACGCGTCGCCGTCCGCCTCGCCGTGCGGCACCCCGAGCTGGTCAGCGCGCTGGTGATCACCGGCGCGCCGCTCGTGCGCGCCACCCCGCCGCCGCGGCCCTCCTGGCGGTTCCGGACCCTCAAGCGGTTGCACGCCGCCCACCTCGTCCCGCAGTCCGTCATGGACCGCGTGCGCCGCAGCAGCGGATCGGACGACTACCGCGCCGCCGAGGGAGTCATGCGCGGGGTCTTCGTGCGCGTGGTCGGGGAGGACTACCGCGAGGACCTCGCCGCCGTGCGGGTACCCGCCCACCTCGTCTGGGGCGAGCTCGACGACTCCGCCCCGCTCGCCGGAGCGCGGCTCGCCGCCGAGATCCTGCCGGGGGCGCGGCTCGACGTCGTCCCCGGGGAGGGGCACCTGATGACCGGTGCCCTCCAGGACGCGGTGCGGACCGCCCTGCTCGCGGCGATCGGCGACGTCGAGGCCGACGGCGCCGGTAGCGTTACGCCCCCGACCACCGACGCCGATCCGAGCCCGCAGGAGCCCGCGTGACCCTCGTCCTGGACGTGCTGATCCTCGCCACCGTCCTCGCCTCGACCGTCCTCGGTGGGCTGCGGTGGCTGCGCGTGAGCCAACGTGAGCACTACCTGCCCGGGCGTGCGACGCGGATCCTGCGGCTCTGGCTCTCGCTGTCCCCGATCGACCTCGCGCTCGCCGTCACCGCTGCCGTGCTCGCGCTCGTCGCGGTGGTGCCGGTCCTCGACGTGCTGGCCGTCCCGGCCGCCGTCCTGGTGGCTCTCCTCCCGCGCGGGCTCGGCATCCACGGGCGCACCTCCCGGCTGGCCTGGACGGCCCGGTTGCGTCGGCTCGCCCTCGGCTGGGCCGTCCTGGTGCTGCTCCTGCTCGTCGTCCTCGTCCTGCTCGTGGGCCCGGGTGCGACGGCCCTCGTCGCCCTCACGGTGCCGTTCACCGTCGACCTGGCGGCGCTCGTCCTCGGCATGGTCGAGAAGCGGCTCTCGGCTCCCTTCGTCGCCAGGGCCCAGCAGCGTCTGGCACGGGTCCGCCCGACGGTCGTGGCGATCACCGGCTCCTACGGCAAGACCTCGACCAAGGGCTACGTCGCGCACCTGCTCGCGATGAGTCGCGGGGTGGTGGCCTCGCCGGCGAGCTTCAACAACCGCCTCGGCCTGTCCCGAGCCGTCAACGACGGACTCGTGGAGGGCACCGAGGTCTTCGTCGCCGAGATGGGCACCTACGGCCCCGGCGAGATCCGTGAGCTGTGCGGACTCTTCCCGCCCGACATCGCCGTGATCACCACGATCGGTGAGGCGCACCTGGAGCGGATGGGCTCGCGAGAGACCATCCTCGCCGCGAAGTCCGAGATCACCGAGCGGGCCGGCACCGTCGTGCTGCCGATCGACGAGGAGGGCCTGCGCGCCCTCGCCGAGACCTGCGGCGCCCAGGGCAAGCGTGTGGTGACCTGCTCCGTGCGGACGGCGGAGAACGAGGCTCGCGAGGCCGATGTCGTCGTCGACCTCGTCGCCCACGAGGCCGTCGTCGTCCAGGGCGGCACGACGCACACGGTGCACCTGGGCGAGGGGATCGCGCACGGGGTGAACCTCGCGGTCGCTCTCGGCGTGGCGCTCGCCCTCGACGTCGAGGTGTCCGCCCTGGAGAGCCGGCTCGCCGCCCTTCCGCGCGCGGCGCACCGCGCCGAGGTCCAGGACACCGGCACCGGGCTCATGGTGATCGACGACACGTACAACGCCAACCCCGTCGGTGCTCACGCCGCGCTCGCCGAGGCGGCAGCGCTGGCCGAGTCGCGCGGCGGCCGTCTGGTGCTGGTCACGCCGGGGATGGTCGAGCTCGGGCACGTCCAGCACCGCCGGAACGCGGACCTGGGAGCCGACGCGGCCGCGCGCGGCGCGCATGTCGTCGTCGTCGGGCGGACCAACCGTGCGGCGCTGGTCGAGGGGATCCACTCCGGGGGCGGGAGCCTGGACGTCGTCGACCGCCGGGAGCAGGCCGTCGCCGTGGCGACGCAGGTGGTGGGCTCCGAGGGCGTCATACTCTACGAGAACGACCTGCCCGACCACTATCCGTGATCGGCGCCCCCGACTCCGCGAGGTGAACCGCTCGATGTCCGACAGCCGCTGGGCCGTGGTCTTCGGGGGTCCGTCCCCCGAGCACGAGATCTCCATCCTCACCGGACTGCAGGCCGAGCGCGTGCTCAGCGGTACCGGTGCGCAGGTCACGCCGTTGTACTGGGCCGCGACCGGGAGCTGGTTCGTCGTGCCGTCGGGCACCGAGGCCAAGGACTACCTCGAAGGTCCGCCGCCGGGCGCACGTCCTGTCGAGGTGCGCGTGGGGGCCGACGGCGGACTGTTCGTCAAGGGTCGGCTGCGCTCGGAGAAGCTCGCGATCGACGCAGCGCTCAGCTGCCTGCACGGCGGTGTGGGTGAGGGCGGCGGGTTCGCGGCCCTCTTCGCGCTGCTGGGCATCCCGGCCACCGGTTCGAGCATGTACGCCTCTGCGCTCGGCATGGACAAGCTCGCCTTCGGTGGCGTGATGACCGCCGCCGGGATCCCCACGTTGCCGCGCGTGGCCCTCGAGGACGACGTCGAGCCGCCCTTCGTCGGCCCGTACATCGTCAAGCCGCGCTTCGGCGGGTCCTCGATCGGTATCGAGATCGTCGAGGACATCGCGACCGCGCGGGCCATCGGTCGCAGCAGCGCCCACCTGCGCGGTGGAGCCGTCGTCGAGCCGTTCCGCAAGGACCTCATCGACCTCAACATCTCGTTCCGCACGGCCCCAGTTCTCGAGGTCTCCGACCTCGAGAAGCCGCTCCGGCGTCCCGAGGGCGCGGTCTACTCCTACGACGAGAAGTACCTCGGTGGCGGGGCAGGTGCGGCTGCCGGTCTGTCGAGCGCCCCGCGCGAGTTCCCGGCCGTGGTGCCCGACGCAGTGACGGAACGCGCCGGGGAGCTGGCGCGCCGGGTCGCCGCGGTGACCCGGCTGACCGGTGTGGTCCGGGTGGACTTCCTCTACGACGAGGCGGCAGAGGAGCTCGTCGTCAACGAGGTCAACTCGGTGCCCGGTGCGATGTCGCTGTACCTGTGGGCACCGCGCCGTCCCGCGGGCCAGGTGCTGACCGACGCGCTCGTCGAGGCGCGGGATGCCCGCGCCACCTCCGCGCCGAGCGGGTTCGGCTCCGGCGCGGCGCTGCGTGCGGCGGGCGGGATCGCCGGGAAGCTCGTGGGGCTGGACGGCCCGCGCCTCTGAGGCTCGCCGCCCGGTCCGCGCCCCGCACGGCCGGCTCATGCCCGGCTCATGGTCGTCGCACAGGGATGCCACAGGCTGCGGCGATCAGATGACTCCGACGCCACAGCGGGAGCAGGACTGCTCCTCCGGCACCGAAGGAGTC
>NZ_JBFHHB010000056.1:0-14714 GCF_041597215.1 Actinotalea sp.
CGCGTCGGGGACGGGACCGAGGCCTGCCTCCCGACGGGCGGCGGCGATCCCCGCTGCGGTGTGGCGAGCGGTCCCGCTGGGCGCGTCGACCTTGTCCGGGTGGTGCAGCTCGACGACCTCTGCCGACTCGAACCACGGGGCCGCCTTGGCGGCGAAGGCCATCGCGAGGACCGCGCCGATGGCGAAGTTCGGGGCGATCAGGACACCGAGGGACGGCACCTGTGCGAGGTGCTCGCGCACCCGGCCGAGGGATCCCTCGTCCCAGCCCGTCGTCCCGACGACGGCGTGGATGCCGGCGTCGATCAGCGCGTGCACGTTCGCCTCGGTGGCCGAGGGCACGGTGAAGTCGACGGCGACGTCGGCAGCGCCGGCGGAGAGCTCCGCGAGGTCGTCGCCTGCGTCGAGCCGGGCGACGAGCTCGAGACCGGGGGCGGCGTCGACGGCCGAGCACACCGCTGTACCCATCCGCCCGGCGGCGCCGAGCACGGCGACCCGGATGGTCGGGCTGATCTGGCCTGCGGACGTCTGCTCGCTCACGAGGATCGAGCCTAACCGCTCCGTGCCGCTCGACCGACGGACGCCCACGGGCACGCGCCGGGGTGGGTGGCGCTCAGCCGCCGAAGGGGCCGACCTTGACGACGGAGCGCGGGCGCGAGGCCAGCTCCTTGGCGAGGTCCTGGACCTGCTGCGCCGTGACCGCGCGCACGCGCTCGAGCGCCTCGGACTGGCTCAGCAGCTCGCCGTGCACCAGCTCCGCCTTGCCCAGCCGGTTCATCCGGGCGCCGGAGTCCTCCAGGCCCAGCACGAGGCCACCGGAGAGCTGACCGATGCTGCGCGTCAGCTCCGCGGGGGTGATGGGCTCC
Source organism: Actinotalea sp. (assembly GCF_041597215.1). Taxonomy (GTDB): domain Bacteria; phylum Actinomycetota; class Actinomycetes; order Actinomycetales; family Cellulomonadaceae; genus Actinotalea. The sequence continues at coordinate 864 of NZ_JBFHHB010000056.1, forward strand.
TGGGCGATCCGGTCCCAGCCCTCGGCGAGCAGGGCGAGCACCTGGTCGACGTTCTCCGGCGCACAGCCGGCGTAGAGGCCGAACAGGCCCGTGTCGGAGTGCCCGGCGGCGAAGGAGTAGACCGAGTAGGCCAGACCGCGCTTCTCGCGGATCTCCTGGAAGAGCCGCGAGGACATGCCACCGCCGAGGACGGCGTTCAGCACGAGCAACGGGTACCGGCGGTCGTCCGTCCCCGTCAGCCCGACCCCGCCGAGGATGACGTTCGCCTGCTCGGTCGCCCGCCGCACCACGGTCTCCACTCCGTCCGCGGCGATCGGCGCGGGTACGTCCGGACGACGGTCGAGGGAGGGGACGTCGTCGAGCTGCCAGCCCCCGGCGTCGAGCGCGGCGGTGACCTGGGCGCACAGCGCCTCGTGATCCACCCCGCCTGCGGCCGCGACGACGAGCCCGGCCGGGACGTAGTGCTCGTGGTAGTGGTCCAGCACCGAGTCGCGCGGCACCGCGCGGATGGCACCGGGGGTGCCGCCGATGGGCCGCCCGAGCGGGTGCGCTCCCAGGACGGCGGCGGCGAACTGCTCGTGGACGACGTCGCTCGGGTCGTCGTCGTTCATCGCGATCTCTTCGAGGATGACTCCTCGTTCGAGCTCGAGCTCCTCGGCGTCGATCGACGCGGAGGTGACCATGTCGGAGATGACGTCCACGGCCATCGGCAGGTCGGCGTCGAGCACGCGTGCGTAGTAGCACGTGTACTCCTTGCCGGTGGCGGCGTTGGCCTCGCCGCCCACGGCGTCGAAGGCCTCGGCGATGTCCATCGACGAGCGACGTGCCGTGCCCTTGAAGAGCAGGTGCTCCAGGAAGTGCGTGGAGCCGTGGTTCCCGTCGCGCTCGTCACGCGAGCCGACGCCCACCCAGGCCCCGACGGTGGCCGAGCGCAGGCCCGGCATGGCCTCGGTCAGGACCCGGACCCCGCCGGGCAGGACGGTACGGCGCACGATGGCGCCGCCGTCCTGCCCGGCGGTGAGCTCGCTGCCCGGTCGGGTCAGCGGGAGAGAGAGCGGCACGTCAGGCCTGGTCGCCCTCGGCCTTGGCACCCTCGGCGGACTCCTCGACCACGGCGTGCAGCGAGAGCTTCCCGCGCGGGTCGATCTCACCGATCTCGACCTGGACCTTCTGGCCGATCGACAGGACGTCCTCGACGTTGTCCACCCGCTTGCCGCCGACGAGCTTGCGGATCTGCGAGATGTGCAGGAGTCCGTCCTTGCCCGGGCTGAGCGAGATGAACGCCCCGAAGGTCGTCGTCTTGACGACGGTGCCGACGAAACGCTCGCCGACCTCGGGCATCATCGGGTTGGCGATGGCGTTGACCATCGCGCGGGCGGCCTCGGCCGAGGGGCCGTCGGTCGCGCCGATGTAGACCGTGCCGTCGTCCTCGATCGAGATGTCGGCGCCGGTCTGCTCCTGGATCTGGTTGATCATCTTGCCCTTGGGCCCGATGACCTCGCCGATCTTGTCGACCGGGACGTTGACCGTGATCACGCGCGGGGCGTGCGGCGACATCTCGTCCGGGACGTCGATCGCCTCGTTCATGACGTCCAGGATGTGCAGGCGCGCCTGGCGGGCCTGGGTCAGCGCGCCACCCAGCACCGAGGCGGGGATGCCGTCGAGCTTGGTGTCGAGCTGGATGGCCGTGACGAACTCGCGCGTACCGGCGACCTTGAAGTCCATGTCACCGAAGGCGTCCTCGGCACCGAGGATGTCGGTCAGCGCCGCGTAGCGCATCTCACCGTCCACGGAGTCCGAGATGAGGCCCATCGCGATGCCCGCGACGGCTGCGCGCAGCGGGACACCGGCGTTGAGCAGCGACAGCGTCGAGGCGCAGACCGAGCCCATCGAGGTCGAGCCGTTGGACCCGAGGGCCTCGGAGACCTGACGGATCGCGTAGGGGAACTCCTCGCGCGTCGGAAGCACCGGCATGAGCGCGCGCTCGGCGAGGGCGCCGTGCCCGATCTCACGACGCTTCGGCGAACCCACCCGGCCGGTCTCACCGGTCGAGTACGGCGGGAAGTTGTAGTTGTGCATGTAGCGCTTGCGCGTCTCGGGCGCGAGCGTGTCCAGCTGCTGCTCCATGCGGAGCATGTTCAGCGTGGTGACACCCAGGATCTGGGTCTCGCCGCGCTCGAACAGCGCAGAGCCGTGCACGCGCGGGAGGACCTCGACCTCGGCGGACAGGGTGCGGATGTCCGCGAGCCCACGGCCGTCGATGCGGACCCCGTCGCGCAGCACGCGCTGACGGATGAGCTTCTTGGTGACGGCGCGGACAGCAGCCGACAGCTCCTTCTCGCGACCCTCGAACTGCGCACCGAGCTCGGCGAGGGCCTCGGCCTTGATCTCGTCGAGGCGGGCCTCGCGGGTCTGCTTGTCGGCGATGGTCAGCGCCTCGGCGAGCGGAGCGGAGACAGCGGCCTCGACCGCGGCGTAGGTGTCGTCCTGGTAGTCGAGGAACCGCGGGAAGTCCTTGGTCTCCTTGGCTGCCTTGGCCGCCAGCTCGGCCTGCGCGTCGCACAGCGCCTTGAGGAAGGGCTTGGCTGCCTCGAGGCCCTCGGCCACGACCTCCTCGGTGGGGGCGGCGACGCCCTCGTTCTTGATGAGGTTCCAGGCACCGTCGGTGGCCTCGGCCTCGACCATCATGATGGCGACGTCGTCACCCACGACGCGACCGGCGACGACCATGTCGAAGACGGCGCGCTCCTTGTCGGAGTACTTGGGGAACGCGACCCACTGGCCGTCGATGAGCGCGATGCGGACACCGGCGATCGGGCCGGTGAACGGCAGGCCCGAGAGCTGGGTGGACAGCGACGCGGCGTTGATCGCGAGCGTGTCGTAGGCGTCGTCCGGGTGCAGGGCCATCACCGTGATGACGACCTGGACCTCGTTGCGCAGGCCCTTCGCGAAGGTCGGGCGCAGCGGGCGGTCGATCAGCCGGCAGGCGAGGATCGCCTCGGTGCTGGGGCGGCCCTCGCGGCGGAAGAACGAGCCGGGGATGCGCCCGGCGGCGTACATCCGCTCCTCGACGTCGACCGTCAGCGGGAAGAAGTCGAACTGCTCCTTGGGGTGCTTGCCGGCCGTGGTGGCCGACAGCAGCATGGTCTCGCCGTCGAGGTAGGCGACGGCGGAGCCGGCCGCCTGACGGGCCAGGCGGCCCGTCTCGAATCGGACGGTGCGGGTGCCGAAACGACCGTTGTCGATCGTTGCCTCGGCGAACTGGATCTCGGGTCCCTCCACGGGAGCCCCTCTCTCTCGAAGTCGCCGGCCGTGCGACGGTCTTCGATCGAGGTCCGCGGATCACCGATCCGCGAGCCACTACCGAGGACCGGACGCGGGGCCGGTCGTGGGGTGGTGACTACCGGACCAGCCCGGACCCGTGACGGGTCCGGGCTGGTCCGGGTGGTTCAGCGGCGCAGACCGAGACGCTCGATCAGGCTGCGGTAGCGGTCGATGTCGATCTTCTGCAGGTAGCCGAGAAGACGGCGACGCTGACCGACGAGGAGGAGCAGGCCACGACGCGAGTGGTGGTCGTGCTTGTGCTCCTTCAGGTGCTCGGTGAGGTCGAGGATCCGCTGCGTGAGCATCGCGACCTGGACCTCGGGCGAACCCGTGTCGTTGGGCGTCGTCGCGTACTCGGTCATGATGCGCTGCTTGGTGGCGGCGTCAAGGGGCACGGTGTTCTCCTGGTCTGTCGTTGCGCGGTGCTCCGGGGCATGTCCACCCGGGCGCTCTGGATCCGCGGCCGATCACACGGCGGAGCGAACGTTACCAGTGTGTTGCGTCCTGCCCCAACATGAGCGGGCCGCCGGCGAGGACGGCACGGGTGGCCACGACGTCCTCGTTCATCTGCGCGACGAGCGCCTCGATCGAGTCGAAGCGCCAGGTCGGTCGCAGCAGGGCGACGAACTCCAGGACGACCTCCTCGCCGTACAGCGTGAGGTCCGTCCGATCGGGCACATGGGCCTCGACGCGGCGCTCGACCCCGTCGAAGGTCGGGTTGGTGCCGATCGAGATCGCGACCGGAAGGTAGCCGTCCGGGTCCCCCGCTGGGTGCTCGACCCGGCGCATCCACCCCGCGTAGACGCCGTCCGCCGGCACCATGCCGGTGGCGTCCCGTGCGAGGTTGGCGGTGGGGAAACCCATCTCGCGGCCGCGCGCGTCGCCATGGACGACCGTGCCGCGGACCCGATGCGGGCGACCGAGGATCTGCGCCGCTCCGTTCACGTCGCCCGCCGCGAGGAGCTCGCGGACCCAGGTCGAGGACCAGCGGCGCGAGGCGTCGACGGGGCCGTGCACGTCGTCGATCACCTGGACGGCGAAGCCGTACCGCTCCCCCAGCGCACGCATCGTGCCCAGGTCGCCCACGTTCCCCTTGCCGAACCGGACGTCGTGCCCCACGACGACGGTCGAGGCGTGCAGGGCGTCGACGAGGTAGTGCCGGACGAAGTCCTCTGGGCTGTTGCTCGCGAACTCGAGGTCGTAGTGGATCACCAGGACGGCGTCGAGGCCCGTCTCGGCGAGCAGCTCCAGGCGGTCGGCCAGCCCGGTGATGAGCTCCGGCGCCTCGTCCGGCCGGTGCACCTGGGCGGGGTGCGGGTCGAACGTCACCGCGACGGCGACGCCGCCGATGGCCCGTGCGTCGGCGACCATCGTGCCCAGAACGGTCCGGTGGCCGCGGTGCACGCCGTCGAAGTTGCCGATCGTGACCACGGACGGCCCCACGTTCGCGGGGACGTCAGCGAGGTCGATCCAGCGGTGCACAGGTGCTCCTGTCGATACGTCGCGCGCCCGGCGCGACGGCAAGTGTCCGGCTCGGCCGCCGGACACCGGGCCCGGACGACGGGGACCAGCCTGCCACCTCCGGGCCGGTACCCCCGCCCCGGAGGCTCAGGAACCGTCCGCCGGACGGGTCTGCTGCCGATCCGCGGGGCTCGGCCCCCCGACCGCACCACCGGCCTGGTCGGCGACGAAGGACGCCACCCAGGCCAGCGCCGCGTTCCAGTTCACCGTGATCTCGTTCGAGGCCCAGGACTCGATCCGGTCGAGGTAGCACGTCGCCGGCGCGGTGTCCTCGGTGAAGGCCGCCAGCATCGCCGGGTCCCAGGTGCTGACCACCGAGTTGGGGCCGCCGGCGAGCGAGCCGACCGGGGGGTGCGGCAGAGCCGGGTCGAGCTGGTGCGCGAACATCCGGCTGTGCTGGTTCCTCGAGAACCGGTCGCCGTAGCCGGTCACGTAGGACCGGTCGAGGGCGTTGCGCCCGAACAGGTGGTCGAGCGAGCCGAGGACCGCCCGCTGGAACCTCGGGTCGCCGGTGAGGTCGAAGGCGACGGCGAGCACCACCTGGTTGTTCACGGCGATGCCGTTCGAACCCCACTGGTAGACGCCGTCCTGCGGCGAGTACGAGCTGCCGAAGGCATGTGCCTGCTGGGCGGCGAGGTGCAGCTCGGCGCCGGCGACCACCGATGCCCGCACGGCGTCGCGGCCCGGGAGGTCGTGGGGCACCGTCGCGAGGGTGAGCCGGCCGAGCGGAGCGGTGCGCCCCCAGTCGAACCCGTCTGCCTCGAAGATCTCGGCCGTGTGCAGGGGGTTGTCGAGCACCGCCCGGGCGAAGACGTCCTCGCCCGTGGTGACGAAGAGCTCTGCTGCCGCCCAGTAGAACTCGTCCGTGACGTCGTCGTCGTCGTAGGGGCCACCGCCGTCGGCGCCCGCAGCGGCCGGTGCGTAGAGCGCGGGGTGCGCCTGCGCGGCCGCCCAGGTCGCGCGCGCCGCGTCGAGGAGCCTCGCCGCGAAGGCCGGGTCGAGCTCGGCGAAGAGCCGTGCGCCCTGGGCAGCGACGGCGGCGACGTTGAGCGTCGCAGCGGTCGAAGGACGGTGCAGGGAACGCGGCGCCGGATCCGCAGCGGGGTCGAGCGGGAGGCCCGTCCAGCCCTCGTCGTGGACCTTGTGGTGAACCATGCCGGCGTACTCGCCGGTCGGCACCCTCATGGCGAGCATCCACTCGAGCTCCCAGCGGGCCTCGTCCAGGACGTCCGGGACGCCGTTCCCGTGCTCGGGCACCCTCAGCGTCCCGTCACCGAGCGCGCCGGGCGTCGCCGTCGGTGCCGTGAGGGTTCGCTCGTAGGTGCTCAGCAGCTGGGCGACGGCGATGCCCCCGTTGACCACGTACTTGCCGTGGTCACCCGCGTCGTACCACCCACCGGACACGTCGAGCCGGTAGTCGCCCGTCCAGCCGTCGTAGTAGTCGCGGGGCCCGAGGCAGGGCACGGCGAGGTCGCCCCGGTTGGGGGCCACCCCCAGGTGCCCGGCCGGCCGCGCGTACTCCGCGCCGGCGATGGCGCCGTCGATCGCGATCCCGGAGCGCTGGAGGTAGAAGAAGTGGAGCGCGTCATGGCGCAGCCGCTGGTAGAGATCGGCGTCGATGACGACCGGCCGGCTCGTCACCCCGTCGACCACGAGCCTGAACCCCGTTCCGGCCGTCGTGACCTCGGAGAAGTCGATGACGTGCACGGGGAGGGCCGAGCCCTGGTCGATGCCCCGCGGCTCCGAGAGACCGGAGGCCAGGACGGCACCGTCGTCCTGGCGGAGCTGCCAGGCGAGGGGCTCGGTGGCCTCGGTCACCAGGGTCGCGGCCTTGGGGCCGTGCGGCAGGTAGCCCACCTGGTTGAGGAGCAGCCGAGAGCGGCTCGCCCCAGGGCCGTCCAGGGTCTGGGGAGCCACGATGCCTCCGGTGGATGGGATCGGTCCCACGGATCAGTGGGAAGCCCCGACGCTACCGGCAGACGGGGCGCCTCCGACAGGACCTGGCCGCTGGGACCGCCCCTCAGGCAGGAGCGAACACCAGCACCGGTCGCGAGCGCCCGTCGACGTCGGCGAGGAGAGCCACCAGGGTCCCGTCCGGTGCGAACGCCGCGACCGGTCGCTCGGCCGTGCCGACCGGGGAGGGGACGACGTCGAGCCGCTTCCCGTAGGAGAGCAGGACGGCCTCCTCCTGGCTGAGCTCACGCGCGGCGAAGGTGGCGCGCGCCGCCGTCGCGAGCGGCAGGATCGCCCCGTCCGCGTCGGGTTCCAGCGACTCGAGCGTGGCCGCGACGTCCAGCCCGTAGCCACCGACCCTCGTGCGGCGCAGTGCCGTCAGGTGGCCGCCAACGCCGAGCCCCGCCCCGAGGTCCCTTGCGAGGGCGCGGATGTAGGTGCCGGAGGAGCACACGACGCTGACGTCGACGTCGACGACCGCGAGGCCCTCGTCCGCCGCCGGGCGCACCTCGTGGATCGTGAACTCCGAGATCGTCACGGGCCGGGCGGGGAGGTCGACCTCCTCCCCCGCCCGCACGCGGGCGTAGGAGCGCTTGCCGTCCACCTTGATCGCGCTCACCGAGCTCGGCACCTGCGCGATCTCACCGGTCAGCGCGGCCACCCCTGCCTCGATCGCCGCAGTCGTCACCGAGCCGGCATCCGTCCGCACGAGGACCTCACCCTCGGCGTCGTCCGTCGTCGTGGACACGCCCAGACGGATGGTGGCCCGGTACTCCTTGTCCGCACCGACGACATAGGTCAGCAACCGTGTCGCCCGGCCGATGCCGAGCACCAGGACCCCGGTGGCCATCGGGTCGAGCGTCCCTGCGTGGCCGACCTTCCGTGTCCTGGCCAGCCTGCGCACGCGCGCGACGACGTCGTGACTCGTCCACTCGGCCGGCTTGTCGACCACGAGCAGGCCGTCGGGAGCCGGCGGTCGGCGGGTCGGACGGCCGACGCCCCCGGCGGGGGTCTGGTCGTGGGTCACCTGTCGGTCTCCGCTCTGCTCGGACGCCGGCGGCGCAGCCTCAGCCCTCGGACTCGTCCTCGTCGTCCTCGACCGGATGACGGTAGGGGTCCGACTCCCCGGCGAACTGCGCACCGGAGGCCAGCGCGGCCACCTCGGCGTCGCGGGCTGCGGCCTCGCGCAAGGCGCTCTCGAGGTGCGCAGCCGTCTCGGGGATGGCGTCGGCGATGAACTCCAGGGTCGGCGTCAGCCGGATACCGGTCTGCTTGCCGACCTCCGAGCGGATGATCCCCGTCGCGCTGGCGAGTGCGGCAGCCGACTCGGCACGCGCGGTCTCGTCGCCGAACACGGTGTAGAAGACCGAGGCGTGCTGCAGGTCACCTGTCACCCGGACGTCGGTGACGGTCACGAAGCCCAGCCGGGGGTCCTTGATCCGGGTGTCGAGCATCTGCGCGACGATCTGGTGGATCCGCTCGCCCATCTTGCGGGCGCGGGGGTGATCGACCATCGGGGACTCCCTCCCGTCCCGATGCGACCGGGACGGCGAACGTGCGCGCCGGGGGCACGCGGTGCTGGTGGTGGTGCTGGTGCTGGTGCTGCGGCCGGGGCTTCCCCGACCGCCCGATGGACCGCGTGCCCCGGGGGGCACGCGGTCCAGGGCGGAGGCCCTACGAGCGCGGCTTCTCGCGCATCTCGTAGGTCTCGATGACGTCATCGACCTGGAGGTCGTTGAAGGAGCCGAGCCCGATACCGCACTCGTAGCCCTCACGGACCTCGGTCGCGTCGTCCTTGAACCGCTTGAGCGACTCGATCGACAGGCCCTCGGTGACCAGCTGGCCGGCACGGAGCACGCGCGCCTTGGCGTTGCGGCGGATGAGACCCGACCGGACCAGCGAGCCGGCGATGTTGCCGAACTTGCTGGAGCGGAAGACCTCGCGCACCTCGGCGGTGCCGAGCTGCACCTCCTCGTACTCCGGCTTGAGCATGCCCTTGAGCGCTGCCTCGACGTCGTCGATCGCCTGGTAGATGACCGAGTAGAACCGGACGTCGACACCCTCGCGGTCGGCGAGGTCCTCGACGCGCTCGGCGTACTTGACGTTGAAGCCGATGATGATCGCGTTGTCGACCGTCGCCAGGTTCACGTCGTTCTGCGTGATCGCACCCACGCCACGGTGGATGACCCGCAGGTCGACCTCGTCGCCGACGTCGATCTTGAGCAGCGCATCCTCGAGCGCCTCGACAGCACCCGAGACGTCGCCCTTGAGGACGAGGTTGAGCGTCTCGACCTTGCCGAGCTGGAGCGCCTGGGTGAAGTCCTCGAGGCTGATGCGCTTGCGACGCTTCGCCAGGAGGGCCGCACGCTCGGCGGCCGCACGCTTCTCGGCGATCTGCCGAGCCGTCCGGTCGTCGGAGGCCACCAGGAAGGTGTCACCGGCGCGCGGCACGGAGGTCAGGCCGAGGACCAGCACCGGACGCGCCGGCGTGGCCTCCTCGACCGGCTCGCCGTGCTCGTCGAACATCGCACGGACACGGCCGTAGGCCGTCCCGGCGACGATCGAGTCGCCGACGCGGAGCGTGCCGGACTGGACCAGCACCGTGGCGACGGCTCCGCGACCCTTGTCGAGGTTCGCCTCGACGGCCACACCGCGGGCGTCCTTGTCCGCGACGGCCCGGAGGTCGAGCGCGGCGTCGGCGGTGAGCAGGACGGCCTCGAGCAGATCGTCGATACCCATCCGCTTGAGAGCGGAGATGTCGACGAACATCGTGTCGCCGCCGTACTCCTCGGCCACCAGGTTGTACTCGGTCAGCTGCTGGCGGATCTTCGAGGGGTTCGCCCCCTCCTTGTCCACCTTGTTGACCGCGACGACGATCGGCACGCCGGCGGCCTGGGCGTGGTTGAGCGCCTCGACCGTCTGCGGCATCACGCCGTCGTCGGCAGCGACCACGAGGATCGCGATGTCGGTGACCTGCGCACCACGGGCACGCATGGCGGTGAACGCCTCGTGGCCCGGGGTGTCGATGAAGGTGACAGCGCGGTCGACGCCCTCGTGCGTGGTGTGCACCTGGTAGGCACCGATGTGCTGGGTGATGCCTCCGGCCTCGCCCGCCACGACATCCGCCGAGCGGATCGCGTCGAGGAGCTTGGTCTTTCCGTGGTCGACGTGACCCATGACGGTGACGACCGGGGGACGCGGGACGAGGTCCTCGTCGCCCTCCGCGGCCTCCTCGGCCTCGAGGTCGATGTCGAAGGACTCGAGCAGCTCGCGGTCCTCCTCCTCGGCCGACACCATCTCGATGCGGTAGCCCAGCTCTGCAGCCAGGGTGCCGAAGGTGTCCTCGTCGAGGGACTGCGTGGCGGTGGCCATCTCACCGAGGTGGAAGAGCACCGTCACCAGGCTCGCGGGGTTCGCGTCGATCTTGTCGGCGAAGTCGTTGAGCGAGGAGCCGTGACGCAGCCGCAGGACAGTCGTGCCGTCGCCGCGGGGAACCTGCACCCCGCCGAGCGACGGAGCCTGCATCTGCTCGAACTCCTGGCGCTTGGCGCGCTTGGACTTGCGGCCACGCACGGGGCGCCCTCCGGCACGCCCGAAGGCACCCTGCGTGCTTCCGCGACCCGCGCCACGACCGCCGCCACCGGGACGACCGGCGAAGCCGCCGCCGCCCGCAGGAGCGCCACCGGGGGCACCGCCGCCGGCGCCGCGGGAGAAGCCGCCGCCACCGCCGCGTGCGCCTCCCGGGCCACCACGACCGGCACCGGCCGGGGCACCCGGACGGCCGACGGACGTCCGGCCCGGCATCATGCCCGGGTTCGGGCGGGGTCCACCGCTGCCGGCGGCAGGACGGGGACCGCCCGGACGCTCGGCGCCGCCCTCGGGACGGGCGCCCTGACGGGGCATGCCCTGGCTGGGCGCGAAGGGGTTGTTCCCCGGACGCGGACCACCCGGACGCGGACCACCCTCACCACGACCACCCTCACCACGACCGCCCTGACGGGGCATGCCCTGGCTGGGCGCGAAGGGGTTGTTCCCCGGACGCGGACCACCCGGACGAGGACCACCGGGACGCGGTGCTGCTGCGCCGGTGCTCTCCTCAGCGGCCGGAGCCGCGGGAGCAGCAGGAGCCTGAGCGGCGGGTGCTGCGGGGGCCGGTGCTGCAGGTGCTGCAGGTGCGGCAGGTGCCGGTGCTGCCGGGACCGGTGCGGCGGGAGCCGGTGCCGCAGCCGGGGCTGCCGGTGCGGCAGGCGCCGGTGCGGCCGGGCTCTCGGCAGCCGGAGCAGCCGGAGCTGCCGGTGCTGCCGGGCGCGCCGGAGCGGCGGCACGGGCGGGCTTGGCGGCCGGAGCAGAGCCGGCCGGGTAGATGTCGCGCAGCTTGCGCACGACGGGCGGTTCGATGGTCGACGACGCCGAGCGGACGAACTCTCCGAGTTCGTTCAACTTGGCCATCAGGGCCTTGCTCTCGACGCCGAGCTCCTTGGCGAGCTCGTACACGCGGACCTTTGCCACAACTCTCCTGTCTCGGTCCGCCCGGACAGGGTCGGACCGTCGTTAGTGCCGGGTACTCATCGCTGGGTACTCATCGCTGGGTACTCATCGGGTAGCCATCGGATTCCAACCCGCTTTCCATCTCGGTGAACGACGGACGTGCCGACTCCGGCACCAGGCCGCCCTGCTCCAGTCGGGCCCTGACCGGTGCGAGGTCGAGGTCCGGTGTGCGCAAGGCACGGGCGAACCCTCGACGCCGTTCGGCGAGCTCGAGGCAGTGCAGGTCGGCATGCAACCAGGCGCCCCGTCCAGGAGCGCGACGCGCATCATCGACCTCTGCGTGGGGGGACCCCGCACGGACGACGACGACGCGGACCAGGACGGACCGCGGACCTCGACGACGGCACCCCACGCACGTACGCAGCGGGACGTGCCGACCCTCGGGGGCGGCACGATCCGCGACGGCGGGGCCGTCGGATGCGTGCTCGGGGAGCCGAGCCCGGGGCCCAGCCTTCACGAGTCTAGCGCCCCTGCCCCCGAATCGTGACTTTCCTCGACATCCGGCGCCGTCCGGCCACCCTCGTCGGAGCGGATGTCGATGCGCCAACCGGTGAGCTTGGCGGCGAGGCGCGCGTTCTGCCCCTCCTTGCCGATGGCGAGCGAGAGCTGGTAGTCGGGCACCACGACGCGCGCCGACCGGGCGGCCAGGTCGACGACCTCGACGGACGAGACCCTGGCCGGCGAGAGCGCGTTCGCGACGAAGGTCGCCGGGTCGTCGCTGTGGTCGACGATGTCGATCTTCTCGCCGTGCAGCTCGGCCATGACCGCCCGCACGCGAGCGCCCATCGGGCCGATGCACGCGCCCTTCGCCCCCAGTCCGGGCACCGTGCTGCGCACGGCGATCTTCGAGCGGTGCCCCGCCTCACGGGCGATCGCCGTGATCTCCACCGAGCCGTCCGCGACCTCGGGGACCTCGAGCTCGAAGAGCTTGCGGACCAGCCCGGGGTGCGTCCGCGAGAGGGTGATCGACGGGCCCTTCATCCCGCGTGAGACGTCCAGCACGAAGGCACGCAGTCGCTCGCCGTGGACGTACCTCTCGGTCGGCACCTGCTCGTGCTGCGGGAGCACGGCCTCGGTGCCGCGGACCGCGACGAGCACGGTGCGCGGGTCACGGCCCTGCTGGATGACCCCGGCGAGGACCTCGCCCTCCGTGCCCTTGAACGTGCCGAGCACCTGCTCGTCCTCGGCGTCGCGCAGCCGCTGCACGATGACCTGGCGCGCCGTCGCCGTCGCGATCCGCCCGAAGCCGTCCGGCGTGTCGTCGAACTCGGGGCCGTAGCGCGGGACGGGCCGAGGCCGGTAGACGGTCGAGGGCTCTGCGCTCGGAGCGGAGGCCGCCGCGCCTGGCTGCTCCGTGCCGGGCTGCCCGTCCGACCCGCCCGTGGATGCATCGACCTCGGCTGCCGGCGTGGGCTCGTCCTCGAGGCGCTCGCGCGCCCAGACGGTCACATGACCCGTGCGCCGGTCGAGCTCGACGCGTGCGTCGGGGAACGAGTAGGGCACCTTGTGGTACGCCGAGAGGAGCGCCTGCTCGATGGCGCCCACGAGCACGTCGAGGCTGATCCCTCGCTCGTTCTCGACCAGCCGTAGTGCCGTCATGTCGATGTCCATCAGTCCTGCTCCTCCTCGTCGTCGTGCCCACGCGTGAGCTCGACCTCGACATGCCCTCGAAGCACGGTGGCGGGATCGACCGATCGCTCGCCGCCCTCGGAGTCTCGCAGGACGTACGCATCGGCGTCGGCCTCCACGAGCCTGCCCTCGAGCACCGCACCGTCCTTCAGGACGAGCCGGACCAGACGCGTACGGGCGCGGCGGAAGTGCCGCAGCTCGGTCAACGGGCGGTCGGTCCCCGGCGTGGAGACCTCCAGCGTGTACGCGCCCCTGACGGGCTCCGCCGCATCCAGGGCCGCCGAGATCTCCCGCGAGACCTCCCCCACCGTGTCCAGGTCGAGGCTGCCGATGGCGTCGTCGTCCAGGTCGAGCACGATGCGGACGACGGTGCGTCGCCCCGCGGCGGCGACGACGACGTCCTCGAGGACGAGTCCCGCGGCGCGGACGGCGGGCTCGATCACCGCTCGGACCTTCTGCGCAGGTGCTGGCGTACCCATTCGGGCCTCCTGGGGTGCCGTGGCGGGCCAGCCGGACGACGACCCTGTGGACTTGTGAGCCCTCAGCCTAACGACACAACCGGGACATGGGAGGATCAGCGCGATGACCAGGTCGAGGAGCACCGGCGGCGGCGCGCGCCAGGGCACGCCCCTGCGCCGTGCCGCAGTGGCAGCGCTGTGCCTGATCGGCCTGCTCGCCGGCAGCCCGGCGCTCGCCGGTTGTGCGGTCCGGCTCGAGACGCCCGCGCCGACGACACCCGCACCCGGTGCCGCCGAGACCGCACGGCAGGACGCCGTCGCTGACGCCCTCGCGATCGCCGACCTGGCCACGGCCGCCGCGGCCGATCCGGGATCGGCCGCGCTCGCGGAGCGCCCCGAGCTGGCCGAGGTCCTCCTC
>NZ_JBFHHB010000057.1:0-14570 GCF_041597215.1 Actinotalea sp.
CCTGTGGTGGGCCCCTGACGGGCTGCGCGTCGTGTCACCCGCGGTTGCACCGTGGGGATGGTGCTCCTCCAGGGATGACGAACGGCCCGGCCCCAGGGGGTGGGCCGGGCCGTTCGTCGTCCCTGGGGTCAGACCTTCTCCGAGACCGCCGACTCGACGGCGGGCTTCGCGCCGATCTTGGCGATCAGTCCGCCACCGGCCTCAGAGGCCCAGCCGAGAGCGGCGCCGAGCACGAGCGCGATCGCCGTGGCCTGCCAGTCACCGTTCGTGCCGAAGAAGCAGGAGGTGCCGGCGAAGGCACCCGGGATGAAGCCCAGCCACGAGACCTTGGCCTGGACGACCATCATGCAGGCGCCGATGGCGATGGCGATGCCGAGGCCGCCGGTGAAGCCGAGCACTCCGGCGAACCAGACCATGAGCCAGCCCCACAGGACGCCCGACAGGTTCGCCGGGACGGTCTTGAGGAACCCTTCGCGCTTCCCGCCGGCGGCGTAGAAGCAGGCCCAGGCGATGAACCCGACCCAGGTGATGAGGCCGAGGTCACCGCTGAACTGGCCCCAGAGGCCTGCCAGGATGCCGACGGAGATGCCGATGGCGACAAGAGGATCCACGTTGATTCTCCTTGAGGGGGATGGGTCAGAGGGACAGGGACTTGAAGCGGGCGGCCTGCGCCTTGATCGCGGTCTCGGTGGGCAGGCGCTCCATCGAGGAGGCTCCGTAGAACCCGACGATCCCCTCGGTGTGGTCGAGGATGTACTGCGCGTCGTCCGGCTCCGCGATGGGGCCGCCGTGGCACAGCACGAGGATGTCCGGGTTCACGCGCTTGGCCGCGTCGTGCAGCTCCTGCACCTTGACGGCCGCCTCCTCGAGGGTGATGGCCGTCTGCGCGCCGATGGTCCCGCTGGTGGTCAGGCCCATGTGCGGGACGAGCACGTCAGCGCCGGCCTTGGCCATCGCCGCGGCCTGGTCGGTGTCGAAGGCGTAGGGGGTGGTGAGCAGGTCACGCTCGTGGGCGGCGGCGATCATGTCGATCTCGAGGCCGAAGCTCATTCCCGTCTCCTCGAGGTTCGCCCGGAAGACGCCGTCGATGAGGCCGACCGTCGGGAAGTTCTGCACCCCGGCGAACCCGGCCCGCTTGAGCTCGTCGAGGAAGGGCCCCATGAGGCGGAACGGGTCGGTGCCGTTGACGCCGGCGATGACCGGGGTGTCCTTGACGACGGGGAGCACCTCATTGCCCATCTCCATGACGATCGCGTTCGCGTCGCCGTAGGCCATCAGCCCGGCGAGCGAGCCACGGCCGGCCATCCGGTAGCGGCCGGAGTTGTAGATGATGAGCAGGTCGATCCCGCCGGCCTCCGCCGACTTGGCCGAGAGCCCGGTACCGGCGCCTCCGCCGACGATCGGCTTGCCCGCCTCGACGGTCGCGCGCAGGCGAGCGAGTGCTGTGGTCCTGTCCATGGTCAGTCCTTTCCGGTGGTGCTGGTGCTGGTGATGAGGGAGTGCAGGGTGTCGGCCATCTGCCGGCCGAAGCCCGCGTCGTTGATCGCGCAGTCCACGTCGGTCACCGGAACGGCGGTGCCGTCCAGGCCCCCGTGGATCTCGGCGAAGAGGGCGGCGTCTGCCTCGGCGTCCCGGAACGGCGCCCCGTCGACGTCGATCGCCGACACGCCTCGGGTCGGCAGCAGGACGGCGACGGGTCCGGTGGCGGCCGACACCTTGGTGGCGATCGACCGGCCGAGCTGGGCCATCTCCTCGCGCGTGGTGCGCATCAGGGTGACCGTCGGGTTGTGCACGTAGGTGAGGCGATCGGCGAACTTCGCGGGCACCGTGTCCTCGGGGCCGAAGTTGACCATGTCGAGGGCGCCGACGCTGACCACGTGCGGCAGTCCGACGCGCCCGGCTGCCTCGAGCCGGTGCGGCCCGGCGGAGAGCACCCCGCCGACCAGGTCGTCGGCGAGTTCCGTCGTGGTCAGGTCGAGGATCCCGGCGAGGAACCCCGCCTCGGCGAGCGCCTCCATGGCCTTGCCGCCCGCACCGGTGGCGTGGAACACGAGGACCTCGTAGCCGAGCTCCTCCAGGCGCTCGCGCGCCTCGGTGACCGCGGGAGTGGTGACCCCGAACATCGTCGCGCCGATCAGCGGCTTCTCGTCGGCCGCCGGCTCGCTCGCCGACGCCTCGTAGTGCTGGGCCATCCCGGCGATCGCTGCGACCGCGTTGCCGAAGACCCGGCGCGAGATCGAGTTGATCCCGGCGACGTCGACGACCGAGTACATCAACGTCACATCGGCGACCCCGACGTACGGGCTGACGTCTCCTGCCGCCATGGTCGAGACGAGGACCTTGGGGGTGCCGACCGGCATCGCCTGCATGGCCTGCGCGGCGACGGAGGACCCGCCTGAGCCACCGATCGCGAGGAAGCCGTGCACCGTGCCCTCGTCGACGAGCCTCTTGACCAGGGCGGCACCGCCGCGCGCCATCACGCCCATGCTCGCACCGCGGTCGCGGGCCGCCCGCAGCTCCTCGAGGTCCGCGCCGCCGGCGGCTGCCACCTCGGCGGGGAGGATGTCGGCGATGCCGTTCCCGTCGGAGAAGACGCCCGCGTCGATCAGGAGCGTCTCGCAGCCCTCCTCGCGCAGGCGGTCACGCAACCAGGCGTACTCCTCGCCCTTGGTGTCGAAGGTTCCCAGAAGGACCACTCGTGCCATCGAAATCAGCCTTTCTCCCGGAGCGCAGTCCCCGATGACTGCCGCGTCCGAGCCCCAGCATGGGCGGGGCCACCGACCGTCGACCACGCCAGTTCGACGCAAGTGGACCGCGGCCCGTCGACGCGGTCCGCCTAGCATCGAGGCAGCAGCGTCCCCCACCCGAGGAGCAGAGGTGTCCACTCGCGCAGCCGACTCACGCGTCGAGGCGGCGACCCTCTGCCGACTGCTCGGCGACTGGTCGGACACCGGGCGCACCCTCCCCGATGCCCTGGCCGCTGCGATCGGTGCCCTGGTCGAGGCGAGCGTGCTGCGCGACGGAGCGATCCTGCCCTCGCAGCGAGCCCTGGCGGACGCCCTCGGGGTGTCCCGGGTGACCGTCGCGGAGGCGTACGAGATGCTGGGCACCGCCGACCTCCTCGCTGCACGCCAGGGCTCAGGGTCACGGGTCCGTGGCCGGCCGGGGGCGACGGGGTGGGGATCGAGCAACACGACCGAGGGTCGGCTCGCCTCGCACACCGGGCATCAGACCCACTCGATCGACCTCACCAGCGGGGCCCTTCCGGGACTGCCGATGGTCGCCGAGACCCTCGCATCGCTCCGGGCCGAGGACCTGGCGGATCTCGTCTCCGGCGACGGCTACTACCCGGCGGGGCTGCCGGTCCTGCGCGCGGCCATCGCGGACCGGTACACCAGGGAGGGCTGGCCCACGGACCCCGACGAGGTCCTCGTGACGGGTGGGGCCCAGCAGGCGGTCTGGCTCATCGCACACACCTTCGTCTCCTCGGGGGACGAGGTCGTCGTCGAGGAACCGACCTACCGTGGTTCGCTCGAGGCGTTCCGCGCCTGCGGTGCGCGCCTCCTCGCGGTGCCGATGGGCCCCCACGGCCTGGACGTCTCCCATCTCGCGCGGCTCCTGGAGAGCAGGCAGCCCCGCCTGCTCTACGTGCAGCCCACCGCGCACAACCCCACCGGTGTCACCCTTCCGCAGCCCGAGAGGCGTCGGCTCGCCGAGCTCGTCCGACGGCACGAGCTCCTGACCGTCGAGGACTCCTGCACGGCCGACGTCCTGCTCGATCGCGGCTCCCGCCGGCCGCCGTGGGGTTCCCTCCTTCCCGGGGGCCCCGTCCTCACGATCGGGACGGCCTCCAAGCTCCTGTGGGGCGGGCTGCGGGTGGGCTGGATCCGGGGATCGGCCGGTGCCGTGACCCGGCTCACCGAGGCCCGCAAGGCCGTCGACATGGCAGGTCCGGTACTGGACCAGCTCGTCACCGCGCGGCTGCTCGCACGCGCGGACGAGGCTCTCGCCGAACGTCACGCCCAGCTCGCGACCTCCCTCGAGCGGGCGTCGGACGTGCTGGCGGAGGTGCACCCGGACTGGACGTGGACCCCGCCCAGCGGCGGCACCGGGCTGTGGGTCGACACGGGGACGGACGCGGTTGCCCTGGCGGAGCGTGGTCGCCGGCACGGGGTCCGCGTCGTCCCCGGGCCGACGTCCTCGGTCTTCGGCAGTTTCGGCACGCACCTGCGCCTGCCGTACTGGCATCCGGCCGACCAGTTCCGTGAGGGCCTGCGCCGGCTGCGCTGATCGTCGGCCGTGACGGGCCCGTGCGGAGCCGGCCGCGCGCCGCCGGCTCCGCGCGCCCTGCCTCACCGAGGCGCGAGGTCCAGCTCCAGGAGGTCCTCACCGACCACGACCCGGCCGTCGAAGCCGGTGACCAGGCTCTCCCAGTGCTCGGTGGGCAGCGAGGCCGGGACCAGGTGCGTGAGCACGAGGGTCCCGACACCGGCGGCCTGCGCGACCGCCCCGACCTGGTCGGTCGACGTGTGCTTGCCCAGGACCGTCGCCACCGCGCGCTCCTGGGCGGGGCCCAACGGCCCGGGCCCGAACTGCCAGCTGCCGTACCGGGCGTCGATCACCTCGTGCACGAGCACGTCGGCCCCGCTGGCCAGCCGCACGAGGTTCTCGGACGGGACCGTGTCCCCGGAGAACACGACCGAGCCGTCCGCCGTGTCGAAGCGGTAGGCCAGGCACGGGAACATCGCCCCGTGCTCCACGAGCGTCGCGGTCACCCGGACCGTGTCGTCCTGCATGACGAGCCAGGGGTCGACCGTCGGGCACGTGCCTCGGTCGAGGTCGACCGGCACCGGGGGCAGGAGGTCGTGGCTCCGCAGGAGGGCGAAGGGGTTGCGCCGGCCGGCCGCCAGGATCCGGTCGTTCAGGTCGGTGGCGAAGGCCTCGAGAAGGTGACGCACGAAGGTGCTCGTCCCTGGGGTCGGCTCCGACGGGCGCACGACGGGGTTGCCCGGCGTCGGGACCGCGGCGAGCGGACCGCGGGATCCCGGGCCCCAGACGTCCACCGGGACGTCCTGCGGCCAGCCCTGGAGGAATCCGCAGTGCACGAGGTTCGCCAGGTCCATCGTGTGGTCGGAGTGCAGGTGCGTCAGGTAGATGCCGCGCAGTCCGCTGAACGCCCCGGCCGGGCCGTGACCGCCGATGTCGGCGAAGGTCAGCTGACGCGCGACGCCCTGGCCCGCGTCGACGAGGTGCACCTGGCCGTCGACCACGAGGGCGGAGGCGATGCCCTGCCGTGCGACCGTGGGGCTGCCGTCCAGGGGGAAGGTCGCGGAGCCGCCGGCGGTGCCCAGCAGGATCAAGCGGGTGCGTGACACGGTCTCTCTCCACGACGACGGGCACAGGGCTGCGTCGAGCATCGCGCGGCGGACGACGCCGCCGCCAGGCCAATCCGACCAGGATGGACCGTATCTCTCAGCGAGAGGTCCGGCGTGCGCCTCCGTGCCGACCGTCGATGAGCACGACAGCTCCGAGCACCGCGACACCGAGCGCGACCGAGGCCGCCACGTCCGTGACGAAGTGGTAGCCGAGGTAGAGCCTGCTCAGCGCGACCACACCGACGGTGACTCCCGCGGCGACGCACCACAGCACCAAGGACCGTGGGGTCGGCCGGCGGATCCAGAGCAGGTAGGCGACGACCAGGGCCAGCGTCGCAGCGCCGGCGGTGTGTCCCGACGGGAAGGAGTACGTCGACTCGAGCCCGGGGACGAGCTGGCTGTCGAGCGCAGGCCGAGGCCGGGCGATCACGAGCTTGAGGGTGAAGGCCACGGCGCTCGACCCGAGCATCGCGCCCAGCAGCAGGAGCACGGGCCACCACTCCTTGCGCCACAGTCCCCAGCCGAGCCCGCCCAACCCGACGAGGACGGGCAGGACCACGGGGCCGAAGACGGTCGTGACCGCCGTGAGGACCGCCGTGACGACCGGGCTGCGCGCCGCGGCGAGCCACTCCAGGACGGGCGTGTCGAGCGAGGCGAGGTCGTCCATCTCCCGCACGGCGTCGAGCACCCCGAGGAAGGCGGCGACCCCCGCCACCAGGAGGCCGAGCCCGACCGCACGGGCCACCCGCGAGCTGTCCGCCCGCAGCAGGTCCGCCTGGCGGCGAACCGCGGCGAGGAGGGCACCGAGGCGCTCGCGACGAGTGGGGCTGGGCATCACCCGATGATCTCAGAGGGTCGGGGGCTCTCGCCTCTCTCCTCGCCCGGCCCGGCCCGGGTGAGCCGCACACTGCTGATCGCGTGCCCGACGACCGCTGTCACCTCGATGCGCCAGCCGCCGGTCACGACGACCTCCCCCGGAGCGGTCGGGACGTGGCCGAGGGCTGCCAGCACGAGACCGGCGAGCGTCGTGGCCTCCCCGTGCGGTCGAGGCGCCAGCTCGACGCCGACGTCCGGCAGGTCGTGCAGGGGGAAGTGCCCGGGCAGCAGGAGCGAGCCGTCGGGCTGCCGGACGACGGCCCTGACGTCACGGTCGGTCTCGTCGTAGATCTCGCCGACCACCTCCTCGAGGAGGTCCTCCAGCGTGACGATCCCGTCCACCCCGCCGTGCTCGTCGACCACCAGCGCGAGCTGCTGATGCTCCGCCTTGAACCGTCGCAACGCGTCGGCGACCGGTAGCGACTCCGGAAGGAGCATCGCCGGTCGCACCTGGTCGCCTGCTGTCCCCTCACCGTGCACGACCAGGTCCTGGAGGGTGACCACCCCCACCACGTCGTCGAGGCCCCCGCCGCGCACCACCGGGGCCCGGGAGTACCCCGACACGGCGAGTGCCGTCCTCGCCTCGGCGACGGGGTCGTCCGCGCGGAGCACGAAGACGTGCAGCCGCGGGACGAGGACCTCACGCAGCGCCCGGTGGGTGATCTCGACCGCCCCGGCGATGATCTCGCGCTGCTCCGGGGTGAACCCGCCGTGACCGGTGACCAGATCCCGCAGCTCCGCCGGGCTGATCTCGTCCCGTGGTTCCTTGGGATCGAGACCGACGAGGCGCACGAGCGCGTCGGTCACGCCGCCGAGCAGCCATACGGCGGGATGGGCGAGTCGGGACAGGACGTCGAGGGGTCGGGCCACCGCGAGCGCCCATCGTTCGGCACGCTGCAGCGCGATCCGCTTGGGGGCCAGCTCGCCGAGAACGAGCATGAGGAAGGTGAGGACGACGGTCACGCCGAGGATCGCGACGGGCTCGGCTGCCGCGCCGAGGAACCCGAGGAGCGGGACGAGGGGCTCGGCGAGCGAGACCGCTGCCGTCGCAGCCGCGAGGAAGCCGGCCAGCGTGATGCCGATCTGGATCGTCGCGAGGTAGCGCTTCGGGTCGCGAGCGAGCCGGGCGAGGGTCCTGCCGCGAGCACCGCTGCCCTCCAGACCCCTGAGCTTGCTCTCCCGCAGCGAGACCAGGGCGATCTCGGAGCCGGCGAACCATGCGTTGAGCACGATCAGCACCACCAGGAGCGCCAGTTGGTAGCCGACGGAGTCCACGGGCGCCCCTCTCAGCTCGTCCGGCCCTGCGTACCGCCATCCTGCCGTGGCTCAGTCGCTCCAACCACCGATCGGCTCCCGACGCCCGGTGCTCAGTCGGGCTCGGTCGTCGCGCGGGCGAGCAGGAAGGCCCCGACGACGGACAGCCCGAGCGCCGCAGCGATCACGCCGAAGGCCCCGAGGTCGAGGAGCTCGAGAGACAGCAGGGTGCGCAGACCGGGGAGCGCGACGGTCGCGACCTGGACGAGCACGCTGACCAGGACGATCGTGTTGAGGACCCGGTTGGGGACCGGCCGGGAGCTGATCACCCGGGCGGGGTAGACGAAGGCGAGCTGGGCGAGCGACTCGTAGAGGAAGACGGCGGTGCGTGCCTGGTCGCCGCTGTACCCGAGCTCGGGGAGCCAGAAGAAGAGCGCGATGCCGAGCGAGGCCTTCAGGGCTCCGCTCCACAGGATGAAGCGCGTGCACCCGCGGGTGAGCAGCGGCGCGGACGGCGCTCGCGGACGCCGCGACATCACGTCGGGGTTGCGGTCCAGCCCGAGGGCGAGCGCCGGGGGTCCGTCGGCGATGACGTTGATCCACAGCAGCTGGGCGGCCGTCAACGGGACGAGCAGGTTGCCCAGGTTGTCCCGCAGACCGACGATCGCAGCACCCACGACCCCGGCCACGATGAGGATGACGAGCGCGACGTTGGTGGAGAAGAGGAAGCGGAGGAACTTCTGGATGTTGTCGTAGATCCCGCGGCCCTCCTCGACCGCGGCGGCGATGGTGGCGAAGTTGTCGTCGAGGAGGACGAGGTCCGCGACCTCACGGCTGACGTCGCTGCCCCGCTGGCCCATGGCGACGCCGACGTCCGACCGCTTCAGGGCCGGCGCGTCGTTGACCCCGTCACCGGTCATGGCGACGATCTCCCCGCTCGCCTTGAGCGCGCTGACCAGCGCGAGCTTGTGCTCGGGACTGACCCGCGCGAACACGCTCACCTCGGCGACCGCCTCGCGGAGCTCGTCGGGACCGAGCCGGTCCAGGTCGTCGCCGGTCAGGGCGCGGGAGGACGGGATGCCGATCCGCTCGGCGATCGTCAACGCCGTTGACGGGTGGTCACCGGTGATCATGAGGACCCGGATGCCGGCGGCGTGCGCGCTGGCGATCGCTCCCGGCACCTCGGGCCGCGGCGGGTCCCACAACCACGCGACGCCCAACCAGACCACGTGCTCCTCGCGGTCGTCGGGAGACCAGGCGAGACCCAGCACGCGGTACCCCTGCGCCGCCGCGGCCTCGTTGCGCGCCTCCCAGTCCTTCCTGGTGGCCTCGTCGAGGTCGCTGCGTTCCAGGAGCACCTCCGCTGCGCCCTTGAGGTAGGAGACGACCCGGCCGTCCTCGACCACGCTGACGCGCATGAACCGCCATGCGGAGTCGAAGGGCCGCACCGACTGGCGCGGGTGCTCCGCCCGCAGGGCGACCGGGTCGACCCCATGGGCGTCGGCATAGGCGTACAGACCCAGCTCGAGCGCATCGCCGACCTCGCCGAGCGGCTCGGCGTCGGCGGCGAGCACCATCGCCCGCAGGGCGCGGCCCGGGTCGGGCGAGTCGAGGTTCTGCACGGACATCGAGTTCTCGGTGAGCGTGCCGGTCTTGTCCGTGGCGATCACGGTGACCGACCCCAGCGCCTCCACCGCGGACAGCCGCCGGACGACGGCCTTGCGGACGCTCATCCGCTCGGTGCCGAGCGCGAGGGTCAGGGTCAGGACCGCCGGCAGCCCTTCCGGCACCGCGGCCACGGCGACCGCGACCGCGAACAGCAGCGCCTCGTCGAGCTGCTCGATCCCGTCGATGAGGACTCCGCCGACGGTCAGCACGACGGCGAGCAGGGCG
This sequence comes from Actinotalea sp., assembly GCF_041597215.1. Lineage (GTDB taxonomy): Bacteria > Actinomycetota > Actinomycetes > Actinomycetales > Cellulomonadaceae > Actinotalea. Next base: position 9,399 of record NZ_JBFHHB010000057.1, read on the forward strand.
ATCCACCGTGCGATCCGGTGCCCGAAGTGGTCCATGCGCCGTTCGAGCGGGGTGCGCTCCATCGTGACGCCGGCCAGCATCGTCGCGATCCGACCCATCGCCGAGTCCGCGCCCGTCCGGCCGACCTCGATCCAGGCCAGCCCGCGCACGGCGAGCGTCCCGGACAGCGCAGGTTCGCCGATCCCCCGCTCGACGGGGACCGACTCCCCGGTGAGGACCGACTCGTCGACCTGCAGCGCCTGCTCGCTGGTGAGCAGCCCGTCGGCGGGGATGCGGTCACCGGCCTCCACCCGTACGAGGTCGCCCGGGACGAGCAGCGTCGCGTCGATCATGCTGATCTCGCCGTCCCGCAGCACGCAGACCCGCGGCGCAGCGAGCTCCTGGAGTCGCTTGAGGGCGTCCTCGGCCCGGTACTCCTGCCAGACGCCCATCGCCGTGTTGAAGACGAGGATCGTGGCGATCGCCAGGGACTCGAAGGGCCACTCCTGCGTGCCCTCGGCGATCCAGACCGCCAGGTCGAAGCCCAGGGCGAAGAGCAGGATGTAGATGATCGAGCTCCGCAGCTGACGCGCGACCCGTGCCCACCACGGGTCCGGGCGCGCGGCGGGCAGCGCGTTCGGGCCGTGGACCTCCAGCCGGGCGCGTGCCTCCTCGCTCGTCAGGCCCCGGAACCCACCGGCTCGCGGCTCACTCATGGCGGGCGCTCACGCGACCGGGTGGAGCTCGGGCGCTGACGCGGGCCGGAACCGGATCCTCATGGGCGCGGCCCTGCCGCCGGGTCACCACCGACGACCAGGACGGGCACCGGCGACCGCGACACCAGTCCGGTGCAGACGCTGCCCATCACGCGCTCGGAGAGCCCGCTCCCCCGCGGGCCGACGACGATGAGGTCGACTCCGTGCTCGGCGGCGAACGCGAGCAGGGCGTCCACCGGGGGTCCGACCAGCAGCGCCTCGGTCGGGTCGGCGGGGGCCTGCCGGGCCTTGACGGCGTGCAGCATCTCCCAGGCGGCCGGCTCTGCCCCGTCCTCGCGGTCCTCGTCGGTGTCGTAGTCGATCACCGTCGCGAGCGTCATCCTGCCCACCTGCCCGCCGAGGAGCCCGACGGCCGTCACCGCGGCCCGCTCGGCGGCCGCCGAGCCGTCGATGCCGACGAGCACGTGCAGGCCCGGCCCCACCGAGCCCTGCACCAGCTGCTCGAGGTGCGGCGCGTCCGCCTCCGAGCGCTCACGGAAGACGAGCCACGCCATCGGTCCGAGGAGGATGCCGAAGACGATCCAGATCCAGTGCCGGTGGCCCCGCCGCATGAGGACGAGGGTCGCGAACAGACCCGAGATCAACCAGATCGACAGGATGCTCACCTGCGTCGTCGTCATCGTGCGACCTCCGCTTCAGCCGGGCGGTGGACTCTTCCTTCACCCTATGCCGATCCGGTGCCGTGCGACCGGCGAACCCTGGGCTCACGCCCCCCGGAAGCTGAGCAGCACGACGAGGTACCCGGCGTAGAGAGAGACCAGGAGGGCGCCGCGGCGGCGACCGAGCCGGTTCCGGGAACCCGGCAGCACGAGCAGCAGGCTGAGGACACCCGCGGCGACCGTCAGTGCGATCTCCGAGACGGCGACGTCGATCGGGGTGATGACCGAGGCGACGCCGATGACGAGCAGACCGTTGAAGATGTTGCTGCCGAGCACCGTGCCCACGCTCACGGCGTCGTACCCCCGGACGCGAGCCATGATCGTCGTCGCCAGCTCCGGGGTGGAGGTGCCCACCGCCACGAGCAGCGCGCCCACGGTGAACGCGTCCCAGCCGAGGAGCTCCCCGATGCCCTTCGCCGCGAGCACGATGAGCCTCCCCGCCACGACGAGCAGGACGAGACCGGCGACGGCGTCCCGCACGACCGCCCGGCGCCGGCCGGGAGGCGCGAGCACGGCAACGGTCCCGTCCCGCTCGTGCACGGCCTGTCGGATGGTCACGACGAGCCACGCGCCGAACGACGCCAGGAGGATCCCGCCGTCGATCCGGCTGATCGTGCCGTCCGCCGCGAGCCCGAGCGTGACCAGCGGGGCGATGAGGGCGACGGGGAGGTCACGGTTGAGGTCGGCACGCCGCGGGGTGAGGCCGGCGATCGCGAGCGCGACCCCGAGCACCAGGGCGACGTTGACCACATTGCTGCCGAGGGCGTCACCGAGGGCCACCTCCGGCGTGCCCTCGAGAGCGGAGTTCACCCCGACCGACAGCTCAGGGCTCGAGGTGGCGAACGCCGCGACGGTCGCCCCGACGATCCCGGGCGCGACCCGCAGCCGCACGGCGAGACCCACCAGCCCCCGGACGAAGAGCTCCCCACCCGCTGCCGCGGCAGCGATGCCGAGGACGACGAGGACGACGGGCGTCATCGTCTCACCGCACCCTCCCCCGGCCCCGCGCCGGCGCTCGTCGCCCGCACCGGGCGGCCGCAGCCGGACCTTGACCGGTCACTGCTCGGCGGAGTGGGCGAGGAGGAGGTTCGCGGTCCGGTCCTTGAGGAGCGCCGAGACGGTCGAGCCGGCCGTGAGTCGCGCCAGCCCGGTCAGGCCCCTGGTGCCGAGGACGACGAGGTCGGGGCACTGCTCACGGACGTGGGCCGGGATCTCACGACGCGCCGCACCGACCCGGCGGACGACGGCCGGGGGGCGCCGTCCGGCGAACGTCGCCTCGGCCTCGGTGAGCGCTCGGTCGACGTCGGTGGCCCCGTCGTCGACAGCGACGAGAGTCACCTCGAGGCCGTCCGACCACGGGAGCGAGTGGAAGGTCTCGAGCGCCCGTCTGGCCGAGGTGCTGCCGTCGACGCAGATCGCGACGGTCCGGGTGACGTGACCGTGCACCGCGACGAGCAGCGGGACCGACGGTCGCACCACGAGCCACTCGGTCGTGCTCCCGGCCCAGAGCCCGCCGAGGTGCCCGTGGTGGTGGCTGCCCAGCACGACCAGCGCCGCATCCGACCGCTCGAAGAGCACCACCCGGGGATCGCCCACGACGTCCAGGTGGTCGACGCTCACGAAGGCCGCCGACTCGGGTGCTGTGCGCGGGACGCTCCGCACCGGCCCCCTGACAGGTCCACCGGGGAAGGGCGCCTCGGTGACGGTCACGGACTCGAGCGCCCATCCCTGCCATCGATGACTGGTCACCCACAACCACGCGACATCCGACGACGGGGCGCCGTCATCGGCCATGACGAGCACCGGTCGTTCCACGACAGCAGCATCGCTCACGGGGACCGCCTCCCTCGGTCCTCGGATTCTATTCGCCGCACGCGATCCCCGCTGGCGGTCGTCCGCCGCGGACCCGGGCATGATGGACCGATGCGCTACAGGGTGACCGCCTGATGGGCCGGCACGCGGCCGGTCCCCCGCAGGACGAGGGTCGGGACGAGGCCACCGACGGCATGCCCGCTGCTCCCCCCGCAGAGGGGACCGGGGCGCCCGTCCCCTCCGGGACCGGTGGACCCCGCGAGGACGGATGGCTGCGCGAGGCCCTGGTCATGGGTGGGACCGGCGCCGTGGCCACCGGCGCGGTGCTGGCCTGGGCCGTCGGGGCGTGGTGGGTCGCCGCGCTCGGCGCGGTGGGCGCAGCCGTCGTCATCGTCGGAGCGGTCTGGGTCGCACGCTCGGTACCCGCTCCCGGGCCACGACCCGAGGGACCCCCTAAGGTGGACCGGTGAGCGCGCCGACACCCCCGAATGACAAGATCGTCTGGATCGACTGCGAGATGACCGGGCTCGACCTGGCGAAGGACGCTCTCGTCGAGATCGCCGTCGTGGTGACGGACTCCGAGCTCAACGTCCTGGACGAGGGCATCGACGTGGTCATCACCCCGCCCGTCGAGGCGCTGGAGCAGATGGACCCCTTCGTCCGGACGATGCACACGACCTCGGGACTCCTCGAGGAGCTCCCCGCGGGGATGACTCTCGCCGAGGCACAGGACGCGGTCATGGCCTACCTGCGCGAGCGCGTCGAGCCGGGCAAGGCGCCACTGGCCGGGAACTCGGTGGGCACGGACAAGGCGTTCCTCGACCGCGACATGCCGGACCTCGTCGGGCACCTGCACTACCGCGTGGTCGACGTCTCGTCCGTCAAGGAGCTCGCGCGCCGCTGGTACCCGCGCATCTACTTCGCCTCCCCCGACAAGCACGGCGGGCACCGCGCCCTCGCGGACATCCTGGAGAGCATCGACGAGCTGCGGTACTACCGCGCGGCGATGATGGTCGCCCAGCCCGGTCCCGACTCCAAGGCCGCGAAGGCGATCGCCGCAGAGGTCGTCGCGACGAGCGTGGCGCGGGCCGCAGGGGCCTGAGGCCCCGCAGGTCCGCGGTGCGGTCGGCTGGGGCGGCCGGGCGGTGCCGAGAACGAGAACGCTCCGGGCACCTGAGGTGCCCGGAGCGGGATGGGGTGGCTAACGGGACTTGAACCCGCGACCCCCTGGACCACAACCAGGTGCTCTACCGACTGAGCTATAGCCACCACGGCCGGCGAGCCGTGGCTCGGACCGCCGTGAAGTCTACCGGCTCCGCGGGGGTGCTGCGGACACCTCCCTCGGAGGGGTGACCTCAGCGCGGGACGCGCGAGATGATCACGTCCACGAAGCGCCCGACGGAGCCCTCGCAGTACTCGAAGAACAACGAGGGCTCGACCATCTCCAGCTCCATGAGCACGGGGTTGCCGTCGTCGTCCTTGACGAAGTCGACGCGGTGGTAGAGGAACTTCTCCGAGTCGACGGGCACTCCGTGCGAGGACGCCGTCAGGAGCTCGCGTGCCGTGCGCACGACGGTGCGTGCCGCCTCGATCTCGGCCTCGGTGGCCGTCACCGGGCTGATCCGCTCCTCCTTGTAGATGCCGTCGACGGCGACCTCCGGGCCGTCGAGCATGGCGCCCTTGAGGATCGAGTGCGAGTACTCCCCGGCGAAGAACACGTGTGCGTGCTCGCCCTCGGTGTCCACGCTCGTCAGGTAGCGCTGGACCATCACGGTGCGGTCGGACTCCAGGAGTCGCTTGGCGTGGGTGATCGCCAGCCCGCGCGAACCCGCGTCGATGGCCGTGTAGCGGCCGGTGTCACGGGACCCGGCGGAGACCGCCGGCTTTATGACCAGGTCACCGCTCGCCGGGAATCGGGTGTGCAGCGCACGGGAGGACAGGTGACG
>NZ_JBFHHB010000058.1:0-14481 GCF_041597215.1 Actinotalea sp.
CCCGCCCCTCCTGCTGTCGGTCCACGGTGAGCCGCGCGGCGTGCCCGCGGTGGCCCGGACCCTGCTGCCCCCCGTGACGATCGCCGATGTCGCGCTCGCGACCGTGACAGGGCCCGGCGGGATCGGCGTCTCGATCACCGACGGTGCCGCGGTGGACTCGCCCCCGACGCGTCAGGTGACCCAGCACCGGACGGAGGTCGCGGTCGGGACGTCCGCCACAGTCACCACCGCCGACGGCTCCGCCCTGGCGGCCTGTGCGCCGTGAGGTGAGGCGCGGCCCGGATCACGCGATCACGGCCGCGAACGAGACGAGAGGGGCGGGCACGTGCCCGCCCCTCTCGTCGTTGCTGCGATCAGCTCGCCGCGAGGATGTCCACGACGAAGATCAGGGTCGAGTTCGGCGGGATCGTGTCCCCGCTCCCGGACTCGCCGTAGCCGAGCTCGGAGGGGATGACCAGCAGCACCTGGCTGCCGACGGTCTGGCCGACGAGGCCCTCGTCCCACCCGGTGATGACCTGGCCGGTGCCGATCTGGGTCTCGAACGGAGCGCCGTTCGCCCAGGAGGAGTCGAACACGGTGCCGTCGAACAGCCAGCCGCTGTACTGGAAGGTGACCGTCTGACCGGCCTCGATCTCGGCGCCTGCGCCCTTGATCAGCACCTGCGTGACGAGCTCCGTCGGCTCCTCGGTGCCCTCGGGCACCTCGATGGACGGCGTGCCGTCCTCGGCGAGCGTGACGAGCGGCAGCCCGGCGGCCGGCTCGACGGCCTCACCCTCGGCGCGGTTGGCGACGAGCGAGGTCGCGACGATCGCCATGACGGTGGCAGGGGTCGCCTCGATCGCCTCTGTCGCGTCGGTCGCCTCGACGGCCGCGGTGCCCGGGACCCCGAAGACGATGCGGGTGCCGACGTTGTGGCCGACAAGGGCCTCGATGAGGGCCGGGATGATCCCCGTGTCCGACATGCTCAGCACGTTCGCGCCGCCGTCGTCCCAGGTCGAGCCGAGGACGGTGCCGTCGTCGCCGTCCACCGCGACATAGTCGATCATGACGAGGCTCGTCGAGGTGATCTCCTCGCCCTCGCCCTCGGACTCGACGACGGCTGCGGCAGCGGTGATGGAGAACGGCTGGTCGAAGGTGAGGGTCGGCGTGGCGTCGAGCGCACCCTCGACGGTGACCGACTCCAGCGCGGCCAGGTCGTCGGGGTTGCTCGTGCTCGTCGTGTCCTCCGTGCTCGTGTCCGTTGTCGGGCTCGCGTCGGCGTCCGAGCCGCTCGAGCAGCCCGCGAGGAGGGTCGCTGCCAGGGCGACGGAGATGAGGGCGGTGGCCGGTCGGCGCACGGCGTCGTTCCTTCACGATCGGGGATCCCGGGTCGCGACGAAGCGCCGACGCGGGCTGCCCGCGGGAGCGAGCCGCTCCAGAGTACGTGCTGACTCTGGGAAGTTCCTGTGTGCCGGGTCGACGGCGCTCGTCCTCCCGCGCCGCGGATCGACCGCTCACAGCCGTCAGACGAGACGCCCGGTCTCAGCCGACGAGACGGTAGGACTTGGGGCCGGTCGCCCGACCGCCCTACAGTGACCGTTGCCGGCACTGCTCGACAGGCCGGCAGGGGCCCGCTGCCCCGCCGGTGCACACCGGCCCCAGCCCACCCGAGGACGACGGAGAACCATGATCGCGGACAGCAGCCCGGCGCCGATCCCTGCGCGCCTCGCTGCGGCACCCGAGCAGGGCCCGACGGTCTCCTTCGAGCTCTTCCCGCCCAGGAGCGCGGCAGGGGAGGCCTCGTTGTGGGCCGCGATCGCCCGTCTCGCCGAGGCGGCGCCCGACTTCATCTCGGTGACCTACGGGGCGTCCGGCTCCTCACGGGACACCTCCCGCGCCGTCGTCCGCCACGTGCTGGAGCACACGCAGGTGCGCCCCGTGGCCCACCTCACCTGCATCGCGTCCGAGCGCTCCGAGCTGCGGACGATCGCCGAGGGCTTCCTGGCGGACGGGGTGCGCGACGTCCTCGCGCTGCGCGGCGACCCGCCGGCGGGGGCCGAGCCGTGGGTCCCTCCCGTCGACGGGCTCTCGCGGGCGAGCGAGCTCGTCGCCTTCCTGCGCGAGATCGATCCCGCCGTCGCGATCGGCGTGGCGGCGACGCCGTCCTGCCTGCCGGCGGTGCCCGAGCCGGACGCCCCGCTGTGCGGTGACCTGCTCGCCCTCCGCGCCAAGCAGGACGCCGGCGCCCAGTACGCGATCACCCAGGTCTTCTTCGAGGCCGACTCCTACCGCCGCTACGTCGCGGCGGCGCGAGCGGCAGGGGTCGACCTGCCGATCATCCCGGGGATCGTCCCGCTGGAGGACCCGGCTCGGCTCCGACGCCTCCAGGAGATCAGCGGTGTCCCGGTACCCGGGGCCCTGCTCGACCGCCTCGACTCGGAGACGGACGAGCAGCGCCGCCGGGCCGCGGGCCTGGAGCTCGGCGCGGAGCTGGTGTCCGAGGTGCTCGAGGCCGGGGCTCCCGGGCTGCACCTGTACACCTTCAACCAGTCACGTGCCTCGATCGCCCTGCTGGACCGGCTCGGGCTGCGGTCGGGCGCCGCCTGAACCGGCGCAGCCCCACCGCGACCGGACCGGTCAGTCCGTGACCTGGCTCACGGGTTCGGCGGTCGACATGAGGACGAACACCTCACCGGACGGCCCGGCGACGGTCGCCATCGTGCCGAAGGGGCTCGGCCTGGGGTCGGAGAGCACGGACCCGCCCAGCTCCACGACCCGTTCCACCGCCTTCTCGGTGTCCTCCGTCGCGAAGTACACGAACCACGCGGGCTCGGTACCCTCGGGCTTGCTGCCGGGGCCGCCCAGCCCGCCGACCGGCTCACCCCCCGGCGGCGCGATGGTCACGAACTCGAAGCCCGGCTGCGACATCTCGCCGAACTCGTAGTCGAACACGTGACCGTAGAAGGCCTTCGCCGCCTCGAGGTCGAGCCCGTAGCTCTCGTTCCAGATGACGGCTCCCGGCTCGTTCACCACGTTCGACCCGATGTGCTCCTTCGCCTGCCACAGGCCGAAGACGGCTCCGACCGGGTCCAGCACGGCGGCGAACCGGCCGAAGGGCTCGATGGTCTCGGGCCCGACGAGCACCTGGCCCCCCGCCTCCGCTGCCTTCGCCAGGGTCGCCTCGATGTCGTCGGTGGCCAGGTAGGTCGTCCAGGCGGCGGGTTCCTCGCTCTGGGCCACTCCGGCGATCATCTTCCCGCCACGGTGGGACATCGAGTAGAAGCCCATCTCCGGGCCGGCGGGTGGCAGGAACTCCCAGCCGAACAGCCCGGCGTAGAAGGCGTGGGCGGCGAGGTGGTCGGGGACGTTGAGGTCCACCCAGGCAGGGGTCCCTTCGGGCCAGGGCTCGTTGCGGATCATGATCGCCTCCTCCGTGGCCGCCGACGGCGGCCCTCCCGTCCATCAGAGCACCGGGCGGCCGGAGGGGCCAGGGGTGGCGGTACGGTCGCGGCTCACGAGGTGCGCGCGGTAGCGGCGTGACCCGACTCAGGCCACGGTCGAGACCCGACGGGCGGCCGCACGGCGGGAGTCGGCGCGCAGCCGTCGAAGGGAGAGCAGGGTCGCGACGACCGAGAACACCGCCGCCACCTGGACGACGAGGAATCCGCCGTGGGACCCGCGGACGTCGATGAGCGAGCCGGCGATCGAGGACCCGAACGAGACGCCGACGCCGAGGGACGTCCCCACCCAGGTCAGCCCCTCGGTGAGCTGGGTCCGCGGGACGATCTCCTGGACCAGTCCGTTGCCGTTGATCAGCGTGGGGGCGATGGAGAAGCCCGTGACGAACATCACCGCCGCCAGGGCGCCGAGGCTGTCCACGAGCTCGAAGAGGGAGACCCCGACGGCGAGGGCGACCATGCCGAGCGCGAAGCGCTGCCACAGCGGCCGGACGAAGTGGCGAGAGCCGTAGGCGAGTCCCGCGAGCAGGGAGCCGAGCGCGAAGACCGCGAGGATCACGCCTGCCAGTCCCTTGCGGCCCTGCTCCTCGGCGAACGCGACGACGGCGACATCCGTCGCGCCGAAGATGGCCCCCATCCCGATGAACACCAGGGCGAGGACGACCATCGACCCCGAACGCATCACGCTGCGGTGCGGGACGCCCGCCACCCGCGGGGACGGTGGCGGCTCGGTCGCCTTCTGCGCGAGGAAGGCCAGCCCGCCGAGCAGGACGGCGAACGCCGGGACGAGGAGACCGGCCGTCGGCGTCACGGAGGTCGCCAACAGCGTGGCGAGCACGGGGCCGATGACGAACACGAGCTCGTCGAGCGCCGACTCCAGGGAGTACGCGGTGTGCAGGGCGCGGTGGTCCGTGACGACGAAGGACCAGCGCGCCCGGACGAGCGCGCCCATCGAGCCGCTGCTCGCCCCGATCACGACCGCGAGGGCGTAGAGCCAGCCCCGGTGGGCCTGGGTGGCGGCGGCGGCGACGAAGGCCGCCAGGCCGATGGCGGTGAGGAGGATGGCGGGGCGCATGATGCGCGACTGCCCGTGCCGGTCGACGAGCCGGGCGAGGATCGGTGCGCACACCGCCTGGACGACGACGTACACCGCGGAGATCCGCCCGGCCATGCCGTAGGAGCCGTAGAGGCTCGAGACGGCAAGGACGATGCCGATGCCGACCATCGAGATGGGCAGACGGGCGAGGACGCCCGCAGCGGAGAACGCCAGCGCACCGGGGCGCGCCAGGACCTCGCGGTACGGCTGGAGCATGGGGTCATCCTCGCAGGAGGTGCCGACGCGCAGGACGGACGGTCGCGCCTCGGACGGGTCGTGACGTGCGGGTCAGCGGTGGCCGGTCCCGGTCACCGCTGGTGCTGTCCCGTGCGGGCCTCAGCCGCCCAGGGTCTCGGTGACCAGCGCACGGGCGGCCTGCTGGACCTCCGCGAGATGGTCGGCCGAGACGAACGACTCCGCGTAGACCTTGTAGACGTCCTCGGTGCCCGACGGGCGGGCCGCGAACCAGGCGTGCTCGGTGGTGACCTTGAGACCGCCGATCGCCGCGCCGTTGCCCGGCGCCTCGACGAGGCGACCCGTGATCGGCTCGCCGGCCAGGGTCGTGGCGGTGACCTGCTCGGGTCGCAGGGAGCCGAGGGCCTTCTTCTGCTCGCGGGTGGCCGGTGCGTCGACGCGGGCGTACCAGGACTCCCCGTGCCGCTCGACGAGCTGGGCGTGCAGCTGCGAGGGGGAGGAGCCGGTGCGGGCGGTGATCTCGGCGGCCAGCAGGGCCAGAAGCAGGCCGTCCTTGTCGGTCGTCCACACCGTGCCGTCGGTGCGCAGGAAGGACGCCCCTGCCGACTCCTCGCCGCCGAAGCCGACCGAGCCGTCGAGCAGGCCCGGCACGAACCACTTGAAGCCGACCGGGACCTCGAGCAGGGGCCGCCCGAGACCGGCCGCGACCTTGTCGATCAGCGCGGAGGAGACCAGGGTCTTGCCGATCGCGGCGGTGGCCGGCCAGTTCGGGCGGGCGCCGCCGTACAGGTAGGAGATCGCCGTCGCCAGGTAGTGGTTCGGGTTCATCAGGCCCGCGTCGGGCGTGACGATGCCGTGCCGGTCGGCGTCGGCGTCGTTCCCGGTGGCCAGGTCGTAGGGGCTCGCGCCGCCCGCGCCGGTCATCGCGGTGACGAGGGACGCCATCGCCGAGGGCGAGGAGCAGTCCATCCGGATCTTGCCGTCCCAGTCGAGCGTCATGAACGCCCAGCGCGGGTCCACCGTGGGGTTGACCACCGTGAGGTCGAGCCCGTGCCGCTCGGCGATCTCGCCCCAGTAGTCGACCGAGGCCCCGCCCAGGGGGTCGGCCCCGATCCGCACGCCGCTGGCGCGGATGAGGTCGAGGTCCACGACGTTCGGCAGGTCCGCGACGTAGGCCGACATGAAGTCGTGCTTGCGCGTGGTGTCCGCGGACAACGCGGTCTCCAGGGCGACGCGGCGCACCGTGCCGACGCCCGAGCGCAGCAGGTCGTTCGCGCGGTCGGCGATCCAGCCCGTCGCGTCCGACCCGGCCGGGCCGCCGTGCGGAGGGTTGTACTTGAAGCCGCCGTCGCGCGGGGGGTTGTGCGAGGGCGTCACGACGATGCCGTCGGCCAGTCCGCTGCCCGCGCCACCGCTGGTGCGCACCCCCTCGGAGGTGCCCGCACCGTTGTGCAGCAGGATCGCGTGCGAGACCGCCGGGGTCGGGGTGTAGCCGTCCCGCGCGTCGACGTGCACCTCGACGCCGGCCGCGGCGAGCACCTCGAGCGCCGTCTTCCAGGCCGGGAGCGACAGGGCATGGGTGTCCCGGCCGAGGAACAGCGGCCCGTCGGTCCCCTGGTTGCGGCGGTACTCCACGATCGCCGCGGTGATCGCGATGATGTGGGCCTCGTTGAAGGCTGTGTCGAGGCTCGACCCGCGGTGACCCGAGGTGCCGAAGGCGACCTGCTGGTCGGGGTCCTCCGGGTCCGGGGAACGGTCGTAGTAGGCCCCGATCACGGCATCGACGTCGATGAGGTCCTCGGGGAGGGCGGTGGTCCCTGCGCGCTCGTGCATGGCTCGATCCTCGCACCGGGACGGGCGCGGCGCATCCATCGGGACCGAGCGGTCTCGCGGCGCGGACGGTGCCGCTCGGTACCGGTGCGCTCGGCCGTGCCGCGCGCCCCCGTGCCGAGCGCGGCCGGGCCGCTGCCGTTCCGGGTCCCGGGCAGGACCTCGGTAGGCTCCGCTGCCATGAGCCGCTCCGTTGACTTCGTGCTGCGTCCCTTCGAGGGCATCCCCGGCGAGCCGGACTGGGTCGCCATGCGTGAGGTCGTGCCGGCCGCGACCGCGACGGCCAGGACCACAGCCGAGTACGGCGCACGCGAGGTCGTGGTGGCCACCGTGCTGCCGATGTCGTGGGCGGCGCTGCACCGCGGTGACGGTGTGCTCATGCTGGGCCTGCAGCAGCAGGGTGGATCGGGGGACGCCTCGCGTGACCTCGCTGCTGCGCTGCTGCGCGCGATCGACGCGCCGGTCGGCACGCCGGTGGTGGCCGACGGCCGTCCGGGACCCGGACCGCGACTCCAGGACGTCCTCGACCTCTCGGTGCCCTTCGTCGTGACCGTCCACGAGGGGTTCGACTTCTGGACGGCCGAGGGTGTCGAGCTCGACCCCGAGGCCGCCGGCTCGCTCGAGCGGATGAACGAGAGCGTCGTCCCGACGCGTCGACTCACCTCGGTCGAGGGCGCCTACTGGGCGCGCATGGGCGAGCGCGAGTACCTGCGCTGGGCCGTCCCGCAGGACGAGCAGCTCTTCGTCGACGGGTTGGCCCGGCTGCACGCCGTGCGCACCTCCGGCCTGGGCGAGGGTGGCAGGCTCGGGAAGTTCATCGGCGCCTTCCGCTCCTGCGGGATCCTCGTCCCGGTGTGGGACCTCGCGCCCGGCACCGAGGCGGAGGAGATCGAGGAGCCCGTCGCGGAGCTCTCGGCACGGCTCGACGCCGCCTTCGCCGTGGACGCCCCGCTGAACGCCGACGAACGGCGCGCCCGGGCCGGGCTGGTGGCCCGCCAGCTCACGCTGCGCTGACCGCCGCCGATCCCGGCCCGCACCGGGGCCGTGGCTCGGTGATGACCCGGCTTTGACCAGAACGTGGCCCATGTCTGGCGCTCGCGCGAACCGCGGATAGGGTTGAGGCGTGGCAAGCCCGGGACCCTCGCAGACCCCGACCCAACGGGTCGCGGTCGTCATTCCTGCGAAGGACGAGTCAGCGCGCATCGCGGCGACCGTCCGGTCCGCCCGGGCCATCCCGCACGTCGACCTCGTGCTCGTCGTCGACGACGGTTCGGAGGACGCGACCCAGCACGTGGCCCGCGATGCCGGGGCCGTGGTCGTGCGGCACTCGCACAACCGCGGCAAGGCCTCCGCGATGGAGACCGGCGCAGCCGTCGTGGCCATGCGGGACGTCGAGGACGCCCCGCCGCGCCTGCTGCTCTTCCTCGACGGTGACCTCGGGGAGTCGGCCGTGCACGCGGCTCCGTTGATCCCGCCGGTCCTGGACGGCATCGCCGACATGGCGATCGCCCTCCTCCCGCCCCAGACCGGGGCCGGCGGGCGGGGGATGGTCGTGGGGCTGGCGCGCCGGTCCATCCATGCGATGACCGGCTGGCTGCCGAGCCAGCCCCTGTCCGGGATCCGGTGCCTGACCCGCGAGGCCTTCGAGGCGGCGACCCCGCTGGCGCACGGCTGGGGAGTCGAGACCGGCCTGAGCATCGACCTCGTCTCCAAGGGCTTCGTCGCGCTCGAGGTCCCCTGCGACCTGCGCCACCGTGCCTCGGGCACGGACCTCGCCGGCCAGCTGCACCGCGCGGGCCAGTACCGCGACGTGCTGCTGGCGGTGAACGCCCGCCGGCTGCGGCGGATGGTCACGAAGTCGGGACCCCGTCGGCGGACCAGCCGCGCCACGTAGGCTGTGGGGGTGTCTGCGCCCCCGTCCCTGAGCCTGCGCGGCACACACGACACAGCTCGTCGACCGCGACTGCTGAGCGCCGTGGCCGCCGTGGCCGTGGCGCTCGCCGTGGTTCTCGGCCTCGCCACCCCGGCAGCCGCCACCACCGCCCCGCCCTCCTCGGACGGTGTCGTGCTCATCGGCGTGGGCGGGCTGCACTGGACGGATGTCGACCGCTCGACCACCCCCACCCTGTGGCGGATGGTCACCACGGGGTCGGTCGGTTCCATCTCGGTACGCACGAGCGGACCGCGCACCTGTCCGCTCGATGCCTGGGGGACGCTCTCCGCCGGGCGCCGCTGGGCTCCACCGGAGGAGCAGAGCACCGGTCTCGACGGGCAGGGCATCGAGGGGGAGAGCACCGGCGAACCTGAGGACCTCACCGACGACTGCGCGTCGCTGCCCGCCGTCACGAGCCTCGACGCGGTCGAGGGCGAGCCCTCCGACTCCGTCGTCGAGGAGTGGTCGACGGTCATCGCCCCACCCGTCGTCGCCGAGGACGGCGAGGCCGAGGGCGACCCGGCAGCGGACTCCGCCGGGGTGCCCGGCACGGTCGCCGCGCGGATCGCCGAGCAGGGCGCCTGCTCGACGGCTGTCGGGCCGGGGGCGGCGCTCGCCCTCGCCGACTCGACCGGTCGCGTCGAGAGGTACCTGCCCTCCATGGAGGGACTCGACGCCTCGACGCTCGCGCAGTGCCGCGTCGTCCTGGTCGACGCCGGGGTGCTCGACGAGGACCGCGCTGCGCGTCAGGACGCGCTCGTGCGCCTGGACGTCCGCCTCGGCCGGCTCCTCGACGAGCTCCCCGAGGATCGGCGGGTGATCGTCGCCGGGGTCTCCGACAGCCTCGCGGTCGACGAGGGGCTCCCCTTCGTCGTCGACTGGGAGCGCACCTCGAGCGTCGGGTGGCTCACCTCGGACTCGACCCGGCGGGCCGGGATCGTCACGCTCGCCGACCTCGCCGCGACCGCCGTCGACAGCATCGGCGGCGACCTCACCGACTTCGACGGCGCAGCGCTCTCCGTCGCCGCCGACCGTCGGATGAGCACCGAGCGCACCGTGGAGAACCGGCGCTACCTCACGGAGATGACCACGACGGTCACCCACGTCATGCCGGTCTTCGTCGCCGTCGTCGCCCTGGCTGGGCTCGGTGCGGGGCTCGCGCTCGCGCTCGCCCGTCGCCGGTCCGCCGCCGGCCCGAGCCCCGCGACCCGGCGCCCGGTCACCGCCGTGCTCCTGCTCGCCGCCGCCGCGCCGGGCGGTGCGTTCCTCGCTGCGCTCTCCCGGTGGTGGGTGACCCCGGCGCCGATGGTCGGTGCCGCCGTGTCGGCCGCGGTCGCGACCGTCCTGCTCGCGCTGCTCGCCTGGGGTCTCTCGCGGCTGCTCCGCGCCGGGCCGTGGCGGCTCGCGGGCGCCAGCGCGGGCCTGACCTGGCTCCTGCTCACCGTCGACGGGCTGACGGGAACCGTCCTCCAGCAGGGCTCGATCCTCGGGTCGACGCCCACCTTCGGCGCCCGGTTCTACGGCTTCGGCAACCTCACCTTCTCGGTCTACGCGGTCACGGCCCTGGTCCTCGCGGGGCACCTGGCTGCGGCCGCCCGGCGCTCGGGGCGACCGAGGGCCGCCGTCGCCGCCGTGCTCGGGGTCGGGCTGCTCACCGTCGTCGTCGACGGTTGGCCGGGTTTCGGCGCGGACGTCGGCGGGATCCTCGCGCTCGTGCCCGCCGTGGTGGTGCTCGCCCTCGGCGTCGCCGGGATGCGGCTGACCCCGCAGCGGGTCCTGGCGGCCGCCGTGCTCGGCGCGGTGGCGACCGCCGTCGTGGGCGTCGTCGACTGGCTCGGCCCCTGGCCCGCCTCGCATCTCGGCCTGTTCGTCGAGCGGGTGGTGGACGGTCAGGGCTGGGCGACGATCGCCGGGAAGGCGGCGAGCGCCTTCGCGACGGTCGCCAACCCCGCCGGGGCGATCGCCACCCTCGTCTGCCTGGCTCTCGGGGTGCTGCTCGTCGGTCCCGCCCGCTACCGGCCGGCGCGGGTGCGTGCCGCCTACGAGAGCTGGCCGCTGCTGCGCCCTGTCGTCGGTGCGATCGTGGTCGTCGCGACCCTCGGCACCCTGCTCAACGACTCGGGGATCGCGGTGGCCGTCGTCGTGCTGGGGCTCGGGGCGGCTCTGCTCACGGTCTCGGGGCTCGCCCACGCGGACTCGGGCGACCCGGACTCGGGGGCGGTGGACTCGGGGGACGCGGACTCGGGAGACCCGGCCCCCGGCGGCGCCGCAGCCCCGGACCAGGGCCAGGCGCCCGGCGGCACCCCCGTGCGCCGGATGCCGGCCGTGCTGCTGGCCGCGGGGGGCGGTCTGCTCGCCGTCCTGCTCCTCGGGGTCGGCCTCGTCCCCCTGCCGGCCGCTGCGGCGGGCGACGTGACCGACGGGACCGGCACGGCGGTCGCGCCGCACGGTGCACCCGTCGTCGTCGTCGGTACCTCGGGGGTGCGCTGGCAGGACGTCGACCCCGTCGCCACCCCGACCCTGTGGAGCATGGTGCGCGACGGTGCGGCAGTGGCCGGCGTCGCGCCCGGCGTCACAGGGGTCAACGGCCGGTGCCTCTCCGGGGGCTGGCTCTCGATCTCCACAGGACGGGCACCGATCACGCGCGGGGTCGTCGACGAGGAGTGGCGCTGCCTTCCTTGGTCCGTCGTGCCCGAGGCCACGGCAGGTGCGAGCGTCGACGGGTGGTCGACCTTGGCGCAGGAGCAGTCACGATCGGAGTTCGACCCGCGCCTCGGCGTGCTGGCCGAGAGCCTCGACGGCGCCGGCGTCTGCGCGACGGCCGTGGGGCCCGGAGCTGCTCTCGCCCTGGCCGACCCGGAGGGTCACGTCGCCCGGTACGTCTCCCTCGACGACGCGCTCGCCGACCCGACGCAGGCCTTCGACTGCCCGGTCACCGTCGTGGACCTCGGGGCCGTGCCCTACCTCGCGCCGACCGCGAACCCCGACCCCGACGCGGATCCGCTCGCCCCCGCGGCGACGACCGACGGCACGGAGCGCACCGCACTGCTCGCCGAGGTCGACGCCGACCTGCGCAGGGTCCTCTCCCGGGCGCCGGCCGGGGCGACGGTGCTTCTCGTCGACGTCGGGAACCCGGCACAGGGCCCGGTGTCCCTCGGTGTGGGCGCCGCCCAGATCATGGGCGACGAGGGAGCTCACTTCCTGTCCACGCCGTCGACCCGCTGGCAGGGTGTGGTCCGGCTGCTCGACGTCCCCACGACGGTGCTCGCCGCCGTCGGCGCCCCGAACCCCGTCGAGTACTCCGGCTCCCCGCTGACCATCGCCGGGACGCGGTCCGCCGATGTCGCGGTCGCCGTCGACCAGCTCGTGGACCTCTCGGTGCGGGACCAGGCGCTGCGGGGCCAGTCGGGCACCGTGACGACGATCCCGCTGCTGATCGCGCTGGCGCTGCTCGGCGCGGTGGCCGGGCTCCCACGACTGGCCGCCGGCCGCCCGCGGGCCGCGCGAGGGCTGCGCCGCCTGGTCGACGCCGGCTTCCTCGTCCTGGCCTCCCTCCCCGCCGGGCTCTACCTCATGACCACGTGGTCCTGGTGGCGAGCAGACTCGCCGACGACGATGCTCTGGCTCGCCCTCGCCGCGTCGACGGCGCTCGTGGCGGGGGTGGCAGCGCTCGCTCCCCGGCAACCGGTGTGGGCGGCCCCCGCCGTGATCAGCACGATCACCTTCCTCGTCCTCACGGTCGACGCGGTGCTCGGCACGCCCCTGCACCGCGGGAGCCCGCTCGGCCCGGCCCCGACCCTCGGCGGGCGCTACTACGGCTTCGGCAACCCGACGTACTCGATCTACGTCGTCGCCGCGCTCGTGGCCGCTGCCTGCCTCGGGGCCGCCCTGGCCGCCCGGGGCCGGCGCGTCCTCGCCGTCGTGGTGGCCGGCGGGGTGGCGCTCGTCGCGCTCGCCGTCGACCTCCTGCCGACCCTCGGAGCGGATGTCGGCGGTGGGCTCGTGCTGCTCCCCGCGGCCGCCGTCGTCGTCCTCGCGGTGGCCGGGGCCCGGGTGACCTGGCGACGGCTGGGTCTCATCACCCTGCTCGGTGTCGTGGCCGTCGGCGTGATCGGCTACCTGGACTGGCTGCGTCCCGCGACGGACCGCTCGCACCTGGGCCGGTTCGTCCAGTCGGCCCTGGACGGCACGGCCGGCGAGACGGTGCTGCGCAAGGCGGGGTACGCCGCGTCGAGCCTGTCCAGCGGTCCCACCGCATGGCTGACGCTCGCCCTGCTCGTCCTGGTGATCGGGCTGGTGTGGCCCGGGAGCCGCTGGCGCCCGCGCTGGTACGTGCGGGTGGAGGAGAGCTGGCCGATGGTCCGCCCCCTGCTGGTCGGCCTGCTGGTGGCCGCTGTCGGCGGTTCCCTCGCGAACGACTACGGCACCCGGATCGCCACCGTCCTGCTCGCCGCAGCGGTCCCGCTCGTCGGCCTGCTGGCGTTGCGCGCCGACCGGGAGGACGAGCCGTCGCCCGAGGTCACCGATCCCGCGGAGGTCGACGCACTAGGCTGAGCGCCGGTCGCCGACACCGGTGGCCCCCACGACGCCGAGCGGAGGACGGATGCGCGCGCGTTACGCCTATCTCGGCCCGGCAGGGACGTTCACCGAGGCGGCCCTGCGCCAGGTGGCGGGGCCGGACGAGGCGGAGTACCTGCCGCAGGTCGACGTCCTCGCGGCGATCGCCGCCGTCCGCTCGGGTGAGGCCGACTTCGCCGTCGTCGCGATCGAGAACTCCGTCGAGGGCGGGGTCAGCGCCGTGCTCGACTCGCTCGCGGTCGGCGCCCCCCTCGTGCTGCTGCGCGAGATGCTCGTCCCGGTCACCTTCGACCTCGCTGCCCGGCCGGGAACGACGCTCGCCGACGTGCGGCGGATCTCCGCCCATCCGCACGCCTGGGCGCAGTGCCGGCACTGGCTCGCCGCGCACCTCCCGGGCGTCGTGCACGTCCCGGCGACCTCGAACACCGCCCCTGCTGCCCTGCTCGCAGGGTCGAGCCAGGAGCTGGGGTTCGACGCCGCGGTGGTCCCCCCGCCCGCCGTCGAGACCTACGGCCTCGAGCGGGTGGCCACCGGGGTCTCGGACAACGAGAACGCGATCACCCGCTTCGTCGTGATCGGACGGCCCGGTCAGATTCCGGAGCCGACCGGGGCGGACAAGACGACGCTCGTCGTGCACCTGCCGAGCAACCAGGCCGGTGCCCTGCTGGAGATGCTCGAGCAGTTCTCCGTGCGCGGGGTGAACCTCTCGCGGATCGAGTCCCGCCCGATCGGGGACTCGCTCGGCCGCTACTCCTTCTCGATCGACGCCGAGGGGCACCTCGCGGAGGAGCGGATGGCCGAGGCCCTCATGGGGCTGCACCGCGTCTGCCCGCACGTGCGCTTCCTCGGCTCGTACCCGCGCGTGGACGCCCCGTTCGGCGATGTGCGGATCGGGACGGCCGACGAGGACTTCCTCGCCGCCCGGGAGTGGGTGCAGTCGCTGCGCGACGGCGGCCGCTAGCAGGGGTCGGTCCTGCTGCTCCGGCGTCGCGGCCTCAGTCGACCTTGACCGTCAGCGCGAGCCGGTCCACCCGCGCCTCGAGCTCGTACGCGGCGGCGATGAGGTCGCCGTCGACCTGCACCTGCTGGGCGGTCCTGGTCCGGACCAGGACGCGCCTGGCCCGGGAGTGGTCGATCCGGCCGATCCGGTTCGGCAGCTCGGTGCGGAAGCCGAAGCGCTGCATGACGACCTCCCCGAAGAGCTGGGTCCAGCCGACCAGCCCGCCTCGCGTGTCGATCGCGCCGACGTCGAGCCAGCCGTCGTCGAGCACGGCGTCCGGGAGCAGGGTGATCCCGCCGGGCAGCCGGCCGCAGTTGCCGATGAGCAGCGTGCGCAGCCGCACCGAGTGCCACGCGGAGTCGTCGAGGCGGACCTCCAGGCGCATGCGCCTGGCGTGCAGGTGGCGGACGCC
>NZ_JBFHHB010000059.1:0-14332 GCF_041597215.1 Actinotalea sp.
CCGGTGAGCGACTCCCCCACCCCCCGGGTCCCGTCGGACGCCGAGCTGCGCGAGCTCGGTTCAGGCATCCGTCTCGTCGCCGTCGACATGGACGGCACGCTTCTCGACGGGAACCACGAGGTGCCGGAGTCGATCTGGCCGCTGGTCGCCGAGCTCGGGCGCCGGGGGATCGTGTGGTGCCCGGCGAGCGGGCGCCAGTACGCGACCCTCGCGAGGGACGTCGTCCGCGCCGAGGCCGAGACCGTCGTCATCGCCGAGAACGGGGCCTTCGTCGTCCGGGACGGTGTCGAGATCAGCTCGGACGTGATGGCACGGGACATCGTGGTCGACGCCGTGGGAGCGGGGCGTCGCCTTGCGGCCGGGGGCCTGCCGGTGGGGACGGTCGTGTGCGGGAAGCACACCGCCTACATCGAGCGGACGGACCAGGACTTCCGCACCGAGGTCGACCGGTACTACGCGGAGGTCACCGTCGTCGACGACCTGCTGGCCGTGGACGACGGAGTCCTCAAGGTCGCCCTGCACGATGCGGGCCCCGCCGCCGAGACGACCTACCCGGCCCTCGCGCACCTGGCCGAGACCCATCAGGTCGTCGTCTCCGGGGCCCACTGGGTGGACGTGATGAACAGCGGGGTCCACAAGGGAGCAGCGCTGCAGTCCGTGCAGCGGGCCCTCGGCATCGGCAGCCGGGAGACGGTGGCCTTCGGCGACTACCTCAACGACCTCCACATGCTGGGAGCGGCGGACCTCTCCTTCGCGATGGCGAACGCCCACCCACGGATCCGTGCCACGGCACGGTTCGGGGCACCGGCCAACACCGAGGACGGTGTCGCGCGCATCCTGGCAGGGCTCCTCGGGGTCGGGCTCACCGCACGCTGAACCGCGGCGACCGGCGCACCTCGCTCCCCCTCAGGCCGCGAGCGCGCGCTCGAACTCGGCGAGCGCGGCGTCCGAGACGAGGACGAAGCGCACCTCCTCGACCGTCGCTGCCGCCGGCGCGGACGCCGCCCAGGCCCGCACCGCGGCGACCGCGATCCCGGCCACGTCACGCATCGCCCACCCGTAGACGCCGGCGCTGACGGCAGGGAAGGCGACGGACCTCGCCCCGAGCCCCGCCGCCACGTCGAGAGACCGGCGGAAGCAGGAGGCCAGGAGCTCGGGGTCCGTCTGCCCCGCGTGACGGTCGGGCCCGACGGTGTGCACGACCCAGCGCGCGGGGAGGTCGCCTGCCTCGGTCGGGACGGCCTCCCCCACCGGGAGCCCGTCCGGCCACGAGGTGCGCCGCACCTGCCGGCAGGCGGCGAGCAGCGCCGGGCCCGCGGCCGCGTGCAGGGCGCCGTCGACCCCGCCGCCACCCAGCAAGGAGGGATTCGCGGCGTTGACGACCACATCGGTCCCCGTCGTGGTCAGGTCTCCCAGCACGGCAGTGATGCGCATGCACCCAGGGTGCACCACGCTCCACCTGGCGCGGCGGGCCACCCGCGGGATCAGGCCTCGAGCAGGATCGTCACCGGGCCGTCGTTGACCAGCTCCACCGCCATGTCCGCGCCGAATCGGCCCGTCGCCACCGGGAGGCCACGTGCCCGGAGCGCCTCGACCACGGCGTCCACCAGCGGCTCGGCCACCGGCCCGGGGGCGGCCGCGTTCCACGTCGGCCTGCGGCCCTTGCGGGTGTCGGCGTACAGGGTGAACTGGCTCACCACGAGCACGGCGGCCCCCGCGTCGACCACCGAGGTCTCCCCGCGCAGGATGCGGAGCTCTGCGACCTTGCGGGCGATGAGCTCGACCTGCGCCGGACCGTCCTCGTGCGTGGCGCCGACCAGGACGAGCAGGCCCGCCCCGATCTCCCCGACGACGTCCCCGTCCACCCGGACCGCCGCGGAGGTGACGCGTTGCACGACGGCCCTCATCGGGTCACCACCTCCACCGGCGGTGCGGGCAGGAGCGCACGGACCGCGCCGACGGCCTCGCCGTGGCCGAGGACGACGGTCCGTCCCATCTCCCGCAGCGGAGCGTGGTGCTCGGCGGGAAGGAGGCGGGCGAGCGCCTCGGCCACCACCGCCCGCACCGGGCGGCCGCTGCCGTCGGCGACCTTGAGCGCGAGGGCCGAGCCGTCGGGGAGCGCCGCGGCGAAGACCCCCTCGGCGCCGTCCTTCGCGACGAGCCCCGGCACGGCTGCCAGGATCGCCGAGACGTCCCGATGGGGACCGCCGACCAGGTGCGGGTGCGTGGCAACGGCACGCGCCACCGTGTGCTCATGGGTCCCCGGCCCGGCGGTGGCGATCCGGGAGAAGGCGCGGGCCAGACCGCGCAGCGTCGTGCTGAACAGCGGCGCCCCGCAGCCGTCGACACCGACCTGGCTCACCGGGACACCCGTGAGGTCCTCGAGAGTCCTGCGGATCACGCGCTGGAGCGGGTGCTCCGGGTCGCGGTAGGTCCGGGTGTCCCAGCCGGCCAGGACGCAGGTGGCGAGCATGGCTGCGTGCTTGCCCGAGCAGTTCTGGGTGAGGCTCGACGGCCCGTGGCCCGCGGCCCGCCAGGCGAACGCCGCGTCCTGACCCAGCGGAAGGTCGGGCGTGTTCTGCAGATCGGCCTCGTCAAGGCCCGCCTCGGCGAGCACTCCACGGACCAGGTCCAGGTGCAGCGCGGTGCCCTCGTGGCTCGACGCGGCGAGCGCGAGCCGGTCCTGGCCGATCCGCAGCCCTGCGCGGAGCATCGCGACCGCCTGGATCGGCTTGACCGCCGATCGCGGCCACATCGGCTCGTCGACCTCGCCGAGGGCGAGCACGTCCCCTGACGCCGAGCGGACGAGCAGGTGACCGAGGTGGACGGACTCGACCAGGCCCGAGCGCTCGACGACGGCGAGCGGAACCGCAGCGGTCACCAGCCGCCGCCGGACTGCGGTCCGCGCGGCCCACGACGCATCGGACCGAGGGCCGGCTTCACGTCGTACTGGTAGACCAGGGCCGCCACGGCGCTGCCCAGGGCGAGGAAGGACAGCAGACCGAGGCCGATCGGCGCAGGGATCGCCACGAACGCGACGGCGAGGGCCACCCCGAGGAGAGTCGTCCAGAACTGCTTGGTGCGCTTGCCCGCCGCAGGGAACGCCGCGGCCGGACGCCGCACGGCGTCGAGGAACGCGACCAGACTCATCACGAACACGGCGAGGTACAGGGCGAGGAAGATGTAGACCTGAAGGGTGCGGATCACGCACGGAGCCTACGAGACCCAGCCGTGAACGGCATCGTCCCCCGTCGACCACCCGGGCCCCCGGGGCGGTCAGCGGGGCGCGCACCCCGCTCAGGTGGCGAAGGCGAACCGCCCGCGTCCGCCGAGCTTGGCCCGGTACAGCGCCTCGTCGGCCCCTACGTACAGGTCCGTGAGCTGGACGGCGTTCCCGGCGGGGACGTGGCACACCCCGACGCTGGCGCTCAGCCGGATGTCCTGCCCGGCGTGCGTGACCGGGAGCGTGCCGATGCAGTCCACGATGCACTGGGCGATGCGCTCGGCCGAGTCACGCGTCGCTCCGGGGAGCAGGACGGCGAGCTCGTCCCCGCCGAGCCGGGCGACGGTCGCGACCGAGCCGGCACAGCGCCGGACGAGGGAGGCGACGTGCACGAGCGCGCGGTCACCAGCGGGATGCCCGTGGGTGTCGTTGAGCTCCTTGAAGTGGTCGAGGTCGACCACGAGCAGGGCTGCCCCCGGCGCACGCCGACGGTCGCGGGCCCGCGGGCCCCCCAGGAGCCCGTCCGCCACGCGCTCCAGCTCACGCCTCGTCGCCAGCGAGGTGAGGGCGTCGACGCTCGCCTGCTCGGCGAGCCGTGCGGCCAGCACCGTCTGCTGCGTGACGGCGTTCGAGGTGAGCACGGTGGCGGTCACCACGAGCATGCCGACGGAGGCGGTGCTGAACAGGGCCATCTCGGCGTCGAACATCGACAGGTTGATCGCCAGGTCGGCGCCGACGGTGGTGGCGGCGACCACCCAGGCTCCGGCCGGGCGCAGGTACTGGGCACCGAACACCACGGGGTACAGGAGCCCGATCTGCCCCGTGACTCCCGGCTCGGGCGCGGCGAGGTTGATCTGGAGCAGCATGAGCGGGCCGCACAGCGCCGCCGGAAGCCACGCGAGAGCCCAGCGTTCCGACCGGCGGGCGAGGGTGGCCAGCACGAGGATGAGCAGTCCGCACACCGCGGCGATGGTCACGGTGGCTCTCGACGACGAGGAGTGACCCGAGAGCAGTCCCCACACCTCGAACGTGACGGCCGCTATCGCGGCTCCCCACGCGAAGACGGTGGCCCCGCGCGCCGTGCGCAACGAGTCACGTGGCCCCAACTCAGTTATGACTCGCCCCCACACTCCACGAGCGTAGGCCCCGGGCCTCGCGCCGACCGGGACCTGCGTCACGCGACGATGACCCGGCCGCGCCCCGCGAGCTTCGCCTCGTACAGGGCCGCGTCGGCCGCGGCGTAGAGCTCGGCGAGCCCCTGCGCGCGGGACGCGGTCACATGGGCAACACCGATGCTCAGGCTGATCGGGATCTCGCCGCCCTGGTGGCGCAGCGGCGTGCTGGCCAGTGCCTCCACCACGGCCTCGGCCGCGCGCGAGGCGTCCTGGGCCGTGCAGCAGGGGACCAGGAGGGCGAGCTCGTCGCCACCGAGCCGGGCGACCGTCACATGCGCCCCGACGCTCCCGCGCAGCACCGCGGCGACATGGACGAGAGCGGCGTCACCGATCGGGTGCCCGTAGGTGTCGTTGAGCGACTTGAAGTGGTCGACGTCGATGATCGCGAGTCCCGTGCCCAGGGAGAAGTCCCCGGGAAGGCACGGTGAGGCGAGCACCTCGCTGGCGACCTCCTCGAGCCGTCCGCGGCTGAACAGACCCGTGAGCGGGTCGATCGCCGCGGCCGTGCGAAGCTGGGCCGTCAGCTCCTCCTGGTGCCTCGACAACGCGATGAGGACGAGAGTGACCATCGCGAAGCACGGGAGGATGACGACGATCTGGGCAAGGGCCGTCGGCCCCGGGACGAGCGACACGACGATCGCCGCGTCGGCGAGGGAGGCCAGTGCCGTGATGACCCACGCCGCCGGCGCTCGCAGATGAGCACCCGCGTACACGATCGGGTAGACGAGGCCGATCTGGGCGGCAGCCGAGCTGTCCCCCGTGCCGAGCCCGATCCACAGCACGATCCCGATGCCGAAGAGGGGCGCGCTGACCCACAGCGCGCGCGGTGCGCGCTCGGGGACGGTCCACGCGACGAGGGCGATCCCGAACAGCGCGGCACCGAGCGCCGTGGCGGAGATCTGCGTGAGCGATGTGCTCCCGGGCAACCCGCTCAGCGCGGCGATGACCTCGTAGCCCACCGTCACCGCGGCAGCGATGACCGCCGAGATCGCCAAGGTCCGCCCGGCCGCGACGCGGTCGCGCGGCTCCAGCAGCGCGCGCGGGGGCTCAGTGGACACATGATCACCATCGGCACCGGTCCCACCGGCCTTGGTACTCCGTGGGGGTGACGGAGCGGGTGAAGTGCCCCGCGACGTGCGCGAAGGCACCGGGTGGCCGTCGCCCGCCCCTGTGCTCACAGCTCAGGCAGCCACGCACGGGCCTGCCCCGGCTCCACGCCGGCGGCCTCCTCCAGGTCCACCACGAGCGAGCGGACGAGCATCACCAGGCTCTGCACGTGCCAGTCCTGCGGTGCGACCACCCGTGGGTCGGTGCGCCGCGCGACCTCGGCGAGCCGCTCGCGCACCTTCTCCGGCGACCCGCTCCCCGCCAGTGCGGCACCGAGGTCGTCGGCACAGATGCGCAGGTCGACGACGATCGCGGCGAGCGAGTCGAGCGCCGCCTCGAGCTCGGGGGTGCCGGTCTGGGCCACCACGGCCCGGGCGCGCCGGACCAGGACGCGCAGGTTGCGCATCGCGCGGTCGGCGAGGACGGCTGCCGCCTCGAGCTCCCCGAGCGCCGGCAGGTGCTTTCGGAAGGCGGGAGAGACGCGGGCCGCGTCCCGCGAGGCCACCGCTGCCGAACGCCACTGGTCGAGCACCGGCTGGGAGGCACGCCCGCGCACGAGGGCCTCGTCGATCTCCTCCGTGCGGCGTGAGCCCAGCCCCCCGGCGAGCACCTCGAGCACCGAGGAGATCTCGCGCATTCCCTCGGCCGCGAGGGACCGCACCCGGCGCCGGGGGTCCTGCGGGGAGAGAACGGCGACGATGAGGGCCAGCACTCCCCCGACCACGGCGTCGAGCCAGCGGTTGACGGCGCCGCCGGACGAGGTCGCGGGGAGCACGACGATCACCACGGCCTGGACCCCCGCCTGGACCGCGAGCAGGTCGCCCCGGTCGATGAACCGCGCGAGCAGCACGGCGATGAACAGCACGACCGCCACCTGCACGGCGCCCGCACCGATGATGTGCACGAAGAGGTCGCCGGCGCCGACGCCCACGGCGACACCGATCGCGAGCTCGGCGACCCGACGCGGTTGCCGGTCAGCGGTGAAGCCCAGGGCGATCCAGGCGGAGGCGGGGGCGAAGAACGGGAAAGCGTGCCCGAGCCCGTAGCGGGCGATCGCGAAGGCCAGGCCGGCGGCGACGCTCGCCAGGAGCACGGGCACCAGGGCGCGACGCACCCGCGCCCATCCCTGGCGGCTCCGCGCCTGCAGGACGAGGTCGAACCTCACGTGCGCGTCGGTGGCCGCAGCCCGCGGGTCACCTGCGGAGCGGTCCGGACGGCCGGCTGGTGATCGGGACGGACGACGATCTCCTGGGCGGCTGCGACCGCGCCGTCCTGCGCCGCGACGAGCAGGGTCTCGTCGGCAGGGACGGAACGCCGGATGACGGCGAGCGCGATCGGCCCGAGCTCGTGGTGCCGGGCGACGCTCGTCACCACCCCCACGGCACGCTCCCCGGCGAGGACCTGAGCGCCCGGCTCCGGCAGGACGTGTCCCGAGCCGTCGAGGTGCAGCAGCACCAGCCTGCGGGGCGGACGCCCGAGGTTGTGCACGCGGGCGATGGTCTCCTGGCCGCGGTAGCAGCCCTTGTTCAGGTGCACCGCCGTACGCAGGAGGTCGAGCTCGTGCGGGATGGTCCGGTGGTCGATCTCGGCGGCACGGGGCCGCCATGCCGCGATGCGCAGGGCCTCGGTCGCCCAGGTCCCGGCGAGTCGGGCACCCTCCGCCTCCCGCGCGGCGACCTCCTGCGCGAGCGCGGACCGCGGGACGAGGACGAGTCGCCACGGTCGCGCGGGATGGTCCTCGTCCGGCGGCCCGTAGTCGGCCCCGCCCGCCGCGGTGCGCGGCCAGGGGTCACGCCAGACGATCTGGCCGCCCGGCTCGCCCTCCGCGTCGACGGGTTCGCCGATCGCCGCCCACTGCTCGGTCACGTCGGCCACCTCGACGCGGAGCATGAACCGCATCCGGTCGAGCCACGCGACGAGGCCGGCGGCCGACTCGGTGAGCAGCCACGTCGTCGCGCCGTCGTCGACCACACCGGCCAGGTGCTCGACGTGCCCCTGCGGGCTCAGCACGGTGAGCTCGGTCGAGGTGCCGGCCGGGAGCCCGCTCAGGTGCTGGGAGGTCAGGGAGTGCAGCCATGTCAGGCGGTCCGGTCCGGTGACCGTGACCACCCCGAGGTGGGACTGGTCGACGACCGCCGACCCGGCCTCGAGCGCGCGCTGCTCCGCGACGGGATCGCCGTAGTGCCAGGCGACACCCGCGTCGGGGCCCGACGCCTCGACCGCACCCGGCCGGCCCAGCAGGGGGCTGCTCATTCCTGCCGGGTCATCTGCGCCGAGGCGTAGGACTGCAGGGGCTCCCCGAACGCCGCGATGTCCCAGGTCCACAGCAGGTCGCCGTCGACGAGCCCGTAGAGCCTGCGTGCGGCGCTCAGCTCGGCCGCGTCGGGGCTCCGCGCGATGAGGTCGCTGACCAGGTCGATGCGACCGTTCCCCACGGCCCCTGCGTAGAGGGTGAGGTGCCCCGCGGGGTCGGTGATCAGCAGCTCGACGGGGCGCTGCTCGGCGGGCAGCCCCTCCGGGCGGTCCGGCGGGACGCGCCAGAAGCCGCTCTCGGTCGACCAGACGGTGTCGTCGCCGTTCAGACGCAGCGTCGACGTCCACCTCAGGTACGGCCCACCGTCGTGGTCCACGACGACGTCCGCCACGATCCCCGCACGCGGGACGCCCGGGTAGACGACCTCGCCCTCACCGTGCCAGCGGCCGACCAGCCACGCGATCGGGTAGACCTCCGGCGCGAGGCCTTCGGGCAGCACGAAGGCCATGGATCAGCGCTGACCCTTGTAGAGCTTGAGCACGGCGTACACGGCGAACCAGCCGATCGTCAGCGTCGCCGCGACGAGCAGCCCGATGTAGAAGAGTTCGAGTCCGGACATGGCACCGATCCTACGGGGCCTCGTCGACTCCTGGGTCCTAGGCTGGCCCGATGGAGCCCTCCCGCCCCCTGGTGGTCAAGACGACGGCGGGCGTCGAACGCCTCGAGGCCTGTGCCCAGGCGTTCACCGTGGCCGCGACCGCCGTGGCCGCCGGCGCGAGGGTCAGCCTGTGGTTGACCGGCGAGGCGTCCTGGCTGGCGGTCCCCGGGCGCGCGGCCGAGGTCGAGCTGCAGCACTCGACACCCCTCGACCAGCTCCTGGACGTCGTCCTCACGGCCGGCACGGTGACGGTGTGCACGCAGTGCGCGGCTCGCCGGGGCCTCGTCGAGGCGGACCTCGTACCGGGGGTGCGCATCGCGGGCGCGGCGAGCTTCGTGGAGGAGTCGCTCGCCCCGGGCGCGCAGGCGCTCGTCTACTGACGGGCCTCGCCACCCGACGCGTGCCGTTCCGGCCGGCACTCAGCCGAGGAAGATCCGACCCAGGACGTAGACGACGATCCCGCTGAGGGACACCGGCACGATGAGCGCCGCGACGGAGGCCCACCGGCGCTCGAGCGCCGGGACCTGGTCGACGAGGGCGTGCAGCACGGAGACCACCAGACCGACGGCGAGACCGATCAGCCCTCCGCTCACCGGGTCGATCCGCGGCATGACGACGCCCGCCGCACCACCGCCGATCATCGCCGCGGCGGAGGTGACCAGCACCGCGACCCAGCCTCCGAGCGGGACCGCCGAGACCGCCGCGCCGACCGCGAGAGCCACGGCCCCGACCACGACGAGACTCTGCCCACCGGGGATCCGCACGGCCGAGATCCAGCCCGCTCCGGCCGCTGCGACGAGCACGCCGGTCACGGTCCCCGCGACGGAGTCGAGCAGCCGGGTCCGTCCGTCCTGCCGGGCCATCTCGTTGACGAAGGTCAGCAGCACGGCGAGGGCGACCACGACGGGCAGCTCCCGGAGGTAGGGCCCGCCCTGCGTGGCCGCCACGACACCCGCTCCGCCGGCACCGCCGAGCGCGACGACGACGAAGGCGCCGAGCGGAACCGGGAGGTTGAGGAGCCGCGGCCACCCGAAGGCCAGCGCGAGGGAGAGGAGCACGACGACACCGGTGACGACCCACGGGTCCAGGACGGCAGCGCCGGCCACGAGCGCAGCGAGGACGGCCGTGAGCACGGCCCGCGTCGAGACGTCCATCAGCGCTCGACCACGTCGTCGGGAGTCTGATGGGGCGCCACGGGGCAAGTCTCGCAGATCGAAGGTCGCCCTCGTGCGTGCCGCCCGGGCGGTACGGTTGGGCGTCCACGTCACGATGGAGGCCCGCTCCGTGGCAGACCTGCTGCTGCTCACTCCCTCCTCGGGGGGTTCCACCCAGGTGCTCCCTGCGCTCGGCCTGCTCGCGCACAAGGTCCGGGTGCTCCCCGTCGAGCCCTCGGCCCTGCTCGACGCACCGGACGCCGACGTCATCGTGCTCGACGCCAGGCGCGACCTGGCGACCGCACGGTCGACCTGCCGACTGCTCAGGGCCACCGGGCTGACCGTCCCGCTCGTGCTCGTGCTCACCGAGGGCGGGCTGACCGTCGTCACCGCCGAGTGGGGCGCCGCCGACATCCTGCTGGCCGACGCCTCCCCCGCCGAGGTCGAGGCCCGGCTGCGCCTGGTGATCGAGGGCTCCTCCGTGCAGCGCGCGGGGGACGAGCCGGAGGAGATCTCCTCTGGCGACCTGACGATCGACGCCAGCGGGTACACCGCCCGCGTGCGTGGCCGTCCGCTCGACCTCACCTACAAGGAGTTCGAGCTCCTCAAGTACCTGGCCCAGCACCCGGGCCGGGTCTTCACCCGCGCTCAGCTGCTCCAGGAGGTCTGGGGCTACGACTACTTCGGCGGGACCAGGACGGTCGACGTCCACGTCCGTCGCCTCCGCGCCAAGCTGGGCTCCGAGCACGAGCAGCTCATCGGCACGGTCCGCAACGTCGGCTACCGCTTCGACCCGCAACGTGACCGTCGCGAGGCAGAGGCCGTCCAGGCGGTCGACGCCGACTGACCGTCGTGGCCGGCCACCCGGCCACCACCGCCCCGGACCCGCAGGGCCCCGCGGGCGAGGCTCACCTATCCTGAGGTCCGCACACCCCGGCACCGGACCACCAGGAAGAGGCGCATGGCACGCAACACGAGGATCCGTCGACTCGTCAACGCAGGACCGCGCCTCTTCGCGCGGCTCTCCGCCCGCGAGGAACGCAGCCTCGCGGACGCCCTGCGTGCCGAGACCACGGGTGGCGCCCTTCTCCTCGTGGGCACGGTCATCGCGCTGATCTGGGCCAACTCCACCTGGAGCGGGACCTACGAGCACCTGCGCGAGATCGTCATCGGCCCCTCGGCCCTGCACCTCGACCTGAGCATCGAGCACTGGGCGAGCGACGGGCTGCTGACGTTCTTCTTCTTCGTCGTGGGGCTGGAGCTCAAGCGCGAGATCGTCGCGGGAGAGCTGCGCAAGCCGGCGACGGCCGCGCTGCCGATCGTCGCCGCGATCGGCGGGATGGCCGTACCCGCCCTCTTCTACGTCGCCGTCAACGCGGGTCGCGGTGACCTCGGCGGATGGGCGATCCCGACCGCCACCGACATCGCCTTCGCCGTGGCCGTGCTCGCCGTGGTCGGCCGCAGCCTGCCCAGCTCGCTCCGCGCCTTCCTGCTCACCCTCGCGGTCGTGGACGACCTCCTGGCGATCATCGTCATCGCCGTCTTCTACAGCGACTCGATCGAGCTCGGGTGGCTGGCCCTGTCCGTCGTCGCCGTCGTCGTGTTCGGGCTGCTGACGCGGCGTGGTGTGACGAGCGCATGGCTGCTCATCCCGCTCGGGGTCACGGCATGGGCCCTCATGCACGCCTCGGGCGTGCACGCCACGATCGCCGGTGTGCTCCTCGGACTCGTCGTGCCCGCCACGGCTACCGCGGACGGGCACAGCCTCGCCGAGCGCTTCGAGCACCGGTGGCGGCCCGTCTCGGCCGGCGTGGCCGTGCCGATCTTCGCGCTGGTCGCGGCGGGGGTCTCCGTCGACGCCGACTCCCTGTCGGCCGCGCTTCGCGACCCGGTGGCCCAGGGCGTCGCGCTCGGCCTCGTGCTCGGCAAGCCGATCGGCATCCTGGGCACCACCTGGCTCGTGTCCCGCGTGACGAGGACTCCCCTCGCCGAAGGCCTCGGCTGGCGTGACGTGGCGGCAGTGGGCTCCGTCGCGGGGATCGGGTTCACCGTCTCGCTGCTCATCGGGGCCCTCGCCTTCGACGAGGGGTCCGAGTTCGCCGAGCACGTCCGGGTCGCGGTGCTCGCGGCCTCCGTGACCGCTGCGATCATCGGGGCCCTTCTGCTGGCCCGTCGCGACCGCCACCACCGGCGCAAGCAGTTCGCCCGGGACCAGCTCACCGCAGGGTAGGTTCAGCGCGTGACCGACTCGTCCGCCGTACTCGTCGACGGACCGTGGCAGCACCGTTTCGTCTCGGCGAACGGCGCACGCTTCCACGTCGTCGAGGCCGGCACCGACCCCACCGCGCCTCTCGTCGTCCTGCTGCACGGCTTCCCCGAGCACTGGTGGGCCTGGCGGCACCAGCTGCCCGCGCTCGCCGCCGCCGGCTACCGGGCGGTCGCGATGGACCTGCGCGGAGCGGGGGCCTCGGACAAGCCGCCGCAGGGCTACGACATGCCGACGCTCGCCCGTGACGTCGCGGGGGTGATCCGCTCCCTCGGCGCCCAGGACGCCGTCGTCGTCGGGCACGGGCTCGGCGGGACGATCGCGTGGTCGATGCCCTCGCTCCAGCCCCGGGTCACGCAGGCGATCGCCGTGTTCTCCTCTGCGCACCCCAGCCGGCTGCACACCTCGGCGATGACCTGGCCGCTGGCGACCCGCGCGACGGGTCGGCACCTGGCGTTCTTCCAGCTGCCCCTGCTGCCCGAGCGGCGGCTGACCCGCGGCGACCTGGTCCC
This sequence comes from Actinotalea sp., assembly GCF_041597215.1. GTDB lineage: Bacteria > Actinomycetota > Actinomycetes > Actinomycetales > Cellulomonadaceae > Actinotalea. Next base: position 12,350 of record NZ_JBFHHB010000059.1, read on the forward strand.
GCGGCTGCTCGCGGAGTGGTCCGGCCCGGGGTGGCCCGACCGGGCCACCGCCACGACCTACCGCGAGGCGATGCAGATCCCGTTCGCCGCCCACTCGGCGATGGAGGTCTTCCGGTGGCTGGCGCGCTCCACGCCCCGGGTCGACGGTCAGCGGTACCTCGCCGCCGTCCGCGCACCCGTACGGGTCCCGGTGCTCCAGGTCCACGGCGCGCAGGACCACTGCATCCCTGCCTCAGCCGTGGGCACGGGCCGGCACGGCAGCCCGTTCCGCTTCGAGACCGTCCCCGGGGCCGGTCACTTCGTGCCGGAGGAGGCACCCGGGCGCTCGACGGAGGTGCTGCTCGACTGGCTGGGCAGCCTCGACGGCGCCCCTGGACCGACGATCCCCTCGGTCTGACCGGGGACCGGCGCCAGGTGCGCCGAGGGCTTGACCAGCCGCGCGGCGGCGACCGGGTCGCTCTCCCCGATCCCGGCCGACGGGCACCACTGCGCGACGGGGCACGCCCCGCACGCCGGTGTGCGCGCGTGGCAGGTGCGGCGACCGTGCGCGATGACCCGGTGGGAGAACATCGTCCAGTCGCGGGGGCGCAGCAGAGCGCACAGGTCACGTTCGACCGCGACCGGGTCCTGCTCCGTCGTCAGGCCGAGCCGCGTGCTGACCCGGAGCACATGGGTGTCCACGGGCAGTCCGGGGATCCCGAAGGCGTTGCCGAGGACGACGTTCGCCGTCTTGCGGCCGACCCCGGGCAGCGCCACGAGATCGGCCATCCGCGCAGGCACCTGCCCGCCGTGCCGTTCGACGAGGGCCGCACCGAGTCCGGTGACCGACCGGGCCTTGGCGCGGAAGAAGCCGGTAGGGCGGAGCAGCTCCTCCAGCTCGTCCGGATCGGCGTGCGCGTAGTCGGCGGCGGTCGGGTACCGGGCGAAGAGCGCAGGGGTCACGAGATTGACCCGCACATCGGTGGTCTGCGCGGACAGGACCGTCGCGACGAGCAGCTCGAGCGGGTTGCGGAAGTCGAGCTCGCAGTGCGCGTCGGGGTACCTCTCGCCGAGCGCCCTGTCGATCCGACGGGCCCGTCGGGTCCTGGCCAGCGGGGTCTCGCTCATGCCCGCGAGCCTAGGCGGCGCCACGCCTTCGGGTGATACCGCAGGACCGTTGGGGTGATCGGCCGACCGTGTCCTCAAGCCTCGCTCCCCCCTCACCGATGCGTGGGGAGAAGACAGGCCGATCCCCGGCTGCCCGAGGAAAGTAGGCGCGCGTGCCCCTCCATGACCCCTGGGACGACGGGGCGCTGCAGGAGGTGCGACGCACCCTCCGCCAGGAGAAGCTCGAGGTGGGTCGGTGGCGCAGGTTGCTGCGCGCGCGGCTGGACCTCCTGGTCGGGGCCTACGCGCCGCCCGAGATCCTGGGCACCACCGGGTGGGAGCACCTGCCCCCCTCGCGACTGGACCTCCCCCTCGCCGGGGAGCTCGCGGCAGCCATCTGGACCGGCACCGAGCCAGAGGACCGCGTCGCGCTGATGCGCCGCCTGCGCGACCTGGACCGCAGCCTCGCGGCCTATGCGGCAGCCCTCGACGGGGCGCTGGACGACACCACCGACGAGCTGCTCACGCGCATGGGCGCGGGTGCCGTCGACGCCCTCGCACAAGGGCTCGCGGAGGCCGCGGGGGACATCGTCCGGGCCCCCGACGTCCGCTGAACCGTCCCAGTAGGGCAGGATGATCCCCGGGGGCAGAAGAGACTCAGGTCACACCGGGAGGAATGTGCGTCGTGGATGACGATGTGGTGCTCAAGGCGCCCTTGTTCGCAGCCATCGGCCCGACCGCCGCCCGCGCCCTGTACGAGTCGATGACCCGTCTGGACCTGCCGCGCGGACGATCGGTCTTCCACGAGGGCGAGCTCGGCGACCGTCTGTACCTCATCGCCACCGGCGCGGTGAAGCTCGGCCGACGCTCCCCCGACGGGCGCGAGAACCTGCTCTC
>NZ_JBFHHB010000060.1:0-14143 GCF_041597215.1 Actinotalea sp.
GTCGGCGCCGTGAACACCGGCTCCCCCGCCCGCTCGCCGTCGGTGAAGGTCATCGTGCGGAGGACGTCCTGCGGGTTCTCCGGGTCCTGGGCAGCGGCGACCTGCCCCAGGGTGGAGACGAAGACCTCACGGGCCGCCATCGCGCTGACGAGGCCGATGTTGATCCGCCAGTCGAAGCCGAGCGGGTCGAAGACGGGCTCGACCGCCTTGCCCACCGTGGCCGCATAGCTGTGGTCCAGCGTGTACGCCGAGGCCTCCGCGGGGGCCATCCCCTCGGTCTCGGCACTGCGGTCGGGGAAGGTCAGCAGGGCCCAGAGCACGAGGTTCGCGAGCAGGATGATCGTGCCGACCTTGCGCAGGAAGACCCGGACCGGAGCCCAGACGGACTGCACGACGCTGCGCGCCGTCGGCACCCGGAACGGCGGGAGCTCGAGGTAGAAGGGCAGCCCGCCGCGGCGCAGCACGGTCGCCCGCAGCACCGAGGCGACGACCATCGCCGAGACGCCACCCAGGACGTACAGGGCGAAGAGCGCGAGACCTTGGAGGCCGAAGGGGCCCCAGCGCGCGTCGGCGGGCACCAGCAACCCGGTGAGCAGGAGGTACACGGGCAGCCGTGCCGAGCAGGGCATGAGGGGCGCGGCCAGCATCGTCGCGAGCCGGTCGCGGGAGGAGGGCATCGTCCGGGTGGACATGATGCCGGGCACGGCGCAGGCGATCGAGGACAGCATGGAGACGAAGGCCCGCCCGTCCAGCCCGCTGACCGCCATGATCCGGTCCATGAGGACCGCAGCCCTCGCCAGGTACCCGACGCTCTCCAGCAAGGACAGCAGGGTGAACAGCAGGATGATCTGCGGCAGGAAGACGAGCACCCCGCCGATCCCGCCGATCAGCCCGGTGCTCACCAGGTCGGCGAGCAGCGGGATCGGGATGCTCGCCGCGGCCAGCCCCCCGAGCCATCCGAAGAAGGTCTCGACGTAGCCCTGGAGCGGGGCGGCGAGGCTGAAGATCGCCTGGAAGAACGCCACCATCACCGCGGCGAAGGTCACCAGACCCCACACGGGGTGCAGCAGCACGTTGTCGATCGAGCGGCTCGCGGACGGCGGCCCGGGCGGCCGGTAGCCGACCCTGTCGACCACCGAGGCGATCCAGCCGTCGAGCTCGGCGCGATCGTCCACCGGAGGCGGAAGGACGGGCGCCTCCCAGCTCGTCCAGTCGAGCAGTCCGCGGCGCAGCTCGGGGATCCCCCGGCCGCGGTGCCCGACGACCGGGAAGACCGGGACGCCGAGGGAGGTCGCGAGCGCCGCGGCGTCGAGGTGGCCGCGGCGGACGTCGAGCTCGTCGGTCATCGTGAGCACGACGGCGCAGGGACGTCCCGTCGCGAGCGACTGCGCCACCAGGGAGAGCGAACGGCGCAGCGTGGTGGCGTCGACGACGACGAGCAGCGCATCGGGCGCCGGCGTCCCCGGGAGCCGTCCTTCGAGGTGGTCGAGGACCACGTGCTCGTCCGGGCTCACCGGTGTCAGCCCGTAGGTACCCGGCAGGTCGACGAGGGCGATGGTCCGGTGGCCGTCGGCGACCGTCCCCGCGGAGTGGGTGACGGTGACACCGGGGTAGTTGGCCGTGCGCACCCGGAGGCCGGTCAGTCGGTTGAAGACGCTCGACTTGCCGGCGTTGGGTGCACCGACGAGAGCGACGACCGCGTCGGCCGCGACCGGTGCCGCGCTGCGACCACCGCCGTGGTCGTGACTCACGCCGGGAGCTCGACCCGGATGTAGTCGGTCAGGGCCTTGCGCAAGCAGAGGTCCGCATCGCCGACGCGGTAGACGGTGGGGCTGCCGAACGGTGCCCGGCGCAGGCACTCGATGGGCGCGTCGGCGCAGAAGCCGAGCTCGCACAGGCGCTGCATCACCGGAAGGGGGCACCCGGCGTCGATGCCGACGACCCGCGCGCCGTCGCCGCGACGCAGCGAGGTCAGCGTCGTGGTGCGCGGGGTCGTCGTGCCCGACGAGCCCTCGAGCGCCGTGGCCGTCATCATGTCTCCGTCCGCAGGTCCGTACCTGGCTCCACTGTAGGTGAGCCTTACCTTAGTGCGCTCGGGCCGATGGTCCCACTCGCGCCCGCGCACGCTCAGGCGGCGCACAGCGGCAGCACACGCTCGTTCCATGCTCGCTGCGTAGACACGGTCCATGAGCAGAGCCATCCGCCCCCGCCGCCGGATCCGGCGCGCCGTCGTCGCCACCGCCCTCACCGTCGTCCTCGCCGGAGGGAGCGCGACGGCGTGGGCCCTCGACCGATTCGTCGTGGAGCACGTGGAGATCGCGGACGTCGACGCGTACGTCGCTGCCCAGAGCGCGACGTCCACCACGACGAGCGACGAGGGGGCGTCCGACACGGGAGACGACGCGGACGCGACCGCCTCTGCCGGCGTCCTCACCGACACCACGTACACCTCTCAGGACGCGAGCATCACGGTGAGCACCGTCACGACCGGCTCCGGCGACGACACGGTGACCTACTACGTCGCGGACCTGCTCCTCTCCGACGCGACGGTGCTCCGCTCGGCCTTCGCGGACAACTCCTTCGGGACGAACATCATCGAGACCACCTCGGAGATCGGCGCGGCGAACGACGCCGTCTTCGCCGTCAACGGTGACTACTACGGGTTCCGTGACACCGGGATCGTCATCCGCAACGGCGTGGTGTTCCGCGACGAGGGAGCCCGGGAGGGCCTGGCCTTCTACCGGGACGGGCACGTGGAGGTCTACGACGAGACGAGCACCACGGCGCAGGACCTGGTCGACGCCGGGGTGTGGAACACGTTGTCCTTCGGGCCCGCACTGCTCGAGGACGGCGAGATCCTCGACGGGATCGACGAGGTCGAGGTCGACACCAACATCGGCAACCACTCGATCCAGGGCGAGCAGCCGCGCACCGCGATCGGCGTGATCGACGACAACCACCTCGTGGTCGTCGTGGTCGACGGCCGGAGCCCCGGGTACAGCGCAGGCGTGACCATGACCGGCCTTGCCGAGATCATGCAGGACCTGGGTGCGCAGACCGCCTACAACCTCGACGGCGGCGGGTCCTCGACGATGGTCTTCGGCGGCGAGCTGGTCAACGACCCGCTCGGCAAGGGCACCGAGCGCGGGACCTCCGACATCCTCTACATCGGCGGCCTGAGCTCCGCCGTCGAGGAGTGATCCGATGATCACCCTGATCCCGGCCTACGAGCCGGACGAGCGACTCGTGAGCCTGGTGCGCGCCGTGCGCGCCGCCCGTCCGGACCTGCCGCTGGTGGTCGTGGACGACGGGAGCGGACCGGCCCACCGCGAGGTCTTCGACGCGGCCGAGCGCGCGGGGGCGGTCGTGCTCACCCACCCCGCGAACCTCGGCAAGGGCCGGGCGCTGCGCACGGGCTTCGACCACGTGCTGCGCACCTACCCGGGCCAGGGGGTCGTCTGCGCCGACTGCGACGGGCAGCACACCGTCGATGACATCCTCGCCGTGGCGGACCGCGCGGAGCAGACCGGCGCGGACATGGTCCTCGGGGCCCGGCAGTTCACCGGACAGGTGCCCCTGCGCAGCCGGTTCGGGAACACCGCGACGCGCTGGGCGTTCCGCGCCGCGACCGGGGTGTCCGTCCAGGACACCCAGACCGGGCTGCGCGCCTACCCGGCGACGACCCTGCCCTGGCTGCTGACGATCCCCGGGGACAGGTTCGAGTACGAGCTCGTGGCTCTGCTGCGCGCGGCCCAGGAGGGCATGACGCTCGACGAGCTGCCGATCGCGACGGTCTACCTCGACGAGAACTCCTCCTCGCACTTCCGCCCCGTCGTGGACTCCGCGCGGATCTATGGACCCCTGCTGAAGTTCAGCGCCTCCTCGTTGATCGCCTTCGCGGTGGACGCCGCGGCCCTGCTGGCGTTCATGGCGTTGACCGGGAACCTCCTGGGGTCCGTCGTGGCAGCACGTGCGGTGAGCTCCACCGTGAACTTCCTGGTCAACCGGCACTGGGTCTTCCGCCGCCGCCAGCGCGCGACGCTCCTGCACCAGGCCGCGCGCTACTGGGTGCTGGTCGCCGTGCTCGGCGCGGCCGGCTACGGCTCCCTGTGGGCCCTGACGACGATCGGCGTGCCCCTGCTGGCGGCGAAGGTCGCCACCGACGCCGCGCTGTTCGTCCTCGGGTTCCAGGTCCAGCGCAGCTCGGTCTTCACCGGCCGACGCGACTCCCTGAGCGATGCACACAGCAACCTCAGGCGGCCCACAGCATCCTCTCAGGCGCGATCGGCCTAATGGTCATCACACGTTGACCGCCCCTTCCTCTTGGAGCACACCATGAATGCCTACGTTCTCTTCGCCGCAGACCTGGTCGCGATCAGCGTCCTCACTCTCGGCTTCTACCTCCCGAGGCACCGACGCCGCGACCTCGTGGTGGCGTTCCTCGGGGTGAACGTCGGCGTCCTGGCGGTTGCCGGGGTCCTGGCGCAGGTCGAGGTGGGGGCAGGACTCGGGCTCGGGCTCTTCGGCGTGCTGTCGATCATCCGGCTGCGGTCAACCGAGCTCGAGCAGCACGAGGTCGCGTACTACTTCGCAGCGCTGGCCCTCGGCCTCCTCGGCGGGCTGGGCGACTCCTCGATCCTGCTGAGCGTCGGCCTCATGACACTGATCGTCACGGTCATCGCGATCGCCGACGCCCCCGGCTTCCTGGCCGGCTACCGCGAGCAGACGGTCGTCGTCGACCGGGCGATCACCGACGAGGCCGCCCTGGTCGCCCACCTGGAGGGAATGCTCGGGGCCCGCGTCCACCACGCGGCCGTCAGCCGTCTCGACCTGGTCAACGACACCACCACCGTGCACGTCCGGTTCGACGCCGCAGCCTCCCGCAGCACCGCAGCAGCCGCCACCCTGGAGAACGGAGCAGTGCGATGACCACGCTGACCCCCACCCTGCACGGCACCGACGAGCTCTCCGCAGGGATCGCCCGCTTCGCACCGCTGAGCCTGGACGAGCTCAACGACAGCGCGGCCCTGCAGACGCGGATCGACCGCAAGTACCTCGTGTCCCTCGACCGGCTCGACGACGTCCTGGCGGCGATGGACCCCGGGACACGCGTCCTGGAGATCGACGGCGAGCGCGCCTTCGCCTACGCGTCGGTCTACTTCGACACCCCGGGCCTGAGCAGCTACCTCGGCGCCGCACGCCGGCGTCGGGACCGCTTCAAGGTCCGTACCCGCAGCTACCTCGACACGGGGTCCTGCTGGGTCGAGGTCAAGACCCGCGGTCCGCGCGGAGCGACGATCAAGACCCGCCAGGAGCACGCGACCGACCGCCCCGACTCCCTTCCCGCCCCGGCCTGGCAGTTCGCCTCCGGCGCCCTGGGCGGGCACCGGGTGGCCGAGCTCGACGGACCGCTCGCCCCGACCCTGGTCAGCACCTACCGCCGCACGACCTTGCACGTGCCCGGTCAGCACGGCGGGCCGGCGAGCCGGACGACGATCGACACCGACCTCGTGTGGACCGACCCCCGCACCGACGCCGAGCACCCGCTGCGCGGACTGGCGATCGTCGAGACGAAGACCGGCTCCGCCGCCTCCCCCACCGACCGCCTCCTGTGGCGTCACGGGATCCGGCCGGTCCGGATCTCCAAGTACGGCACCGGCATGGCCGTCCTGCACCCCGAGCTGCCGGCCCAGCCCTGGCGCCGAGTCCTCGACCGGCACGTCGCCCCTCGCGCGGCCTGACCCACCCCCACCCCCACGTAAGGACCGTCCCATGCGACGCACCACCGCGCGCCTCCTGATCCCCGCAGCGCTCCTCGCCGGCCTGCTGACCGCCTGCTCCACCGGCACGACCTCCACCTCCGCCTCCACGGAGACGACGGAGGAGACGAGCGTCGTGACGACCACGAGCGTGGAGACCTCGAGCGAGATCTCCGCAGGCGTCGCAGAGGTCCTCGCCGCGAACACGGCGTGGCACACGAGCGAGGTCAGCGCTGACGTCGAGGCCGGCACGAGCATCACGCTCGACGGGTCGAGCGCGAGCATCGACGGGGACGGCGCGGAGGTCGACGGCAGCACGGTCACCATCAGCGAGGCCGGCACGTACGCGATCACCGGCACGCTGACCGACGGCTCGGTCGTCGTGGACAGCAGCGGCGACGGCACCGTCGTCCTGGTCCTGGACGGCGCCGACCTCAGCAGCTCGACCACCTCGCCCCTGCAGGTGACCGATGCCGAGGACGTCGTGGTCGTGCTCGCCGAGGGCTCGACGAACCACCTGTCCGACGCGAGCACCTACCCCGACGCCGAGACCGACGAGCCGAACGCGGCCCTCTACTCGACGGCCGACCTCACCCTCACCGGCACGGGCAGCCTGGTGGTCGAGGGGAACGCGAACGACGGCATCACGAGCAAGGACGGCCTGGTCATCGAGTCGGGGACCATCACCGTCACTGCCGTCGACGACGGCATCCGCGGCAAGGACGACCTGGTCCTGCTCGGCGGGACGATCGACGTCACCGCCGGTGGCGACGCCCTGAAGTCGGACAACGAGGAGGACGCCACCCTCGGCTACGTCTACCTCGACGCCGCGGAGGTCTCCGTGACCGCCGGCGACGACGGGGTCACGGCCCAGACCGACGTGCTCGTCGCCGGTGGCAGCCTGACGGTCGCCGCCCAGGACGACGGCGTGAAGGGCGAGGCCGTCGTGGTCATCGGCGGCGGGACCGTCGACGTCACCCAGGCGACCGAGGGTCTGGAGGCCGAGCACATCACGATCGCCGGCGGGGCGACGTCCCTCGTGACGAGCGACGACGGCGTGAACGCCTCGTCCTCGGACGACACGACCTCGACGGGCGAGTCCGCCGACCCGGACCTGCTCGTGACGATCAGCGGCGGCACGCTGACGATCGACGCGGGTGGCGACGGGCTCGACTCGAACGGCTCGCTGACGATGACCGGCGGCACCGTCGTGGTGGCCGGGCCGACCCAGGACAACAACGGGTCGATCGACGTCAACGGCACCTTCGACATCAGCGGCGGGGAGCTCATCGCCGTCGGCTCGTCGGGGATGGCCGCGACGCCGTCGGCCGACTCGGCGCAGTCCTTCGTCGCCCTCACGCTCGGCTCCACCCAGCAGGCCGGGACTGTCGTGCACGTGGTCGACGCCGACGGAACCGTGCTCGCCTCGTTCACGTCGAGCAAGAGCTACGCCTCCGTCGTGTACTCCTCCGCCGACGTGGTCGCGGGAGCGACCTACACGGCGATGGTCGGCGGGACGGCGGGCAGCGACGACCTCGGCGGGCTGAGCCACGGCGGATCGGCCAGTGGAGCGAGCAGCGTCGCGACCGGCACCGCCGGCGTGGAGAGCTCCGGCATGGGCGGCGGCCGCGGCCGCTGACCGCAGCGGCGTCCGCGCCGACGACGATGCCCCGGTCCGTGAGGACCGGGGCATCGTCGCGTTCGGGCAGGGCGCACGGGCCCTGCCGATCAGCCCGTCGGCAGGGTCACCCGGATCGCGCGGACGGCACCGGTGCGGCGGAAGACCTCCGCACTGATCTCCTCGGGGAGAGCGGGGCCGTCGACGACGGCACTGCTGCCGTCGGCCAGGTCGAGAGTGATCCCGAGCTCGCCGCCGCGACGGTAGAGGACCGGCACCTGGCAGAAGGTGAAGGCCAGGCTCCCGGCCGGCATCTCGAGGACCTGCTCCTTCCCGGCGACGTCCACGTACCGGAAGACCCCCGGCACCGTCGTCCACTCCGAGTCGCGGAGGAGCACCGGACGCACGACGACGCGACCGGCCTCGACGCGGAGGCCGAGCTCCCCGAGCCGGGTGAGGATCTCCTCCTTGACCTGGCCCGTCATACCGGGCTGGCGTGCCCCGCGGCCCGCGGGGGTGTGCGAGTAGGGGTCGATCGGGAAGGCGCCGTAGACCTCAGGCGACTTGCAGTAACCCAGTCCCTGCCGCACGTCCTCGTACACCGCCCGCAGTCCGTCCACGACGCCGGCGGGCTCGCCGTCGGCGACGGCACGCTCGAGGATCTCCTGCACGGCCAGCAGCAGCTTGGACACCATGTGCCAGTAGATGCTGCCCAGGCCCTCGTAGGCGAAGAACGACCCGGACCTGCCGGTGAACTCGGCATGGTGGAAGACGTCCTCGAAGACACCGAGCAGCGCGGCACGGTCCTCCGGCCCGACGACGACTCCCCCGCCGTCCGGCCGGGCAGCGAGCGCGTCGAGAGCCGCGACGACGTCCCGCGCGTTGCGCAGCCCCGCCGCGAAGCGGTGCACACCCGTCACGTCCCGCAGGACGATCGAACGGTCGCCTGCGGAGACGAGGGCGTCGATCACCGGGCACGTCGCCACCTGCTCGGGCGTCACGCGGTTCTTCTCCAGGAGGCCGGGAAGCTCCCGGTCCGGGTACAGCTGGTAGCTGTGCTGGTCCTCGCGGTAGAGCGCGCTGTGGCGCAGGGCGGTCAGGAGGTCGAGGCTCTCGGTCGCGCTGAGCAGCCCGGAGGAGAGCACGGCCACCTGTCCCTCGAGCATCACCTGGAGCCGGCGGATCCCCAGACCCTCGTCCTCGATCCGCAGCACGTTGTAGGCGTGGACGAGCCCGTCGGGCCGCAGGTTCGCGCGCAGCCCCGAGTCGACGTACTGCTCGACCACGTCGAGGAAGGACTGCACCCGTCCGGCGCCGACCGGGACGGTCCGCCCGGTGATCCCCGCGTAGACCCGCGCGCGGTAGGCGGTCCCCGCCGCGCCGAGCCCGTCGACGACGGTGCGTCGGTCGCGGTCGTCGAAGCCCTCGCGGGTCCCCGGGAGGTGGCCCGTGAGCACCGCGTCGACCTCGGTCAGCAACGACTCGGCCTCGACACCGAGGACGACGTCGGTGTCCAGGAGGCCCCGCACGAGGTCGACGTAGCGCCGCAGGTAGGCGAGCGTCACCACGGACAGCCCGGTGCCGACCAGGGCGTTGTTCGCGTCGTTCCACTCGGGGCGCTGGGTGTTCATCCAGATCCCGCCCTCGGGGACGAGGTTGACCACCTTCGCCAGCAGCAGGACGAGGAGCTTCTCGGCGAGGGTGACGTGGATCAGCTCACCGTCGGGGCCGTGGACGAGCCGTCCGTCGGCTCCCTCCTGCGCGACGCGGTCCGCGACCGACCGGGCAGCGACCTCGTCGAAGGTGATCGTCGAACGCGGGTCCTCGAGGGTCTCGGCGTAGGAGGCGATCCGGTACGGGACGTCCGCGTGCGTGAACACCGCACGGTCGACCCACCGACGCAGGGTGCCCGGGTGGAAGCGCTCGGAGGTCTCCAGCAGCTTGAGGAGGTAGACGATCTGGTGGTCGCTCCAGTAGCCGATGTTGGCCCACGGGTTCTCGGGCTCGGGGACCTCCCAGTCGATCCCCGACCGCGAGATGCGGTACGGGTTGTACCCGTCGGCCGTCGTCGCGTCGAGGAAGACGGCGACCATCGACTCGACGTACTCCGGGAAGGACCAGGCGAGCGCCTCCCAGTTCTGGAAGATGTCGCGCCAGTTGCCCTGGAAGCCGAGGAGCGGCGCGCCGTGCTCGTCCTCCAGGGAGATCTGGAACTTGTTCCACGGCCGGCTCGGGTCGCCGTGCCGCCGACTGAACGTCAGGGGGAGGTACTCGGTCAGCAGCCGCCAGAGGTCGTCGTCCCCCGCGGCCTCTGCGCGCTCCACGAGTGCGGAGTGCCCGATCTGCTCCGGGAGCGCGGCGAGGAGCGCGGCACACCGCTCGGCCGTCCGGGGGCTGCGCAGCCGGACGAAGTCACGCAGGTCGGCGGAGTCGATCGTGTACCCGCCGGAGGGCACTCCCCCGCGCATCGCGTTGAAGAGCACGTTCGCCCCGTGGTGGGCGGCCGCCAGCTCGTCCCCCGTGGTCTGGGCGGCGTCGGTCGAGGCGAGCAGCACCTCGAGCCCGCGGCGGGTGGCCTCGACGTCGGCCAGGAGCCGCTCCTCGAGAGCGACGGGATCGGCGAGCTCGGCGCCGATCGCGACGACGTCCGCTGCGGACAGCGCGACATCGGCCACCACTCGCCACTCCCGACGCTCGCCGGGCGCGAGGGAGAACTGGCTCGCGGCGAGGTAGGCACCGCGGCGGCCGCGCACGTCGAGCTCGGTGTGCAGCGCCCCGCCGGCGCCGAAGGTCTCTCGCTGTTCGCTGGACAGCAGGTGCACCTCGACCGGGAGGCCGACCTGCCAGGCGACCGAGGCGGAGAGCGACTCGCTCGCCTCGGCGAGGTCGGTCAGGCTCGAGCTCATCGCGTAGGTGCCCAGTCCCGTGGCCGGGTCGAGCTCGGAGCGCTTGTAGGCGTCGAGCAGGACGCTGAGCTCGTTCTGGGTCTGCGCCGTCGCGCCCGCCGGCAGGAGGTTCTGCAGGCCGTCGAGCACCTCGACCTGCACGGGGTGCTGGGCGAGGGAGGTCACCTGGCAGGTGCGCACGAGACCGTAGCGACGGCTGGTCTGCCAGACGACCCGCACGCACAGCCCGAGGTCCCGTCGCGACTCCTCGAAGACGATCGTCGTCCCCAGGACGTCCTTGTACAGGTTGCGCTCGGGGACGACGTCCCCCGGGCGCACCCGGTCGAACGGTCGCCACCAGACCGGCGTCCCGTCGCCCGCCTGCACCCGGAGCTCGGTCAGCCCGCCGGTGTGCTCGGCGCCGTCGGCGACCTTGTCCTCGGTGTAGTACGGGAAGATCGCACGATCCGCGTCGCAGCGGCCCGCCGTCAGCCCCCCGGTGCTGGACAGGAAGACCCACAGGTCGCTCGCGCCGACCATCGTCATGAGGAAGGGCGGCATCGCGTCGTATCCCGCGATCCGGTAGTACCGCCGGACGTCGAGTCCGAGCGCGGAGCCGTCGATGACGGCGTGACCGAGCACTCGGTCCGTCTGGGCTGTCGGCGCGGTCATGCGCTCCTCCTTGAGTCGACCAACACGTCGTGATTACCTAGAGAGCGCTCCCTCGCGAGTCCCGCCCCAAGGACGGGACTGGGCAAGGGATGTCGTTCCGATGAGAGAGCGCTCTCTCATCATGGCACGCTCGTGCCCTCGGGGCAACGTCCTCCCGGTCCGCCACGCGGCGGGCCGAGGGGTGGACCGTCGAGTCTCACGAGCGCCCTAGCATGGCTCACGAGCAGGGCGGCAGGGCCGCCCGGAGAGGTCTGCCCCATGCCGCCGTCGGTCCGTACGAAGCGCCCGAGCCTCGAGGAGGTCGCCGCGCTGGCCGGGGTCTCCCGAGCCACCGTCTCCCGGGTCGTCAACGGCGCGCCGACCGTCGACGCGGAGATGAAGGAGCGCGTGGACCGAGCCGTCCGTGAGCTCGGCTACCAGCCCAACCTCAGCGCGAGGGCCCTGGTGCGCAACCGCACGGACACCCTCGCCCTCGTCGTCTCGGAGCCCGACTTCCGCGTCTTCGGCGACCCGTTCTTCAGCGGGATCATCCGGGGCGTCACCTCGGAGGCCGGGGCGGCAGGTCTACAGGTCGTGATCCTGCTGGCCCAGAACGACGAGGACCACCAGCGCATCGAGCGCTACGTGCGCTCGGGCGCCGCCGACGGGTTCCTGCTGATCTCCGAGCACGCGGCCCTGGATCCGCTCCCCCGCACCGTCGTCGACGCCGGGCTCCCGCTCGTGATCGGCGGGCGTCCGCACGACACGAGCCTCGACGTGCTCTTCGTGGACAACGACAACGTGCACGGCGGAAGGCTGGCAGCGGAGCGCCTGCGCGAGATCGGCTGTCGGCGGATCGGCACCGTCGCCGGCCCGAAGGACATGACCGCCGGCACCGACCGGCTCGAGGGCTTCCGGTCGGCGCTCGGCGACCGCTTCGATCCCGCCCTCGTCGAGCACGGGCAGTTCACCCGGGAGAGCGGCGAGGCCGCTGCTGCGCGGCTGCTCGAGAGAGCGCCCGACCTCGACGGACTGTTCGCGGCATCGGACCTCATGGCGCTCGGAGCGATCACCGCGTTGCGGCGCGCCGGCCGACGCGTCCCCGAGGACGTCGCCGTCGTCGGTTTCGACGACAACGAGGTCGCCGCGTCCGCGGACCCCCCGCTCACGACGATCCGCCAGCAGACAGTGGTCCAGGGCCGCGCGATGGTGCGGCTGCTCCTCGCGCATGCCCGTCCCGACCTGCAGCTGGCCCCCAGCGACGCGATCCCGGCCGCCGAGGGGCTGACCCGGTTGGTGCTCCCGGTCGAGCTCGTGGTGCGCGAGTCGGCCTGAGCCCGGCCCCTGCGACGCAGCAGGGTGGGTGGGGCACCTGGCCCCACCCACCCTGTGCGATGACGTCCGTCGCCGTGTGGTGGTTCAGCCCTTGACGGCTCCCTGCATGATGCCGGAGACGAGCTGGCGGCCGGCGAAGACGAACAGGACGATCAGGGGGACGGTTGCTGCGACGACGCCGGCCATGATCAGGGAGTAGTCCTTGAAGAAGGATGCCTGCAGGAGCTGGACGGCGACGGGCAGGGTGGGGTTGGACGAGCCGAGGACGATGAACGGCCAGAAGAAGTTCGTCCAGGACGCGACGAAGGTGAACAGGCCGAGCATGGTCGCTGCGGGCCGGGCGGCGGGCAGTGCGACGTACCAGAAGGCCTTGAACAGGGAGCAGCCGTCGATGCGGGCTGCCTCGACGAGCTCGTAGGGCAGGGCGCTCTCCAGGTACTGGGTCATCCAGAACACCCCGAACGCGGTGACCATGCCCGGGATGATGACGGCCTGGAGCTGGCCGACCCAGCCGAGCTGGGACATCAGGATGAACAGCGGCACGACGCCGAGCTGGGTGGGCACGGCCATCGTCGCGATGACGAAGATCAGCAGCGGCCCGCGGCCCCGGAAGCGGAGCTTGGAGAAGGAGAACCCGGCCAGGGTGGAGAACAGCACGACCGAGAACGCGGTGATCGTGGCGACCAGCAGGGAGTTGGCGAACGCTTCCCAGAACTGGATGTCGGCGTCCAGCACCCGGGTGAGGTTGTTCCACAGCTGCCCGCCGGGCATCAGGGACGGGATCGGGTTCTGCGCGATGATCGGCGCGGTGGACGAGGCGAGCAGGAACGCGAAGTAGATCGGGTAGGCCGAGATCGCCAGCACCAGTCCGAGGATGGTGTAGGTGATCCAGCCCGGACGTCGCTCGGCGCCGAAGCCCGAGCGGGAGCGCTTGCGGGCGGCGGAGCGGGCAGCTCCGCGACCGGCGGACTGCGCGATGGAGGCCACCGAGGCCTGTCGCTTGAGGTCGGACATCAGCGCTTGCCTCCCGTCGGTCCCGATGCGGCGATCCGCCGCGTGATCGAGAAGTTGATGACACCGATCACCACGATGATCAGGAAGAGGATCCAGGCGACCGCCGAGGCCCGCCCGAAGCTCTTCTGCGCACCCCAGCCGAGCTCGTACAGGTACATCGTCAAGGTCATCCACTGCCGGTCCGCGCCGCCCTGACCGAGCTGGTCGAACAGTCGCGGCTCGTCGAAGATCTGCAGGCCACCGATGGTCGAGGTGATGATCACGAAGATCACCGTCGGGCGCAGCATCGGGATCGTGATGGAGAAGAACGTCTTGACCCGCCCGGCTCCGTCGATGATCGCGGCCTCGTACAGGTCACGCGGAACGGCCTGCATCGCGGCGAGGAAGATCAGCGTGTTGTACCCGGTCCACCGGAAGTTGACCATCGAGGCGATCGCCACATGGCTGGACAGCACGTCCGCGTGCCACCGGATCGGCTCGACCCCGACCGTGCCGAGGATCTCGTTGATCATCCCGGACTGGTCGGCGAAGATCTTGGAGAAGATCAGCGAGACCGCGACCGGCGCGACCACGTAGGGCAGCAGCACACCCATCCGCCAGAACGTCTTGGCCCGGATGTTCTGGTCCAGGATCGCCGCGATCGCGATCGCCATGATCACCTGCGGGACCGAGGACAGCAAGAAGATGCTGAACGTGTTGCGCAACGCCGTGTAGAACCGCGGCTGCTGCAGGACGTCGACGAAGTTCCGGAACCCGACGTAGTCCCCCTGCCCCGAGATCAACCCCCACTCGTGGACCGAGACGAACGCCGTGTACCCCAACGGGAACAACCCGACGATCAAGAACAAGATGAAGAACGGCGAGATGAACAGGTACGGCGA
>NZ_JBFHHB010000061.1:0-14096 GCF_041597215.1 Actinotalea sp.
CTTCACGACGGACCTGGCCACACCCTGCCGGATCGACGACCCGTCGACATGGCAGTACCAGGTCACGCCCTTCTGCGAGCCCGAGCTGATCCCTGGCACGCCGAACATCAGTGTCGGGATGGAGCAGTTCAACGACACGCCGGTCGTCAACGGCACGGCGTACCCGACCACGACCCTCGACCCGAAGGCGTACCGCTTCCGCATCCTCAACGCGGCCAACGACCGCTTCTGGAACCTCTCCTGGTACGTCGCCGACAGCACCGGTACCGAGGTCGCCCTCAAGGCGTCCGAGGTGGCGGCCGCCCAGACCGACATCAACGTCGTGCCGACTCCCGACACGACCCTCAGCCCCGCGGGTCCTGACTGGATCCAGATCGGCTCCGAGGGCGGCTTCCTTCCCGCCCCGGCCGTCGTCCCTGCCCAGCCGACCACGTGGATCACCGACCCGACGCGGTTCGACGTCGGGAACGTGGACCAGCACTCGATGCTGCTCGCACCCGCCGAGCGGTCCGACGTGATCGTCGACTTCAGCAAGTACGCGGGCAAGACGCTCATCCTGTACAACGACGCACCCGCCGCCTTCCCGGCCCGGGTCGCCAGCTACGACTACTACACCGGCGCCCCCGACACGGGTGCCGGGGCGATCCTGCCCGGCTACGGCCCGAACACCAGGACCGTCATGCAGGTCAAGATCGCCGATGCGGCGCCCGCTCCTGCCTTCGACCTGACGGCGCTGAAGAGCGCCTTCAAGCACCACGCCGACGGCAGCGGCGTCTTCGAGTCGGGCCAGCACCCGATCATCGTCGGGCAGGCCGCGTACAACTCCGCCTACGGCACCACCTTCGCCGCGAGCGGGGACTGCACCAACGCCACAGGCACGAACACGTGCGACGGCTTCGCCCGGATCAACCAGCAGGGCCGAGACCTGTTCAGGTTCGACAACCTCAAGGCGTCGAACCCGCAGCTGACCGTCCCGATCGAGCCGAAGGCCATCCACGACGAGATGAACTCGACGTCCTTCGACGAGTTCGGGCGGATGACAGCCAACCTCGGCCTCGAGGCGGTGCCGGCGACACCCGGCACGCAGAACGTCATGCTCTACCCGTACGTCGCGCCACCGACGGAGGTCATCGACGGCACGAACCTGCCGAAGGGCGACGTCAACGTCCAGGCCATCAGTGACGGGAGCGACGGAACGCAGATCTGGAAGATCACGCACAACGGCGTCGACACCCACCCGATCCACTTCCACCTCTACGACGTGCAGGTGCTCAACAGGGTGACGTGGGACAACATCATCATCCCCCCGGAGGCGTCAGAGCTCGGGTGGAAGGACACCGTCCGGGTCAGCCCGCTGGAGGACACGATCGTCGCCCTGCGGCCCATCATCCCGACGCTGCCCTTCGAGATCCCGAACAGCATCCGGGAGCTCAACCCGATGATGCTCGACGGCGCCAACCTGGACCCGAACGGGTTGATCATGGACCCCGCGGGCAACGTGACGACGCTGACCAATGCGCTCGTCAACTTCGGGTGGGAGTACGTCTACCACTGCCACATCCTGTCCCACGAGGAGATGGACATGATGCGGCCGGTCCTCATGGCGCTCCCGCCCAACGCTGCCGTCGGACTGACGCGGTCGATCACCGGGAACGGCAACAACCGGCGCAACGTCCTCAGCTGGACGGACGACTCGATCGCAGAGACGTCCTACATCGTCCAGAAGTCGCCGGACGGCATCACCTGGACGGAGGCCGCGACGAGCCCCTCACCGCTCGACGTGGCGAACACGAAGGGCGCCAGGAGCGCGACCGACACCACCTCCGGCGTCAACGCTGCCCTCCTGTACCGGGTCGTGGCGAGGAACACCGTCGGCTACGGCGGCGCGTACCCGTCCGTGAATGCGGACTCGCTCTCCTCGACGATCGCCGTGAACCCGCCGTCTGCCGCTCCTGCGGCTCCGACGCTCCTCACGGCTGCTCTCCAGGCCGGCCCGCAGGTCCGTCTGCAATGGCGTGACAACGCCACGAACGAGGCAGGGTTCGTCATCGAGCGGGCGACAGCCGCGGGCGGGCCGTTCACCCGCATCGCGGTCGCACCGGCTCGGAACAACACCGGCAACCAGACGTTCACCGACACGACGATCGCGACCGGGACCGCGTACTGGTACCGGGTCGCTGCCGTGAACCTGTTCGGCGGGGTCTCGACCCTGTCGGCCTACTCCAACACGGCGACCACCGCCGCGTCGGCGGCCGTCCCCGCAGCACCGTCCACCGTCGTGGCAGCCAACGGCGCCAGCCAGGGCAACAAGCGCTCCGTCACCCTCACCTGGAAGGACAACTCCACCAACGAGACCGGGTTCACGATCGAGCAGGCGACGAACGCGACCTTCACGACCGGTCTCAAGAGCACCACGGCCGCGGCCGATGCGGTGACGGCCTCCCTGACCGGGCTCAGCAAGGCGACCACGTACTACGTCCGGATCCGGGCGAACAACGCGGTCGGCTCGTCCGCCTGGGTCAACGCGACCCCGTTCCCCATCGTCACCCAACCGTAGGGAGTCCACCCCGCCAGTCCGGTACCGCCGGACCGATCGCCCCGTCCCACCCCACGTCCAACCGGGGTGGGACGGGGCGCGTTCGCCTCCTGCCGACCCCTGCCCGAGCGTGCGAGCCTGCGCGTCCGAGGTCCGATGCCGGGCGGACGACTGCCCGTCACTCGAGCTCGGGCTCCGGCACCCGCAACCCGAGGGTCCGTTCGTCGCGGCCGAGGCCCGCCAGCATCTCGGACGGCAGCGGAAGGGCGGCACGTCGGCGGCGGTAGTCGTAGCGCCAGCCCGGCCCGGTGCGGGCGACGACGTCGGCGAGGGCGTCGAGGTCCGCCGGGTCGAAGACGCGACGGCCCGCCAGGTCCCTCTCGCTGTCGGGCGCCACCGGCTCAGAGCCGAAGTCACGGGCCAGGTCGAGCGCCGAGTACCGGACCAGGCGGTCGAGCACCTGCCCGCGATCCACGAACCCTGCACCGACCTCGTCCTGGCGTCGACCTGGCACAGGTCGAGCGCTCTCGAGGAGCATCCTGCGCAGGAGGCCGGGTGTCCCCCGCACCTCGACCCTGCCCCCTGCGGCCCGCACCGCCGCGACGCACGCAGCGACGCCGGCACGATCCGGCCCCGTCGCCGGGAGGGCGACCAGGTCCTCCGCACCCCGCGACGGCCGCCAGATCTCGGTCCCGAAGGAGTCGATCACACCGAAGCCGACCGCCGGGACCCCGTGCGGCGGGGCGCCCTGCTGGACGGCCGTCTCGCGGCGCAGGGACCAGAACGCGGCGGCGACGATGCGGGCGAGCTGGGTGACCCGCGGAGCAGCGAACGAGGTACCACGGACCTGCGGGTCCAGCGCGGACCTGCCCAGTGCGACGAGGTCCGGGCCCGAGGCCGGCTCGCCCGCGACACCGCGGGCGGAGTAGTCCGCGAGCGCCGTTCCCTCCTCGTCGTCCACCGCCCCGACGGCCAGGACCCACGGGACCTGCGCCCAGGCCGACATCGACCCCTGCCCGGACGCCCCGCAGTTGCCCGCCGCGACGACGACGAGCAGCTCCTGCGAGGCGGTGAGGGTCGCGACGCTGACCAGGTCGTTCATCACGACCGGGAAGTCGACGGCACTCGGCCCGACGCTCAGGTTGAGGACGGGAAGCAGCGCCGGTGCTGTGGGCCACACGAGGTCGGGGTCGACGTCGAGCTGCAGCCCACCCCCCGAGGGACGGGTGAGGACGGGGTACCCGCCAGAGCCGTCCGTCCCGCCGATGGTTCCCGGGCCGTGCCCGGCGTGCTGGGTCCTCGCGATCGCGAGCAGCAGGTCGATCCCGACGGCGAAGGTCCTCGAGGCGTCGATGACCTCGAGCGGAGGCAGGACGCTGATCACCCCGGGTAGCGCGGCGAGCTCGGCGGCGCGATCGGGACCCGCGTCGACCTCCAGCACGGGCAGCGCGCGGTACCGGCGGCGCCGCAGGCCCATGGCGACGACGTGGGCGTCGACGCGGGCCACGTCCTCCGCGACGACGATCAGGCGGGAGTCGATCGTCGCGGCGCGAGCCGTGCCACGTGAGCAGGGGCTCGCCCGCATCGTGTCGAACCAGAGATCGACCGCTGCCGGGTCCACCGCATCACGGTAGCGAGTTCTCCTTGTGGGAACCAGGACAAACCGGACAGAATGCACGGACGAGTCGGCGCACGCAAGGAGGCATGCCATGACCGAACTGGCCGGCAGGGTCGAGGCGTGGCGGGCCTCGGCGGAACGCCTCCTCGAGCTGGCGGAGACCGCCGGCCCGCTGAGCGACGAGGAGTTCCGTGGTTTCACCGTCGACGGTCACGCAGGCCCCGAGGCGGTCGAGGACGAGGTCGACCGGCTCCTCGCGGAGTCCGACCACTCCCTCGAGGTGCTCGCCGCCGAGAGGGTCGAGACGAACCGCCCGGTGGAGGGTGACCCGCAGGCGGTCAGCCTCCTGCTCGCCAACCTCGAGATGAGCGGTGCGCTGCTCACCGCCAGCCGACCCCCGGCCGAGTTCTTCGTGACGATGGGCGTGGACGGCTCCTCCGCCGTCTCCTTCGACGAGACACGAGTCCGGCTCGCCGACCTGCACGACGCCGTGCTCGGAACGCCACCCGCTCCACCTGCCCCGCTCCCCGACGGACTGACGGCCAAGCTCGACGGGCTCCAGGATGCTGGCGCCGAGGAGATCGTCGAGCTCGCCACGAGCCCCACGGTCTGGGCAGCGCTCGGCGGGTTCGTCGGTGGCGTCGCGGAGGTCGGCGGTCCCGTCGTCCGGGAAGCCATCGACCTGGTCAAGGGCGCGGTGAAGTGGCTCCAGCGTGGTGCCGTCAAGATCATCGCCTGGGTGATCAACAAGCTCAAGCAGCTGGTCCCGGAGAGCGCGCGAGAGAAGATCGACGAGCTGGTCGCCGAGATCAAGGAGAAGCTCGCGGCGGGATCGACAGCCGTGGTCGCCGGAATCCTCGGGCAGCGGCTCGGGCGCCCGGCCGTCGAGAAGGCCTGGCGCGACGCAGCGCAGTCGGGGACCGGCGACGCCGAGACGCGGCTCGCCACCGTCACGGACGGTCACCTGGCCCGGATCGGTCGCGTCTCGAGCGCCCGGACGGCCGCCGACTCGTTCTCCGTCGTCATCGGGGCCGCCCTCGCCGCTGCCGTCCCCGCGGTGAGCATCGTCGTCGGGGCGCTGGCCCTCGCGGTCTTCGCCTTCGTCGGCTACGAGGTCTGGGACGGCTTCAACGACATCGAGGCGCTCGTCTGACGCTGCGGGCGGCCGACGGGGCCCTGGGGCCGGGCTCTGCACCCGGCCCCGCCTCCTCCCAGTCGTGCAACAGGTGAGGACCTCCGCGAGCTCCGTTCGCTTCGGGGGCTGGAGCCCGCGGAGGAGGTTCAGGGACGAGTCGTGCCGCCTCCCTCGGAGACCAGCCGGGCGAGCACGGCAGCCTTCTCGGCGGTGGGCGCCGCGAGCATCTCTCGCGCGCCGTCGCCATCGAGGACGAGGCCGAGCGACACCCGCTTCCCTGTGCTCTCGAGCCACTCGACCACCCGATCGAGGACCTCGGCCCGCGGCAAGGAGATGTCCACCTTCGTCGGGTCGACGGTCGTCACCGAGGTGACCTTCCAGTCCTCGTCGAAGTCGAGAAGCAACGAGGCCCAGAGCACACCGTTCTCGTGCACTCCCAGCACGACGCTCGACCCGGGAGCGACGAGTGCCCGAGCGGCGGCGTTGACCTCGTCGAGCGACGATCCGATCCGCCACTGGAGCCCGAGCGTGTCCCGAGCGGCGCCCGGGTAGGTGACGATCCCGTCGGAGTACTCGTCCAGGGCCGCGTAGGTCTGCTGGACGAAGACGTCGAGGTCGGCCTCGATGTCCCAGGCGTCCTGGATCTGTGCGAAGTAGCTGTCGACGGCGTCGCGTTCCATCACGACGACGAAGTCGACGAGGGCGGAGTTCGCGTCGTAGAGCTCACGAGCGAGGTTGTGCGGGTCGTCGACCCGGTCCACCCGGCCGGCGACCTCCGCTCCGGCGGTGTGCCGGAACTTCACGACCTCGCCCTTCTCGTGGATGACGACGAGCCGTCGTGCGCCCTTCGCCGACCGGAGGAGCAGGGACTGCGCGTTGCGCCACTGGTCGACGTCGATATCGGCCATCAGGACATCTTGATGCAGCATGGGATCTCTTCCTCTCAGACGGTGACGGTGCACCGGTAGACGTGGATGGAGTACGGCGCCATCGCCTCGGCGATCGTCTTGCCGTCGGTCGTCACCTCTCGGCCGTCCCACATCTCGCGAACCGCGATGATCGGAGAGCCGAGGGTGATCTCGGCAGCAAGCGGCTCTGCCGTCGGGTTGGCCACGAAGACCAGCTTGGCGCTGGGGTCCGAGGCGTCGGAGTGCACCGTCACGTCCAGGGCCTCGTCGTTCGTGACCACCTCGAACACCCCTGCGTCGGACGCTGCGCGAGCGACCACGGCGGGCACCTCGTCGAGGTCGGAGACGAGGACGATCAAGCCCTCCCCCACTCGGGCGGTGCGGGCTCCGGCAGAGGCCTCCGCGGCATCCAGGACATCCGCCAGGACGGTGCACGGACGCATCAGGCTGTCGAGACGGGGCGCCTTGGGACCGATGACGACGGTGCCACCGCGCCGGGCGAACTCGACCAGGCCTCGCTGGACGCCCTCGTCGAGGTAGTCCATCGTGGTGAGCACGACAACCTTCTTCCCCTCCCATCGAGCGGCTTCCAGATCGGTGTCGGAGAGCACGGTGCTGCCGCCGGTCCGGGCGAGTGCCGCGGAGAAGGCACCGAACCAGGTGCCCTTGGCCACCTGAACCGGCTCGTCGAAGCCGAGCGTGGCCTCGCTGATGGTCACCGGCCCTGCGTACTCGGAGAACCCGGACGGCGTCTCGAGGAAGTCGCCGGGGAAGGAGACCAGGACACTGGTCGCCTCGAGCCTGTCGTACTCCCGGTTGGCGAGGAGCAGGATGTCGGCGTCACGACGGAAGCGGTGGAACTCCCCCGCCTCGAGCATCGCGTTGACGTTGCCGAACATCGCGACCTTCTCCGGGCGTTCACGTCCGTCGCGCCGCACCGGCGAGTCGAGCCACCGGTCACGCTCGACGAGCATGTACCGGGAGAATCCCCGGATGCCCTGCATCAGGGCTGCCTTGGTGACGAACTCCTCGTCGTGCCAGTCACCAGGGTTGAGGTACCAGGGCCAGACTCCCGCGATGAATTCCGGGATGTAGGGGTAGCGGCTGGTGCCCACGACATAGGACGCGACGGTCTTGACATGAGCGAAGAGCTCCTTGCGCGAGTAGATGTCGAACCCGACGAAGTCGAGCTTCTCCTCGAGCTTCATGAGGTTGAACGGCGTCGTGAAGCCGGAGGCAGCACCACCGGGACCGAGCGGGTGCGGGTAGTTGTGGAAGAGGGCGACCCCACCGAGGCCGCGCTCGCGCATCATCTGGCCGAGACGGTCCATCGAGGTGATGAGGTAGCGCTCGCGGTACTCCGCCCAGTCGGCGTACCACGGGATGTCCGCCTTGTCTGTCGCGGCGAAGCGGCGGGGCGGGTCGACCTCCGCGAGAGCGCTGTGCGCCGTCGAGTAGGCCGCGTTGATCCCTGGCAGGTCGCCGTACTTCTCGACCAGCATCTCCCGGTAGCCGGCGAGCGACTCGTCGGAGTAGTCCGCGATGTAGGCGTTGACACCGAAGAAGTACGCCATCTCGTTGTCGACCTGAGCGGCGACGATGCCACCGTTCGGGTACGCGTGCTTGGCGAGGATCGCGCAGATGGCGTCGTACCAGAGCGCCGTCTCCTCGAAGAACTCCTCACTCGCGTAGTTCAGGGCAGGGATCGGCTTCGGCACCTGCGTGAGGATGACCTTGGAGCCCTTGGCGCTCTTCGCATGCAGCCTCTCGTTCGCGAGCAGCCGCTTCGGGTAGCCGAACCAGGTGAGCTCGGAGTTGATCTGAGGTCCGGGGCGGACCACGATCTTGAAGCCCTTGCTCTCGCACAGCGTGAGGAACGCATCGATGTCGTTCGACGGGTTGATCTCCCCGAAGTCGAATCGACCCTTCTCGATCTCGTGCGCCTCCCACGGGATGTAGATCGAGATCATGGTGAAGCCCATGCGCTTGACCGACTCGAGGATGCCGTCCCACCTGTCACGTTCGAGACGCCAGTAGTGCACCGCTCCGCCGTACAGGCTGGTGGCTTCCCCGTTGAGGGTGAGGGCGCTGTTCTCGATGGTCACGGGGCGGTGGGTGCCGGAATGGTGAGCCACGACTGCTCCTTTCATTGTGTTGGAGTCCTGCTACTTGTTCCGGGCGAGTGCCACCGCGAGGACGATGATCACGCCCCTGATGACCTGCTGCTGGCTGGAGTCGAGGCCTGCCAGGATCAGGCCGTTGTTGATCAGACCCATGAGCAGAGCGCCGAACAGCGTCCCGACGACGGACCCCCGGCCACCCGCGAGGGCGGTGCCGCCGAGGATGACCGCGGCGATCGCGTTGAGCTCGTCGCCTGCGCCCCACTGGAAGCGTCCGGAGTGCAGACGCCCGGCGTAGAGCATCCCGGCGACTGATGCGGCCATCGCGGAGAGGAGCATGACGCGGAACTTGATCGCGCTGGTGTTGATGCCGGAGTACTCGGCGGCGGTGCGGTTCGCCCCGGTCGCCAGGACCTGCCGGCCGAATCGTGCCTTCTTCAGGACCACAGCACCGATCGCCACGATCGCCGCGCTCCACACGACGAGGCCGGGGAGGAACCCGATGTTCCCCGAGCCGAACACGCTGTTGAAGGTGGTGTTGAGGATCGGCTGCGGGGCGGAGGCCGTCACCCACTGCGCGACGCCGGCCGCGATCCCGAGCATCGCCAACGTCACCAGGAAGGACGGGATCCGCAGGAACGCGACGAGGGCTCCGTTGACCGACCCGACGACGGCTCCGACCATGAGGCCCGCAAGGATGCCGGGAATGAGGCCGAAGGCGGAGATCGCCATGGCTGCGGTGATCGAGGTGAGTCCGGCGATCGACCCGACCGAGAGGTCGATCTCGGCGCAGCCGATGACGAATGTCATGCCGACGGCCATGATCGTCACGATCGCGGTCTGCCGAAGGATGTTCAGCAGGTTCGTGCTGGACAGGAAGCCCTGGTCGCCGAGGAGTATCGCGAACACGACGAACACGACGACGAATCCCACGTAGATGATGTCGCGCCGCCAGTCGATGAGCGCTGCCAGCCGACCCGCGAAGGACGGGGCCCGGTCGATGACGGAGCCCGAAAGCGTCGGGCTCATGCCGCCAACCCCTGCACGGCCAGCTCGAGGTCGACCTCATTGGCGACCTGGTCGGCGTCCAGGCTCTCCACGATCTGCCCGTCCCGCATGATGAGGTAGCGATCGCACATGGCGATCAGCTCGGGGTACTCCGAAGAGATCACGACGATCCCCTTTCCGGTTCTGGCGAGCTCGCGCACGATGCGGACGATCTCTGACTTGGTGCCGACGTCGACGCCGGCCGTGGGCTCGTCCATCACCAGGACCTCGGGATCGGTACCCAGCCACTTGGCGATGACGATCTTCTGCTGGTTGCCGCCGGACAGGAGGCGCGCGGGAGCCTCGGGCCGGGCGACTGTGATGGAGAACTGCTCGATCAGCCGATCGGACAGGGCACGCACCTTGTCGGAGGCGACGAGACCCCACCGGCGCAGACTTCCGAGGAGCGGGAGCGCGAGGTTCTCGCGCACGGAGTGGTCGAGGACGAGGCCTTGCAGCCGGCGGTCCTCCGGGATCAGGGCGATCCCGCTCGCGATCGCGTCCGCCGGCGAGTTGAGCGAGAGTCGGCGGCCGTCCTTGACGACGGAGCCCGAGGTGATCCGGCTGATGCCGAACAACGCACGTGCCAACTCGGTACGTCCCGATCCCATGAGGCCGGCGATCCCGATCACCTCTCCAGTGCGCACCACGAAGGTGGCACCACGCACACCGTCGGCGTGCAGGTCAGTCACCTCGAGCAGCACCGGGAGGTCGGCCGTAGCGGGCCGATGCGCGGCTCCGGCTTGCTTGGCGAGCTCTCGACCGGCGATCCCGGCCACGATCTCCTTCGGGGTGATCTCATCCAGTCGGGCAGTGACCAGGTTCCGGCCGTTGCGGAGGATGGTGATGCGGTCCGCAATGCGGTAGACCTCGTCCATCCGGTGCGAGATGTAGATGATCGAGATGCCCTGCTCCTTGAGACGCCCGATCAACGAGAAGAGCGCCTCGACCTCATGCTTGGCCAGCGACGCGGTGGGCTCATCCATGATGAGGACCTTCGCGTCCTGGCTCAGCGCCTTGGCAATCTCCGTGAGCTGCCACTGCGCGGTGGGAAGCGCCCCTACCTCGGTCGCGGGGTCGATCTCGACACCGATTCGTTCCAGCAGCGCGGCGGCCCGGGAACGCATCGCCGCGTCGTCGATCAGTCCGGCCCTCATCGGTTCGGCGTCGAGGAAGATGTTCTGAGCGACGCTCAGCGTGGCGATGAGGGAGAACTCCTGGAAGACCATGCCCACGCCGGCGCGCTTGGCGGCCTGGATCGTCGTCGCGGTCAGGGGTCGGCCGAAGAGCTCGACGGTTCCGGCGTCCCGCGTGTAGACCCCCTGAAGGATCTTCATGAGCGTCGACTTCCCGGCTCCGTTGCCGCCGGCCAGGGCGTGGACCTCACCCGGTGCGACCTCGAAGTGCACGTCGTCGAGCACTGTCACTCCGTCGAACGCCTTGTCGATGCCGTCCATCCGGACCGCCAGTGGGCCGTCGGCAGTCATGCACGCCTCCTTCGGGGTGGGGGGATTGCGCGCAGCACGGATCGGCCGAGCTGCGGGCGGGGTCGGTCCGGGGTGGTGCGTGGCGACCCCCGGACCGGGACGGCGTCGCCTGCCGTGTCGTGCAGGGACGCGGAGTCAGTCGACGAACGAGTCCGTGACCTCCGACGGCGGGTCGGCGTGGTAGACGGTGCGCCAGGCCTCGAGCACGTTCTCGTGCGTCACGGCGAGCGCCGAGAGCGCGACGTAGGGCGGGGCCGTCTTGCCCAGAAGCGCTCCCGCGGCAAGGTTCGCCTCGGTCACGCCCTGGTCGAACGGCACCTGCGCGCCGAGTCCGACCACCATGTCCTTCGCAGCGAGGGCGATCGCCACGTTCGTGCCGAGGTCCTCCGTCGCGATCTTGAGATCGCTACGGCCTGCGGACCGCGCCGCAGCCATGACACCCTCCGCCGGGACGTCCCACACGGCCCAGATGCCGTCGAGGTCGGCGTACTGCGTGAGCCATGCGTCGGTGACCGCCTGGGCGTCGCCGGCGAAGTCCGGGCCCGCGATCCCCCGCTCGTCGACGATCGAGATGTCGGCGTACTCGCTCTCGATGGTGTCCTTGAACCCCTGGTACCGCTGAGCGGTCACGAAGAAGTCGGCCTCGTGGTAGATGATCCCCACCTCACCGGAGCCCCCGAGTGCCTTCGCCAGCAGGTGCGCGGAGACCACGCCGTTCCCGTAGTTGTCGGCGGACACGACCGAGACGTAGTCGGTCCCGGCTTCGAGCCCGTCCGGCACGTTGTCCATGAACACGAGCTTGATCCCTGCATCTGCGGCCGCCTGGTACGCCGCAGAGGTAGCGACCGGGTCGGTGGGGATCGACACGATGATGTCGGGCTTCTTCGCCATCACGGTCTCGATGTCCGAGACCTGCTGGCCCGGGTCGAAGTCGGCGTCGGTCGTCGCCACGATCTCGATCCCGAGCTCGGCGAACCGTGACTCGAGGCCCGCGATCTGCGCGTTCGCCCAGTCGTTGCCGCCGTAGTGCATGACGATCGCGGCCGTCGCACCCATGGCCGCGACCTCCGCCACCTCCTCGTCCGTGAGGTCGGCGACGGACGCCGGTTCCGGGTCCTCGCCACGCGGCCCCTTGGCGAGCACCTGGCCCGAGAGCGCAGCGAGTGCCGCGTCCGCCTGGGCCGAGACCCCGGAGTCGGTGGCGGTGGTCTCGGTGGTGCCGGAAGAACATGCGGTCAGACCCAGGGCAGCTACAGCCAAGGGGGCCACCCAACGCAACCTGCGCAACATCATCAATCTCCTTCGATCGGTGTGCAGTCGTGGTGCCTCTTCCGAGAGGGTCGTCAGTGACCTGTCCCGGTTGTCGTGCGCTGCCCCCGAGGAGCGCCCGACGGATCGAGTGTGAACGTTCGCCTAGTGGACGTCAAGCCTAGGGCGAACGTTCGCCCATCACGTTTCGGTCACAACGAACCGGCCGGCCGGCCGGGAGGGTGGCGAGTCGGGACCTCCGGCCCACGGCCCGTCGAGAGAGCCGGCGGCGCCGACCGGAGCGCATGGGGCGGCCCCGCGACTCAGCGGGACGGGGACGCCGCCGACTCGCGCACGATGAGCTCCGGGACGGCGGGGGTGGTGTCCACGTCCTCGCCGGCGATCAGGCCGAGCAGGATCTCCATGCACCGGACGCCGACCGTCGCGAAGGACTGCCGGACTGTGGTCAGCGGGGGATGCATCTGCGGGGCGAACTCGTTGTCGTCGAAGCCGACGACCGAGATGTCCCTCGGCACCTTGATGCCCTCCTCGTACAGCGCACGGAGGAACCCGAGCGCCATCAGGTCGGAGGCGATGAAGATCGAGCTCGGCAGTCCCTCGGCGATCATCTTCTGGCCGATCCGATAGGCGCTCTCGCCCGACCAGTCGCCGTACCGCACCGCGATCGCGGGGATCTTGTGCGCGTTCAGCTCCGCCTGCCAGCCCCGAAGGCGGACCTGTCCGTCGAGCCAGTCCTGACTGCCCGCCAGGTGCGCAACCTCCGTGTGACCGAGCTCGACAAGGTGCCGGGTCGCCAGGCGCGCTCCGAGCTCCTGGTCCTCGAAGAAGACGGTGATGCCCTGCTGGCTGGTCTCCCCGGGCGAGAGCATCACCACCGGGATCGAGACCGAGAGCTCCTGCGCGACGTGAGCGAGCGGCACACGGGGTGCGATCACGACGATGCCCTCGACGCCACGCTCGATGAAGCTCCGGAAAGTGCGCACCACGAGGTTGCGGTCCGGATAGCTCATCGTGGCGACGAGCGCGGTGTAGCCCGCCTCGCGGGCGGCCGACTCGACTGCGGCCAACGTGCTCACCGGCCCAAACCGAGGTGACGCGTCGGCGATGACGCCGATCGCGTGCGAGCGGCTCGTCACCAGGGCGCGCGCGGCGTCGTTGCGCCGATAGCCGAGCTCGGCGATCACCGCGAGCACCCGGTCGCGCGTGGCGACCGAGACCCGCGGTCCGTCGTTGATCACCCTGGAGACGGTCTGGTACGAGACGCCGGCCTCACGCGCTACGTCCTTCAAGGACGGCGGACGCACTCTCGACATCGACGGTCTCCCAGGTCAGTGGGCAGTGGAGCAGAGCTCGAACCGCGCACGCGAATGAGCCAAGAATAGTCAAGGTGCGCCGAGGGAGCCGTCGGCCACGCGGACAGCGGTGCAGGTCGTGAGCCGTGCGACTGGTCGCCGCCATCGGCGCGCCGAGTCTTCACGCGCGACCGAGGGTCGAGGCGAGGTCCAGGACCCTCCTCACGTCGGGCCGCGTGGAGGAGAGTAGGCGGCATGACACAGAGCCGCAGGCGGCACCCGGGGCGTCTCCTCATCGGCGTGGCGAGTGCCTGCCTGCTCGGCCTCTCCGCCTGCGGGTCGACGGCACCGGCCGTCGAGCGTCGGGGTGAGGCAGCACCGGTCACCCTCGGGACCATGACCGCCTCCGACGTGGGAGCCGCTCAGCAGTCGTTCGGTCTGGACCTGCTCCACGCGGTCTGCATGCAGCGCCCTGGGGAGAACCTTCTGCTGTCCCCGACCTCTGCCGCCGAGGCCCTCGCGCTGCTGTACCCCGCTGCAGCAGGGTCGACCTCTGACGAGCTCGGCGCGCTCCTGCACCTCCCGGCCTGGTCGCCCGACCTCGTCGCGGCCATGGCCGCTCACACGCGGGCACTGACGGATCTCGCGCAGGACGGACCCACGGAGGGCCCCGACGCCCCGGAC
>NZ_JBFHHB010000062.1:0-13994 GCF_041597215.1 Actinotalea sp.
GACGAGCTGCGCCGGTACCTCGACGCCTCGACGACGCTCGAGGCGAGCCGCACCGAGGTGGACGAGCTCAAGGGCTCGGCGGCCGTCGAGCAGTACGAGCAGCAGCTCGAGCTGCTGCGCAGGCGACTGCTCACCGACCCGTCCGCGTTCCGGGACGAGTTCCTCTCCCAGGGCATGGCCGCGGTCGCCTGGGAGTTCCAGCAGCCGGAGCTCGGCGCGGAGTTCACCCGCACCCTGTGGGAGATGCTCGGACGCGGCGACGACGGCTCCGCCGTCCTCATGCGCTTCATCTGGCACCTGCCGCTCGGCAAGAAGCGCACCTTCATCCGGGCCCTGGACGCGCACCTGTCCGATCGCTACCCCATGTTCGCCGGCTTCTCGGTGGGCTGGCCCACGGCGCACAGCATCCCGCCGTTCGTCCGTGACGCCGAGAGCCGCTCGCACGACTTCGAGCTCGTCAACACGGGCTACCTCGGGTACATGAGCCAGGGGTACACCGCCTCGGACATCGACCTCTTCGTGTGGTTGGAGGCCCTGCGGGACAAGCAGTGCGCCGAGAAGCCGTGCGAGCTGGGCGTGTTCCTCGCCAACCACAAGGAGCCCAAGGGCGGCTGCCCCGTCAAGATCCACATCCCCGCGATGCTCGACCTCATCGGCAACGGTCGGTTCCGCGAGGCGATGGAGCTCATCGAGGGGAGCAACCCCCTGCCGGGGGTCACCGGTCGGGTGTGCCCGCAGGAGCTCCAGTGCCAGGGCGTCTGCCTGCACAAGGAGAACCCGATCCAGATCGGGCAGATCGAGTGGTTCCTGCCCGCGCGCGAGAAGATGATCCACCCCGACGGCGCCGTGGCGGCGTTCGCCGGGATCCCCGACCCGTGGCAGACGGCAGCCAAGCCCCCGGTGGCGATCGTCGGTTCGGGTCCCTCCGGGCTGATCAACGCCTACCTGCTCGCGGTGGAGGGGTTCCCCGTCACCGTCTTCGAGGCCTTCCACGCCCTCGGCGGGGTGCTGCGGTACGGGATCCCCGAGTTCCGGCTGCCGAACGAGCTCATCGACGACGTGGTGAACAAGATCACCCTGCTGGGCGGTCGCTTCGTCCCCAACTTCGTCGTCGGCAAGACCGCCTCGATCCAGGACCTGCGCGACGCCGGCTTCTGGAAGATCTTCGTCGGCTCGGGGGCGGGGCTGCCGCGCTTCATGAACGTCCCGGGCGAGCACCTGCTCAACGTCATGTCCGCGAACGAGTTCCTCACGCGGGTCAACCTCATGCAGGGTCTTCGCGCCGACTACGAGACGCCGCTCCCGGACACCGAGGGCAAGGAGGTGCTCGTCATCGGCGGCGGCAACACGGCGATGGATGCCGCCCGCACGGCCCGTCGTCTCGGCGGCAACGTGACGATCGTCTACCGGCGCACCCAGGCCGAGATGCCCGCACGCGTGGAGGAGCTGCACCCCGCGTTGGAGGAGGGGATCGGGCTGAAGGTGCTGCGTTCCCCGACGGAGTTCCTCGGCGACACGCAGACCGGCTTCGTCACCGCCGCCACGGTGGAGACCATGGAGCTCGGCGAGCCCGACGCGTCCGGGCGCCGCAAGCCGGTGCCGACGGGGCGGACCGAGACGATCCCCGCCGACCTGGTGATCATGGCACTGGGCAACGCGGCCAACCCGATCATCAAGGACTCGGAGCCGCGGCTGCACACCTCCTCCTGGGGCACGATCGACCTGGACCACAGCGGATCGCAGGAGACGACCCTCGAGGGCGTGTACACGGGTGGTGACGCCGCACGAGGCGGGTCCACCGCCATCCGGGCCGCGGGTGACGGTCAGGCCGCCGCACGCGAGATCGTCGGGTCGATCGACCTCCCGCCTGCCGAGATCGCGGCGAAGGTGGCGTCGGCGCAGGCGTACACCGACAAGGCGGCCACGGCGCAGCGGATCCTGGCGACCTCGGAGCTGAGCGACGGGATCCGGGAGTTCACCGTGCACTCGCCGGTCATCGCCGGTGCCGCGCGCGCAGGCCAGTTCGTCCGCGTCCTGCCCCGCCCGGACGGGGAGCTCATCCCGTTGACCCTCGCGGACTGGGACACCGAGGCGGGGACGATCTGCCTCGTCGTCCAGGGTGTCGGCACGAGCAGCATCGAGATCAACCAGATGGCGGTGGGGGAGTCCTTCGCGGGGATCGCCGGGCCGCTCGGGCGCCCGAGCGACCTCGAGGCCCACCCGGAGGGGTCGACGGTCGTGTTCACCGCCGGCGGCCTCGGGCTGCCGCCGGTCTACCCGATCATGCGTGCCCACCTCGAGCTGGGGAACCACGTCACCCTGATCTCCGGCTTCCGCAGCGGCAACCTGATGTTCTGGACGGGCGAGGACGAGCGTGTCGGCCGGCTCCAGGCGCAGTACGGCGACCAGCTCGACGTCGTCTACACCACGAACGACGGCAGCTACGGGGTCCCGGGCTTCGTCACCGGACCGCTGGAGGAGATGCTCGAGGCGAACCGTCGCGGGGAGGGCAGGACCGTCGCCGAGGTGGTCACCATCGGCCCGCCGATGATGATGCGGGCCGTGAGCGACCTGACCGCGCCGTACGGGGTGCACTGCGTCGCGAGCCTGAACTCCATCATGGTCGACGCGACGGGCATGTGCGGGGCGTGCATGGTCCCGGTGGTCATCGACGGCAAGCCCGTGCGCAAGCACGCCTGCATCGACGGCCCCGAGCTGGACTCGCACCTGATCGACTGGGACAAGTTCCTCCCGCGCTTCGGTCAGTTCAAGGCCCAGGAGAAGCGGAGCAGGATCGCGCACGGGCTGTAGGAGCCGGACTCAGCTCGTGCCGAACTCCCAGTGCCAGGGCTCCAAGGGGCCGGAGCCGCCCGGCTGCATGTACGTCGGGTGGTACCAGCCGTAGGCAGCCGCGTGGTCGACGAGCCACAGGTACAGCGGGGCGTCGAACTGCCCGAGCGACCCGGCACCTGCGAGGTCGATCGCGACACCCCGCCCGTGGTTCGAGGTGCCCGGGAGAGCGGCCAGGTCGCCCTTCGTCTCGCGCAGGACCTCTTGCTGGGTC
The DNA here is from genome assembly GCF_041597215.1 of Actinotalea sp. Taxonomy (GTDB): domain Bacteria; phylum Actinomycetota; class Actinomycetes; order Actinomycetales; family Cellulomonadaceae; genus Actinotalea. The sequence continues at coordinate 3,065 of NZ_JBFHHB010000062.1, forward strand.
GTGGTGCGGTACGTGGAGCTGAGCACGAGGTTCTTCCCGGTCTCCATCCGGTACGCGGCGTTCATCTGCTCGAGTGCCGCAGAGGCGTCGCAGCGCAGCAACGCGTTCGAGCTGAAGGAGGGCGAGCACAGGAGCGCTTCGGGGATCGCGCCGTTGGGCGCGGCCTTCGCCGCGGCCACCCGCCCGGCCATCGTCCGTGCCGCCCGCTCCGCTGCTGCCTGGGCTGCGGCCTCCGCAGCGGCGCGGGCTTCGGCCGCTGCTCTCTGCTCGGCGATGACCTGGTCCGCCCGTGCCTGCACCTGTGTGGAGAGGGAGCGGATCTCCTCGACGAGCGTGAGGATCTGCTGGGAGGTGGCGTAGTCGAGACCGTCGGCGGAGGCGGCCGCCACCGCGGAGGCGGGCACGTCCCGTGGGACGACGGAGGTGCCGGTCACGAACGTGTCGCCGAGGGTCGGCGCGCGCTGGGCGATGACGGGGGACGGCACGGCCGGCTGCCCGGCCTTCGCAGCCTGCCCGTCCGTCGCAACCTGCCCGTCCGTCGCCGGCTGCCCGGCCTTCGCAGCCTGCCCGGCCTTCGCAACCTGCCCGTCCGTCGCCGCCTGCCCGTCCGTCGCCGCCTGCCCGGCCTTCGCCGCCTGCTGGGCGACGGCGGTTCGCGAGTCGCCCGACTCCCCGAGCGACGCACCGGCGGGGGAGGAGGTGGCGGATCCCGCGGCCGTGGGCCTCGACGGCATGCTCGACGGCACGTCGGATGCTGTGCCGGTCGGCACGTCCGACGAGGCGTCCTGGAGGGCGCTCCGCTGGTCGCCCGGGGGCGTCGTCCCGGCCGTGGGTACCGGGTCGGCCGCCGGTCCTCCGGTCCCCGATCTCTCGGACCCGGTGGGCTGCTCCGCGGCGGGCGGGGGGGTCGACACGGCGCTCGGCGTCACAGTCTGCGCACGGCTCTGCGCCACGAGGGAGATGACGTCGGCGCCCGGGGTGGTGGGCGACACGATCACCTCCGCCGGGACCACCGCCGGACGCTCCGCCGCCGCCAGGGCCGTCGCGGTGAGGATCACGGTCGGCGCGGACGGCGCCGCGTGCACGAGGTCCCTGATCGCCGAGAGCGCCTCGTCCAGGGGTGCGAGGGTCTCGGCACCGACGACCGGGGCGACGGCCGCGGTGAGCGCTCCCGCCTCCGCGACCGCGGTCTCGGCCTCGGCGAGGGCATGGGTTCGACGCTGGGCAAGGAAGGCGGTTCCCTGGGCGCTCAGCCGCTCGCTCGCCGCCTCGTCCACCCGCAGGACATGCGCCTCCAGGGCAGCGACGGCGGCGACCTCGGCCGCGTAGGCCGAGTCGCGCTCGAGCTGGACCACGGTGGTCCCGGCCACCGCGCCGACGACGAATCCGGTGGCGACGACGAGGACGACCCCGGGTGCGAGGCCCGTGCGCCGGGCCCGCGCCCCAGCCGCGCGCGGCCGGACCGCGAGACGCGCAGCCCGGAGCGCGGTGCTCGCCCACGACGCGCGGCCGCCGCAGGCGGGAACTGCCGCGTGCTGGCTCATGCCTCGTGCCTCACTGGTCCGGGCTCCGACGCCTGCCCGGGGGCAGGCGTCCTCGTGTCCGTCCCGTCGACCGACCCAGGGCACGACTGAAGGGGGAGCCGTCGACCTCACCCGACTGCCACGAGAAACCACCCGTCCGGCCGAGCATCAGCGGGCTCGATCGCGATCGCCACGGCGCGCCGGGCCCGCCCGGCACCGGACCGCGCCCGGGTGCGGACGCCGGTCAGTTCAAGGCGGCGGGCCCGGGCGTCGCCCGGTGCCGGCCCGGGTGCGGACGCCGGTCAGCTCAAGGTGGCGGGCCCGGGTGGCGTCGGCAGCTGCGTCCGAGGCGTGCGGCGTCGGTCCGCGGTCCCTCCGGACCGTCGGCTCAGGGCCAGGAACGGAAGGGCGAGGAGCTGGATCCCGGCACCGACGAGGAGCGAGGTCCCGTAGCCACCCAGGTCCGCCACCCGGCCCAGTGCGGGCTGGAGCGCGACGCCGCCGGCGTTGCTGATCAAGGAGTCGAAGGAGAGGACGGTCGCCCGCTGCCCCGAGGGGACCAGGTCGTGGAGGTAGGTCTGCCGGACCGGCGCGACAGCAGCGGAGACCAGGCCCCAGGTGACCAGGAGGACCACGGCGGTCCCGAAGTGGCGGTTCGCGCCCAGTGCAGCGAGCAGGGCCGCCCCGAGCCCTGCCCCCGCGATCAGCAGCGAGGTGCGTCGGGAGACGCGACGACGGATGCGCGGCCCGACCAGGCCGCCGAGGATCTGGGAACCCGCGAAGGCTGCGGCAGCCAACCCGGCGATCCCGTACGCGTCACGGCGACCGTAGAGCTCCAGCAGGAACGGCTGCAGGGCGTAGAACGCGTAGAAGCCGACCCCGGAGAGGAAGAAGCCGCTGACCATCAGCCAGCGCACGGGTGGGTTGCCCAGCCCGCTGCGTACCGAGGCGCGCGTGAGGTCGACGACGGCCCTGCGTACGCCTGCCGAGCGGTCCGGCGCGAACCCCAGGTCCTTCATCCAGACTGCGGCGATCGCCCCGGTGACCAGGAGCAGGACCGCGCGGACGACGAACGGGACGCCGAGCGAGGAGAACTGGGCGATGACGCCCCCGGCGACGGATCCGACGAGCATCGCCGAGCCCGAGGCGACCTGCGCACGGGAGAAGACGCGCTCGAGCTCGTCCGGCGCACCCGTGGCACGCAGGGCGTCGACCAGCCAGGCCTCCAGGGCACCGGAGAAGAAGGTGTAGCCGAGTCCGATCCCGACCGAGACCAGGGCCCAGGCCCAGAACGGCGCGCCCGTCCACCAGAGCCCGACGTAGCCGAGGGTCGTCAGGGCGAGCACGACGGCCCCGAGGACGTAGGAGAGCCGGCGCCCGCGGCTGTCGGCGACGACGCCGGTGGGGATCTCGAAGAGGACCATCCCCGCGGTGAAGAAGGCGTTGGCGGCGAAGGCCTGGGCGTTGCTGAGGCCGGCGTCGAGGAGGAAGAGGGTGTTGATCCCCCAGACCAGCGATGCCGAGAGCGTCGTCCCCAGGGTCAGCGCGAGGAAGGTCCGCTGCACCCGGCGGGCGTCGGGGTTCATGGGCCGACGATACGCCGCGCCCGGCTGTCCGGACCCGCGCCCGTCCCGTGGACGCAGGAGAGCCGGGCGACCCCGTGGGGACACCCGGCTCTCCTGCGGTCATGCGCTCACGAGACGCGGTGAGCGGAGCGGCTCAGCTGCAGCCGCTGGTGCTCCCGCAGCCCTCGCAGACGTGGCAGGAACCCGAGGGGCGCATCTTGATCCCGCAGTTCATGCACAGGGGCGCATCGGCCTCGCGACCCTGGAGCAGGTCCATGAGCTCCGCCGAGGAGTGCACGGAGACCGGGGCCTGGTGGGCACCGGGACCGGCGTCGGCGGTCGGGGCGGCCGTCGCTGCCACGGACGGCGCAGGCGCGGAGGCCTCCGCCACGACCGGGGCGGCGACCTCGTCCCGTGCGGCGGACTCGTAGGAGCCCGTCTCGAGCTGACGGGTGCGCTCGTCCGTCGTGTAGATGCCGAGCGAGGCGCGCGTCTCGTAGGGCAGGTAGTCCAGGGCGAGGCGACGGAAGATGTAGTCCATCATCGACTGCGCCATCCGGACGTCCGGGTCGTCGGTCATCCCGGCCGGCTCGAAGCGCATGTTGGTGAACTTCTGCACGTAGGTCTCCAGCGGGACGCCGTACTGCAGCGCCACGGAGATCGCGATCGAGAAGGCGTCCATCACGCCGGCCAGCGTCGAGCCCTGCTTGCCGAGCTTGACGAAGAGCTCACCGAGCCCGTCGCCCGGGTAGGACCCGGCCGTGATGTAGCCGTCCGCACCGCCCACGGTGAACGACGTGGTCAGCGAGGTGCGCTGACGGGGAAGCCGCTTGCGGGTGGCCCGGGCCGGGGCGGCGGTCTCGACGACCGGGGCCACGGGGGCCTCCGCCTTCTTGGCCTTGCCGTCCGAGAGGGGCTGGCCGACCTTGCAGTTGTCGCGGTAGATCGCCAGCGCCTTGATACCCATCGACCAGGCGTCGAAGTAGAGCTTCTCGATCTCCTCGACCGTCGCCGTCTCCGGCATGTTGACCGTCTTGGAGATCGCCCCGGAGATGAAGGGCTGCACGGCAGCCATCATCCGCACGTGGCCCATCGGGGAGATCGCCCGCTCGCCCATCGCGCAGTCGAAGACCTCGTAGTGCTCGGGACGCAGGCCGGGAGCATCCACGACGTGCCCGTGCTCGGCGATGTACTCGACGATCGCCTCGACGGTCTCCTCCGCGTAGCCCATCCGACGCAGCGCACGCGGGATCGTCTGGTTGACGATCTGCATCGAGCCGCCGCCGACGAGCTTCTTGAACTTCACCAGGGAGAAGTCGGGCTCCACACCCGTGGTGTCGCAGTCCATCATGAAGCCGATCGTCCCGGTGGGAGCCAGGACGGAGGCCTGCGCGTTGCGCCAGCCGTTGCGCATGCCGATCTTGTTGCCTGAGGCCCAGACCTTCGTCGCGGCCGCGTGCAGCTCGCCGTCCATCGCACCGAGCGTGCGGATGTCGTCGTTCGCCGAGGCGTGCTTGCGCATGACGCGCTGGTGACCCTCGGCGTTCTGGGCGTAACCGTCGTACGGGCCGACGATCCCGGCGAGCTCTGCCGAGCGCTTGTAGGCGGTGCCCGTCATGAGCGAGGTGATCGCCGCGGCCAGGGCACGGCCGCCGGCCGAGTCGTAGCCGTGCCCGGTCGCCATGAGCAGCGCACCCAGGTTGGCGTAACCGATGCCCAGCTGGCGGAACGTGCGGGTCGTCTCGCCGATCGCCTCGGTGGGGAAGTCGGCGAAGCAGATCGAGATGTCCATCGCGGTGATGACCAGCTCGACGGCCTTCTCGAAGCGCTCGACGTCGAAGGTGTCGTCCGGGCGCAGGAAGGTGAGCAGGTTGAGCGAGGCGAGGTTGCACGAGGAGTTGTCCAGGTGCATGTACTCGCTGCACGGGTTGGACGCCGTGATGCGACCGCTCTCGGGGCTCGTGTGCCAGGCGTTGATCGTGGAGTCGTACTGGATACCCGGGTCCGCGCACTCCCACGCGGCCTTCGCGACCTGGTGGAACAGGTGCTTGGCGTCGATGGTCTCGATGACCTCGCCCGTCCCGCGGGCGCGCAGCCCGAACTCGGTGCCGTCGGCGACCGCCTGCATGAACTCGTCCGAGACACGGACCGAGTTGTTCGCGTTCTGGTACTGGACCGAGACGATGTCCTTGCCGCCGAGGTCCATGTCGAACCCGGCGTCCCGCAGCGCGCGGATCTTGTCCTCCTCGCGCGCCTTGGTGGTGACGAACTCCTCGATGTCCGGGTGGTCGATGTCCAGGACGACCATCTTGGCCGCGCGACGCGTGGCGCCGCCGGACTTGATGGTCCCGGCCGAGGCGTCGGCACCCCGCATGAAGGAGATCGGGCCCGAGGCGGTGCCACCGGAGGAGAGGAGCTCCTTCGACGACCGGATGCGGGAGAGGTTGAGGCCGGCACCGGAGCCGCCCTTGAAGATCATCCCCTCCTCGCGGTACCAGTTGAGGATGGAGTCCATCGTGTCGTCGACCGAGAGGATGAAGCAGGCGCTGACCTGCTGGGGCGACGGGGTGCCGACGTTGAACCACACGGGGGAGTTGAAGCTGAACACCTGGTGCAGCAGCATCCAGGTCAGCTCGTGCTCGAAGATCGTCGCGTCCTCGTCGGTCGCGAAGTAGCCGTGCTCACGGCCGGCCTTGACGTAGGTCAGCACGACCCGGTCGATGAGCTGCTTGAGGCTCCACTCGCGAGCCGTGCTGCCGACGGCGCCGCGGAAGTACTTCGTCGTGACGATCGTCGTGGCGTTGATCGACCAGCTGGCGGGGAACTCCACGCCCTTCTGCTCGAAGATCGTCTCGCCGCTCTTCCAGTTCGTCTGGACGACATCGCGGCGGTCCCAGGTGACCTCGTCGTAGGGGTGCACCCCGGCGGTCGTGAAGACCCGCTCCACGGTGAGCCCGGTTGCCTCGTTGCGCGTGCTGCGTGCCGCTGCCTTCTTGGCGTTGGCCGACGTCTCTGACATCGCTTCTCCTTCTACCCCTGGGCCGGTCGCGCGGCCGAGGACCGTCGTGCCTTGCCGTGTGTCGGTGTGCGTGGTGCTGCGTGGAGCACAGCTCCGGTGGACGGATCTGTGGAAGACCTGTGGGTGAGCCTGTGGGCGACGGGCCCAGCCTGTGGAGGAACTCATCACAAGCAGTGCCCGAACTACAACCGTGAGACCACTATATGTTGTGCCACTGACATCCGCGACGGTCTCTTTCGTCCGACGACTCACGGCCGACGTGGGCCCCGGGACGAACGCGCAGGTGAGCGCCTCGACCGGGCCCAGGACACTGGCGAAGGAGCAGCCGAACGGCGGCGTGTCGCCGTTTTTGGGCGTGTCGGACGACCCGGCTCGGGGAGGGCGTCCGTCAGCCGACGGCGGGAGTACTCGTCGATCGCGCGGGGGCGAAGTGCGCGGTGGTCCCGGTGCGGCGCAGCGCGGAGAGCACGGGCGCGCCCAGCAGGAGCAGGCCCGTCGCCGTCGTCACGGCGCGGCCCAGGTCCCAGCCGAGCGAGGTCGCCAGGTCGTACAGGACGAAGCGCCGGAGGTTGTCCGCGACGGCGTCACCCGCGACGAACGACAGGCCGGTTCCCCCGCCGAGCTGGAAGGGCCAGAACGCCATGTTCATCACCAGGCCGTAGCCGAAGGCCGCGACGGTCCCGTACCCGACGAGGAGGACGACCTCCCGAGCCCCGCGCCAGCGGTCGCGCCCCGGCAGCAGGCCGGCCCCCAGGCCCACCCACGACGCGGCGAGCATCTGGTACGGCAACCACGGACCCACCCCACCGGTGAGCAGGGCGGAGGTGAACAGGGTCGTGGAGCCGAGCGCGAACCCGAACCCGGGGCCGAGGACCCGGGCGCCGAGGATGATCACGATGAAGACGAGCTCGATCCCTGCCGTCCCCGCCGACAGCGGTCGCAGCACGGCTCCGACGGCGGACAGCAGGCCCAGGAGGGCGACAGCCTTGACGTCGAGGCCGCCGTCGGCCAGGACCAGGTGCAGCAGGAGGAGCACCGCCCCGAGGACGCCGCCGAGCACGACCGGCGCGAGGGTGGCCTGGGCGAGCGGGCTGCCGGCCCCGACCACCAACGGCCACAGGAAGGCGAGGGCTCCGGCCGCGGAGGCGAGGAGCAGCGCCACGGCGCTGCGTCGCCCGACGGGGACGAGGGACGAGGCCCTCATGCCGTCACCGCGAGAGCCGCTGCCACCTGCGCGACGGTGAGCAGGTCGATCGGGTGGAGGACCTTGGACACCTGGGGGGCGAACGTCGGCGATGCCGTCAGGACGTCACGCGCACTGCCGTCCGCGACGACCTCCCCGCCGGCGAGGACCACGACACGCGCGGCCGCATCGGCGACGAACTCGACATCGTGGCTCGACAGGAGCACGGCGCCACCCCGCGCGGCGTGCTCGCGCAGGAGCTGCGCGAGCCGCCTCTTGGCGGCGTAGTCCAGCCCGCGGGTCGGCTCGTCCAGGAGCAGCACCGTCGCGTCGGCGCTCAGCTGGACGGCCAGCACCAGGGCCAGGCGCTGACCCTCGGACAGGTCGCGCGGGTGGGCCTGGGGATCGATCGTCCCGGCGAGGGACTCCAGTCGCCGTGCGGTGGTCCCGGGCTGTGCGCCCGCCTGCTGGTCCGCCGCCCGGCACTCGGCCGCGACGCTGGTGAGGTAGAGCAGGTCGAGCGGGTTCTGCGGGACGAGGGCGACCCGCCTGCGGGCGTCGCTCGGCCGCAGTCGTGCCGGGTCCGTCCCGTCGGCCAGCGTGACCCGGCCGCTCGCGCGGGGCCCGGCGCCCGCAAGGGCCCAGAGCAGCGAGGACTTCCCTGCCCCGTTGCGCCCCATCAGTGCGGTCACCTCCCCACCGTGCAGGACCAGGTCGACCCCCCGCACCGCCCAGGTGCGCGGGTAGCGCACGTGCACCGCATCCGCGCTGAGCTGCGCGACCGGGGCCGTCGCCGTCTCGGCGCGATCCGCGGGGCCGGGGGCGTCGGTCGGCGGAGCGGCGGGACCGTCGGCGCCGAGCGCGTCGGTCAGCCGGGCACGCAGCGGGGCGGCCCGGCGTCGGGCGTCCCGCACCGAGAGCGGGAGCGGGTCCCAGCCGGCGACCCGGCCGAGCTCGACGATCGGCGGGGCGACGGAGCTGTGCTGCATCATCTCGCCCGCGCTGCCCGACCGGACGGTGCCGTCGGGAGCCACGTTCACCACCCGGTCGGCGTACTGCACGACCCGTTCGAGCCGGTGCTCGGCCACCAGGACCGTCAGGCCGAGGTCGTGCACGAGGCGGGTGACCGCTGCCAGCACGTCCTCCGCCGCGGCAGGGTCGAGTGCCGAGGTGGGCTCGTCCAGGACCAGCACCCGCGGGTGCGCCGTGAGGACCGCCCCGATCGCGACCCGCTGCTGCTCCCCGCCCGACAGGTCGCGCACGGGGGAGCGGCGCAGGTCGACGAGGCCGAGCAGGTCGAGCGTCTCCTCGACCCTGGTGCGCATCACCGATGGGCTCAGGCCCAGCTGCTCCATCGCGTAGACGAGCTCGTCCTCGACCGTCTCCGCGACGAAACCCTGCGCCGGGTCCTGGAGAACCACGCCGACGACATCCGCCAGGTCCCGGGGGCGATGGGTCCTGGTGTCGCGTCCCGCGACCGTCACCGCGCCCTCCAGCAGACCCCCCGTGAAGTGCGGGACCAATCCGCACACCGCGCGCAGCAGGGTCGTCTTCCCGGCTCCGGTCGGTCCCACCACCAGGCACAGCTCGCCCTCGCCGATGTGCAGGTCGACCGACCGCAGCGTGGGAGCCGCGGCGCCGGGGTAGGTGACTGTCACGTCGTCGAGCCGGATCATGCGGGCACCTCGGGGTGGACGGAGAGCAGCAGCGGGGCGAGCGCCAGAGCGGCGAGGGTGGCGACCGCCGGTCCGCTCGCCGCACCCTGGGTGAGCAGCACGAGACCGGCGGCCCCGGCGCCGCAGGCGGTGAGGAGGGTGGCGCCGGGGCCCCAGGTCTCACGGCGGAAGCGCGTGCGCCGCACGAGGCGGCCGGCCAGGAGGGAGCCGACGGCTCCGCTCGCCGCACCCAGCACGAGCAGCGGGAGCCCCATCCACCGGGGTGCGGTGGGGTCGAGCAGCCCGTAGGTGCCCAGGGTGGTGCTGAGCAGCGCCGTCAGGAGCAGCGGGGTGACGCGCCGGTCACGACGGCCGTGCGTCCCGGCGAAGCCGCGGGAGTCCATCGACGCGGCGAGGGCGAGCGACTGGTCGAGGGCGTCGGCCAGGACGGGCATCGCTGTCGAGACGACGGCACGCGGCCCCCGGCCGGACACCCCCCGCAGGCGCTGGGCCCGACGGACCCGCGCTGCGGCGGCGACCAGGGCGGGGGCCACGTTGGTCGCGATGACCACGGCGGTACCGAGCTGGTGCAGCGCCGCCGGGAGGGTGCGCAGGGTCCTGGCGGCCGAGGTGAGCGTGGCGGCGGCGCCGATGCACAGCACGAGGGCCGCCAGGCGCAGGCCGCCGGTCGCGGCCGTGGCCAGGCCGGTCGTCGTGACGGGGCCGAACAGTTCGACGCCGACGGCCCAGTCGGGCATCGGCACCCGGGGGAGGTCGAGCACGACGGTGCCAGGGGTCTTGATGCCGACGACGACGTGGAAGACGAGGCGCAGCACGACGACGGCGACCGCGAGCAGGACGAAGCCGGGGAAGGCACGCCCTCGCGGCCCGTCCCCGCGCGAGAGCGTCGCGACGAGAAGGGCCGCGACGACGATCAGGCCGAGCGCGGGCGTGCTGGTGGTCCTGGTCGCCGCGACCGTGAGGCCGAGCGCCCAGGACCACCAGGCCCAGGGGTGCATCTCAGGCCGCGGATCCGCGACGACGCACGAGGACGGTCACGACGGCGGCGAGCGCCACGGCGACGAGCCCGCCGATGACCCAGCCGAGCGTCGAGGAGGACTCCTCGGCAGCAGCCTCGGCCGTCTCCGACGCCTCGGCCGTCTCAGCCGACTCCGTGGTGGCCTCGGCGCTCTCGGTGGCCTCGTCGGTGGCCTCGGCAGCCTCGGTGGCCTCGTCGGTGGCCTCGGTGGTGACGGCGGTCATGGCCGTCGGCCCGGCACTGCCGTCGAAGTAGCGCCAGCCCTCGACCGAACCCGCGGCCGGGACGGCGGTGTCGGAGCCCTCCATGTAGGTCTCCCACTCCCCGCCCTGCTCGGCGTGCCAGTAGGACCAGTACGAGCCGGTGAACTCCGCGGGGCACGGGTCGGGCTGGGAGTCGATGGCGCAGATCAGTCCGGAGTCGTCGCGGGTGTCGACGAAACCGGCCTGCTGAAGCGCCTCTCTGCCGAGGAGGTCGCCGGGGTCATGGCGCACGAGCTGGCGCACGTGAAGAACCGCGACACCCTGACCATGACCATCACCGCGACCATCGCCGGCGCGATCTCCATGCTGGCCAACTTCGGCCTGTTCTTCGGCGACAACCGCAACAATCCGCTGGGTATCGTCGGCGCCATCCTGGTCATGATCCTGGCGCCGCTGGCCGCCGGCCTGGTGCAGATGGCGATCTCGCGCACCCGCGAATACGCCGCCGACCGCGGCGGGGCGGAGATCTGCGGTCATCCCCTCTGGCTGGCCGCGGCGCTGGAGAAGATCGACCGCGCCGCGCGCAGCATCGACAACAACACCGCCGAGAGCAACCCGGCGACGGCGCATATGTTCATCATCAACCCGCTGCATGGGCAGGGGGCGGACAATCTGTTCTCCACCCACCCCTCGACCGCCAACCGTGTCGCCGCCCTGCGCCAGATGGCAGGCGCCGCCGGTCA
>NZ_JBFHHB010000063.1:0-13848 GCF_041597215.1 Actinotalea sp.
GCGCTCCCGTCGAAGCCGATGCCCTCGCGGAACGCCGACTCGAGCTCTGCCGGGGCCACGGCCACCGATTTCAGCATCCCCAGCACATCCGTGAACCACAGACGGATGAAGCGGATGTCTCGTTCCTCGACGGTGCGGAGTACGAAGTCCTGCTGCCTGTCCATGGCCCCATCCTGCCGCACCGAGGGCGATGGTCGCGCGGATAGGGTTGAGCCATGCCGATGACGATCGCTCTGGCCCAGATCGACGCCCGCGTGGGCGACCTGGACCGGAACACGACGCAGGTCCTGGAGTGGTGCACGCGGGCCGCCGAGGCCGGGGCCGATGTGGTGGTCCTGCCGGAGATGACGCTCACCGGCTACCCCATCGAGGACCTCGCCCTGCGCGACTCCTTCGCGCGGGCGGCCGACCGTTCCCTGCACAGGCTCGCCGAGGACCTGCTGGGGCGCGGGCTCGGTGAGCTGGTGGTCGTGCTCGGCACCCTGGGTCGATCGCCCGGCGGTCGGGCGACCAATCGCGCCGTGACGGTGCACCGCGGGCAGGTCGTCGCCACCTACGACAAGCACCACCTGCCGAACTACGGCGTCTTCGACGAGTTCCGGATCTTCTCGCCCGGGGAGTCCACCTGCGTGATCGACGTCGCCGGACGACGAGCGGGCGTGGTGATCTGCGAGGACATCTGGCAGGACGGCGGTCCCGTCAGTCAGATGGACGCCGCCGACGTCGACGTGCTCCTCGTCCTCAACGGCTCGCCGTACGAGGAGGGCAAGGGACACGTGCGCACCGAGCTCGCCGCACGGCGGGCGAAGGAGGTCGGCGCCCCGGTCGTCTACGTCAACCTCGTCGGCGGTCAGGACGACCTCGTCTTCGACGGTGGTTCGTTCGTGATGGGGACCGACGGCCTGCTGCTCGCCTCGGCCCCGCAGTTCGTCGAGCACCTGCTCCTGTGGGAGCTGCCCGACGAGGGGTCACCGATCGTCAGGGGAGAGCTCGCCCCTCCCCTCGAGGCGGACGCCGAGGTCTACTCGGCACTCGTCACCGGTCTGCGCGGCTACGCGACGAAGAACGGCTTCACGTCCGTCGTCCTCGGCATGTCGGGAGGGATCGACTCCGCGCTGGTGGCCGCGATCGCCGCCGACGCGCTCGGCGGCCCGAACGTCGTCGGCGTGTCGATGCCCTCGACGCACTCCTCCGACCACTCGCGGGACGACGCCGCCGACCTCGCGCGCAGGCTCGGTGCCGACTACCGGGTGCAGCCGATCGCCCCGCTCGTCGACGCGTTCGAGGCCCAGCTCGCCCTCGACGGCGTCGCGGCGGAGAACCTCCAGGCGCGGATGCGCGGGGTGATCCTCATGGCGATCTCGAACGCCGAGGGCCATCTGGTGCTGGCCACGGGCAACAAGACCGAGCTCGCGGTGGGGTACTCGACGATCTACGGCGATGCCGTCGGCGGCTACGGACCGATCAAGGACGTGGACAAGTCGCGGGTCTGGGCCCTGGCCCGGTGGCGCAACCGCGCGGCCCTCGACGCCGGCCGCATCCCGCCGATCCCGGAGAGCTCGATCACCAAGCCGCCGTCGGCCGAGCTCCGCCCCGGTCAGCTCGACACCGACTCGCTCCCGCCCTACCACCTGCTGGACGAGGTGCTTGACGCCTACGTCGAGCATGCCGAGGGGCGCGCCGAGCTGCTCGACCGGGGTTTCGACGCCCGTGTCGTGGACCGGGTCCTTTCCCTCGTCGATCGCGCAGAATGGAAGCGACGGCAGTACCCGGTCGGACCGAAGGTCACCGCGCTCGCCTTCGGGCGGGACCGCCGCCTGCCGATCACGAACGCCTGGCGCGAGCCGGTCCCCGCACCCACCACTCCCGCGGCCGCTGCGCACGACCGTGTCGACGACCCGGAGGACACATGACCGAGACCCCAGCCCCGCGACGCGTCCGCGTGCACCACCTGCGGGAGGCGAAGGAGCGGGGCGAGCGCATCACGATGCTCACCGCCTACGACGCCCCCACGGCGCAGATCTTCGACGAGGCGGGCACCGACGTACTGCTCGTCGGCGACTCGATGGCCAACGCCTTCTACGGGCACCGCGACACCTTGCCGATCACCGTCGACGAGATGATCCACCACACGCGTGCCGTCACGGGCGCGGTCCGCCGGGCCCTGGTCGTCGCCGACCTCCCCTTCGGCTCGTACGAGGCCTCACCCGAGCAGGCGCATGCGACCGCGGTGCGGATGCTCAAGGAAGCCGGGGCGAACGCCGTGAAGTTCGAGGGTGGCCGTCGCGTCGCCCCGCACGTCCAGCTGCTGACGGAGTCCGGCATCCCGGTGATGGCGCACCTGGGCTTCACCCCCCAGTCGGAGAACATGCTCGGCGGCAAGCGCGTCCAGGGGCGCGGCGAGGGCGCGGCCGAGCGCCTCTCGGCGGACGCTCTCGCCCTGCAGGAGGCCGGCGCCTTCGCCGTCGTCCTGGAGATGGTGCCGGCGCCGGTCGCCGCCCAGGTCACCGAGGTCCTGACGATCCCGACGATCGGTATCGGCGCGGGCGTCGAGTGCGACGGTCAGGTGCTCGTGTGGTCGGACATGGCCGGTCTGGGCGACTGGACTCCCCGGTTCGCCAAGCGCTACGCCGAGATGCGCACGCTGCTCGCCCAGGCCGCTGCCGAGTACAACGCCGAGGTGCGGTCGGGGGCCTTCCCCGCGGCCGAGCACACCTTCACCGAGTGAGCCGTGGCGGTCGAGGCCGTTCTGCGAGCCCTGCCGCGCGGCGACCTGTGCCGGACTGAGGGACGATCAGTCCCGCTTCCACTTCTCGTCGGCCTCGTCCCAGGCTTCCGTGCGCTCCTTGGCCTCCTGGAGCGCCCGCTCCGCCGCCTCACGGGTCGGGTACGGGCCCAGGCGGTGCTCCCAGCTGCTCACCCGACCGCGCTCCACCTCATGGGTCGTGAGGTTGAACCAGTACTCGCCGTCCTCGTCGCTCATGGCCACTCCTCCGTCACGGGCACTCCTCGTCCTCCGTAGACTGCCACCATGGCCACCGCCCACGCGCCGCTCGGCACCCTCGTCCCTGGGACGGTGAGCCCCGTGCGCACCGTCCCACCCCATGTCGAACGGCCCGAGTACGTGGGCAAGGACCGTGAGCTGCCGTTCACCGGCTCCGAGGTCAAGGACGCCGACACGCTCGAGCGGATCCGGGTCGCCTCCAGGATCGCCGCCCAGGCGCTCGAGGAGGTCGGTCGGCACGTCGTCCCCGGTGTCACCACCGACGAGCTCGACCGCATCGGTCACGAGTTCCTGTGCGACCACGGTGCCTACCCCTCGACGCTGCGCTACCAGCCGCACCCGCGGCAGGTGCCCTTCCTCAAGTCCCTGTGCACCTCGATCAACGAGGTCATCTGCCACGGGGTGCCGGACTCCACCGTCGTGGCGGACGGCGACATCGTGAACATCGACGTGACGGCCTACCTGAACGGTGTCCACGGCGACACCAACGCCACCTTCCTGGCAGGGGACGTCGACGAGGAGTCGCGGCTGCTCGTCGAGCGGACCAAGGAGGCGATGATGCGCGGGATCTCCGCCGTCGCCCCGGGACGGCAGATCAACGTCATCGGCCGGGTGATCGAGAAGTACGCCCATCGCTTCGGCTACGGGGTCGTCACGGACTTCACGGGGCACGGGGTGGGCGAGTCCTTCCACTCCGGCCTCGTGGTGCCGCACTACGACTCCCCCTTCCACACGACCCAGATCGAGCAGGGGATGGTCTTCACCATCGAGCCGATGATCAATCTCGGCACCCCCGACTGGGAGCAGTGGGACGACGGCTGGACCGTCGTCACGGCCGACCGCAAGCGCAGCGCCCAGTTCGAGCACACCCTCGTCGTGACCGAGACCGGAGCGGAGATCCTGACCCTGCCATGAGCCTGACCACCGAGCCGCACAACACCATCGCCGGAGCGTTCGGCATCGACATCGGGGGCAGCGGGATCAAGGGAGCCCCCGTCGACCTGGTGGTCGGCGAGTTCAGCGCCGACCGCGTACGGATCCCCACCCCGAAGCCGGCGACGCCGAAGGCCGTGGCCGCAGCCGTCGCCGAGCTGATCGACTCCTTCGACCTCCCCCACGAGATGCCCGTCGGGGTGACGTTCCCCGCGATCATCCAGCACGGCGTCGCCCTGAGCGCGGCGAACGTCGACGACTCGTGGATCGGGACCAACGTCGAGAAGGTCATCGCCAAGGCCACCGGCCGCCGGGTGCACGCGGTGAACGACGCGGACGCCGCCGGTTTCGCCGAGGCCCTGTACGGCGCTGCGCGGGGTCAGGAGGGCGTCGTCCTGGTGGTCACCCTCGGCACCGGGATCGGCTCCTGCCTCGTGGTCGACGGGACCCTGGTGCCGAACACCGAGCTCGGGCACCTGGAGATCGACGGTCACGACGCGGAGTCCCGGGCGGCCGACAGCGCACGCGAGCGCGAGGATCTCAGCTGGAAGGAGTGGGCGGAGCGGCTCCAGCGGTACTTCTCCGTCGTGGAGGGGCTGTTCTCCCCCGACCTCATCGTCGTGGGCGGCGGGGTGAGCAAGAAGCACGAGAAGTTCCTGCCCCTGCTCGACCTGCGCGCCCCGATCGTCCCTGCCTCCCTGTTCAACGCCGCGGGCATCGTCGGGGCCGCGGCACTCGCGGCGCGCTCGGCGACCGCCGCGGACTGACCGGCCGACCCGGCTCCAGGACGGTCACCATGCGCGTCGCACTGTGGGTCGCTGCGGTGGTGCTCCTCCTGATCGCTGTCGACCGCGCGATGGCCCACCGCGCCCCGCACGAGGGGACGAGGCGGCGCCGGCGCCGACGGGCCGGGGGCGGGAGCGGTGCGCTGGGCGAGCTCATCACGATCTTCCAGCCGAGCGCCCGGCACCTGCACGACGAGGCCGAGCGCAAGCGCAACGACCTGGTGACCCCCGGTTCCCCCGACCGGCTCTGGGCGGTGGACCTCGACGCCGGTACGGCCATCGCCGCGAGCCCCGAGCCTGGTGCTTCCCACGGGACGAGCTCCGTGCCGGCGGAGGCCGCCTCGGTCCCCGTTCCGGAGCACCCCTGCGTCCTGGAGGCGGTTGCGCCGGGCGTGTGGACGATCCCCGCGCAGCCCTGGTCCTCGCTGACGACCCTCCTCGTCGCTGACGACGGCAGCTGCGTGGTCGTCGACCCGAACATCTGGCCGGCCGATCTCGCCCGGATCGTCGACGAGGTCGCCGCGCACGGCTGGACCCCCGTGGCGGGGTTCAGCACCCATCCGCACTGGGACCACGTGCTGTGGCCGGCAGCCTGGGCGGGGCTGCCCCGGTTCGCGACCGCCGAGGCCGCCGCCGAGGCACGGGCGCGGAACCGTGAGCTGTGCGCGGAGGCCGACGAGGTCGCTCCGGGCCACGACCACCGCTGGACCGGTGTCCTGACGGGGCTCGAGGCGGAGGCCCTCCCCTGGGACGGCCCACGCGCCCTCCTCCTGCCCTACGCGGGGCACTGCCGCGGCAGCGCGGCGCTGTGGCTGCCCGGCCCTGCGGTCCTCCTGTCGGGCGACATGCTCTCCGACGTCGAGGTGCCGCTGCTCGCGGAGCCGAGCGACGAGGCACCCGACCCGATCTCCGCGTACCGCGAGAGCCTCGACCTGCTCGCAGGCGTCGGGGCGAGGGTCCTGGTCCCGGGCCACGGGAGCGTCGCGGACGAGACCGGGATCCGCAGGCGGTTGGCGGCCGATCGCGCCTACCTCGACCGGCTCGAGCGGGCGGCCGGCGGAGCGGACGAGACCCCGGCCGACGCCCCGGACGCGCGCCTGTCCGACCCGGAGCAGTCCGAGCACCATGCGCGCCAGCTCGCCCTCGTGCGGTCCTGGCGAGAGGGCGGATGAGTCGGCCGATACGCCGGGTTCTGTCCTCGGGTCCGGTTGCCCGGGCCCGAGTGGCGGCCATCCCTCTACGACGTACGTTGCCGCACGCCTCCAGCGGCCTACCCGGGAGCTCGGGCGAGCAGCCCTCGAACGCTCCCTGTCTGGCCTTGCTCCAGGTGGGGTTTACCTAGCCGCACCGGTCACCCGGCACGCTGGTGGTCTCTTACACCACCGTTTCACCCTTACCGCGACTGCCGAGGCAGCCGAGGCGGTCTCTTCTCTGTGGCACTGTCCCGCGGGTCACCCCGGGTGGGCGTTACCCACCACCGTGCTCTGCGGAGCCCGGACGTTCCTCGGCGAGGTCTCCCTCGACGCGACCGCCTGGCCGACTCATCCGGGAGCAAGCCTAGCCCGTCCCGACGTAGAGTCCTCGGGTGCTCGTTCTGCTCCCACCCTCCGAGGGCAAGACGAGCCCTCTCCGTGGCCGTCCTGTCGACCTGGACGGCCTCAGCCACCCCGGTCTGAGCGAGACCCGGCGCGGGGTGCTCGACGCCCTCGTCGAGGTCTGCGCCGGCGCGGAGGCCCCCGCCCTCCTGGGAGTCGGGCCGTCTCTCGCCGACGAGGTCCGGCGCAACACCCGCCTGCGCTCGGCGCCGAGCGCACCGGCCCGGCGCGTGTACTCCGGGGTGCTCTATGCGGCGGCCGGTCTCGACGACCTGTCGGGCACGGCCCTGCGTCGCGCCCAGCGCACGGTGCGGACCGTTTCCGCACTGTGGGGGCTGGTCGCGCCGCAGGACCGGATCCCCGCCTACCGGCTCTCCATGGGGACGGCCCTTCCCGGGGTCGGCCCGCTGGCCCGGTACTGGCGCGGCCCACTGGCCGAAGAGATGGCGCTGCCCCACGTCACCGCCAACGGCCCGCTCGTGGTCGATGCCCGGTCGTCGGACTACCTCGCGGCCTGGCGTCCCGCGGGCACGGACTGGGACCACGTCGCGGTCCGGGTCCTGCGGGACGACGGCGACCGGCTCACGGTGGTCTCGCACGAGGCGAAGTTCACCCGCGGCCTGCTCGTCGGGCACCTGCTGTCGAGGGAGTCGTCGCCCCCGCGCACGGCCGAGGACCTCGCGAGCGCCGCGGCCGAGGTGACCGGTGTCGTCGGCGTCGAGCTGAGCGGCCCCCACGGTCGCCGCGTCCTCTCGCTCGTCACCCGCCCGGCCGAGCGCTGAGCCCGGCCACCACCTGCTCCTGACCGCCGGCCCAGGGGCTCAGCGGTCGGACGGCATCGAGAGGGTCACCAGCTCGCGGCCGCCGTCCGGCCACAGCCGCAGGACCGTGAGCGAGGCGGGGAGGATCCGCAGGCTGCCCCACAGCTCCGGGGCGAGCCGGAGCGCATGACCGACGCCCGCCCGGATCGCCATCGCGTGCGAGACGATCACGACGGTGCGGTCCGTCCCGGCGGCGAGCTGGTCCTCCAGACCCGCCGCGACGCGATCACCGACCGCCACCAGGGCCTCGCCACCGGGAGCCGGGAGGCGCGGATCGGCGCTCCAGCGTCGCAGCGCCTCGGGTTCCGTCTCGTCGATCTGGCTCGAGGTCCTGCCCTCCCAGTCACCGAAGTGGCACTCGGCGAACCGCTCGTCCGTCTGCACCGGCAGCCCGAGCCGGCGTCCCACGGCCCTCGCCGTCTCCTGGGTGCGCACCATCGGGGAGGCGAGGAGGGACGACGGGTGGGGAAGGTCCGGCCACCGCTGCCGGCCGACGCGGAAGACCAGGTCGGCAGCCTGGGCGGCCTGAACACGTCCGGCAGGCGCGAGCCCGGGGCCGGGTGTCCCCGACCCCGAGAAGGTGCGCGAGATCGTCGCCGGGGTCTCCCCGTGACGGACGAGCACGACGGTCAGCGGGGCGGCGGCGTCGAACCGCAGCGCCGCACCGCTGGGGCGCGGAGCACGGGCCGCCGGGGCGGACCCAGCGGTCACTGCGCGGCGGCGCGGACCAGGATCCGGCCGCACTCCTCGCACCGGACGACCTGCTCGGGGGCTGCTGCCGTGATCTGCGCGACGTCGCCCGGGTTGAGCTCGAGCCGACACCCCTCGCAGGTCCTCCCCCGCAACCGGGCGACCGCGAGCCCGCCGAGCTGGCCGCGGAGCTTCTCGTAGAGCGTGACGAGACCGGCGTCGATGCCCGCGGCTCGGGTGGCCCGCTCGGCGCGGACCGTCTCGACCTCGGCGTCGATCTGGGCGAGACCCTCGGCGAGCTGGGCCGCGGCCTCCCGCTGGGCCTCGAGCATCGCCTCGTGCGCCGTGGTGACCTCCGCGAGGGCGCTCTCGTGCGCCTCGAGGCGCACCATGACGTCGAGCTCGATCTCCTCGAGGGCGGCCGTGCGACGAGCCAAGGCCTCGAGCTCCGCCGAGAGTGCCTGCACGTCCTTGACGCTCGCCGCGCCGGAGTCCAGCCGGGCCTGGTCGCGCGCGGCCCGCGTGCGCACCTGCTCGACGTCGCCCTCCGCCTTGGCCAGCTCACGACGCAGGTCGCCGACGGCGGTCTTGGACTCCACCAGGGCCCTGTCGACGTCGGCGAGCTGGACGGCGACCTCGGCCACCCGAGCGTGCCCCGGGAGGGTCTTGCGCTGGTGCTCGAGCTGCTGGAGCCGCGTGTCCAGCGCCTGGACGTCGAGCAGGCGCAGCTGGTCGGCCACGGGAGCGGTGGTCACGGGCGTCCTCCGGAGGGGTCGGTGGCCGGAGTCGCGGGTACCGACGCCGGTCGGGGTGGGGAGTCGAGGCGGAAGGTCCACGGATCGGTCCGCAACGTGCTCACCCGGGTGTCCAACCTAGTGCCCCCGAAGCGCTCGGCCATCTCGGTCTCCAGCGCCTGCGCCGCCGCGGGCAGCCAGAGCCACTCGCTCGCCGAGTGCGCGACGTCCACCAGGTACGGGGTGCCGACGGAGTCGTCCGAGCTCCCCGCCTCGAACGCCGCCCGTTCCCGCAGCTCGGAGGCGGGGTGGTGCCGCAGGTCGGCGGTGACGTAGGCGTCGACGCCCGCTGCACGCACGTCGTCGAACAGGGAGTCCCCCGATCCGCCGACGACCGCGACCGTGCGCACCCTGCCGTCACGTGCTCCCGCCACGCGTACGCCGTGCTCCGTCGGAGGCACGGCCGCTGCGACCTGACGGGCGAACTGCTCGAGGGTGAGCGGCTCGGGGAGGCGCCCGATCCGCCCGGTGCCCGTCGTGGGGTCGATCGGCACGAGCGGGACGAGGTCGACGAGGCCGATCGCCGTCGCCAGCGCGTCCGCTACTCCCCCGGCGGCAGCGTCGGCGTTCGTGTGGGCGGCGTGCAGCGCGCAGCCGCCCCGGATCAGCCGGTGCACCAGCGCACCCTTGTAGGTCGTCCCGGCGACCGAGTGCACGGGGCGCAGGTACAGCGGGTGGTGGGCGACGAGCAGGTCCGCTCCCCAGTCGAGCGCCTCGTCGACCACGGCGGCGGTGACGTCGACCGCGAGCAGCACCTTGCGCACGGGAGCCGTGGGGTCACCGCAGACGGTCCCGGGGGCGTCCCAGTCCTCCGCGGTCGACGGCGGGTACCAGGTATCGAGGACGGCGACGACATCGGCGAGGGTCGGGCTGGTCACGCCACGACCGTACCCGTCCGAGCGTGTCCAGGGTGGGCCCGGCCGGTCTCGAACCGACGACCTCCGCGGTGTAAACGCGGCGCTCTGACCAACTGAGCTACAGGCCCGACGGCCCGCAGCCTACCGGCAGCGGGTCACAGCGCAGCGAGGGCTGCGCGGTACTCGCCGAGGTCGCGGGCCTTGCCTCGAGCGTTGACCACGCTCCACCGGACGATCCCGTCCGCGTCGATGAGGAACGACCCGCGCAGGGCGATCCCCGCCGCCTCGTCGAACACGCCGAAGGCGCGCGCGGCCGCGCCGTGCGGCCAGAAGTCCGAGAGCAGGTCGAAGCCGAAGCCCTCCTGCTCGCCCCAGGCCCGCAGCGTGAACATCGCGTCGCACGCCACGACCAGGAGACGGACCCCCACGGCCTCGAAGTCCTCGATCGCGTCGCGCAGCTCGCAGAGCTCGCTCGTGCACAGGCCGGAGAACGCGAACGGGACGAACACCACAGCCACCGCTCCCCCGCGCAGGTCGCTGAGCGTGACCGGGGTCCCGTGGGCGTCCGGGAGCGTGAGGTCAGGGGCCAGGTCACCGACCCGCAGAGGCGCGCTCGCCGTCACTGCGTGCCCAGCGAGCACTGCGGGCGCGACGGGCTCAGCGGCCACGCGAGCGAGTGCCGAGTCGCGTCCCGGACCAGTCGGCCGCGAGGGCGAGCGTGCTCGTGGCATGCAGCCCGGCCGTGGTCGCGGCTTCCTCGATCTCGCCGTGCGCGACATTGCCCGGCCGCCCGGCCTTCGGCGTCAGCAACCAGATCAGCCCACCGTCGTCGAGGGCCGCACGGGCGTCGACGAGCGCGTCGGTCAGATCGGTGACGTCTCCGTCGTCCGACCGCCACCAGAGCACCACGCCGTCGATGACGTCGTCGTAGTCCTCGTCCTCGAGGGGAGCCCCGACGACCTCCTCGATGCCCGCCCGGATCTCGGCGTCGACGTCGTCTCCGTAGCCGAACTCCTGGACGACGTGTCCCGGGGCGAATCCGAGTCGTGCCATTCCGGTCGCGCCGTGCGCGTCGGCCCCCGCGGTCGATCCCACTGGTCGGTCAGTCCTCTCGTACGGTCCGTACCCGCTGCCGTCCTGGCTCCGGGCCGGTCGTCTGCTGTCGATGTGCTGCTCGAACCCGGGAACGCCCGTGTTCGAGGTAAGCCCACAGCATCCTCCACTGCGCTGGCAAGCGCCACACGCCCGCGCGTCGTGATCGTGCTCCCCCTGTGACGTGCCCGGCACCGGCCGCCGCCGCGTACCGGACGTCGCCTCGGGGCGCGGCGGACGCGACCGCCGTGCTCTGCGGGCCCCCGCGGCGGGGTTGCGGGGGACCTTCGGCCGTGCTCACAGGGGTCTCGGTGTGACACGGGCACCCCAAAGGTCGGATGATGGTCCGACGACCACCGGGGAGCGCACGCGACCGTGCTCCTGGTGCTGGGCGTCGAGGGCGACCGGCCCGCGACGACGCGGAGAAGAAGTGAGGGTGCTGGTGGCTGCGAGCGAGACGACCGGTCCGCTGATCAACGGACTGCTCAGCCAGGTTCCGGACATCGATCCGGACGAGACGGGTGAGTGGCTCGAGTCCTTCGACGGACTCGTCGACGACCGCGGAGGTCCGCGGGCCAGGTATGTGCTGCT
Organism: Actinotalea sp.; assembly: GCF_041597215.1. Lineage (GTDB taxonomy): Bacteria > Actinomycetota > Actinomycetes > Actinomycetales > Cellulomonadaceae > Actinotalea. Next base: position 11,163 of record NZ_JBFHHB010000063.1, read on the forward strand.
GAGCCTGCTCAAGCGGGCGCGGGAGAAGAACGTCGCGGTCCCGACCTCGATGAACACCCCGTACGTCAACACGATCGGTGTGCACGAGGAGCCGTACTTCCCGGGCGACGAGGTGATGGAACGCGCCTACCGCCGTCTCATCCGTTGGAACGCGGCCGTCATGGTCACCCGCGCCCAGCGACCGGAGATCGGCGTCGGCGGGCACATCTCGTCCTACGCCTCGGTCGCGACCCTCTACGAGGTCGGCCTCAACCACTTCTTCCGCGGGAAGGACCACCCGGGCGGCGGTGACCAGGTCTTCTTCCAGGGGCACGCCGCTCCCGGCATCTACTCCCGCGCGTTCGTCGAGGGACGCCTGAGCGCCGAGCAGCTCGACGGGTTCCGCCAGGAGGTCTCGGCCCCCGGTGGCGGACTCTCCTCCTACCCGCACCCGCGTCTGATGCCCGACCTGTGGGAGTTCCCCACGGTCTCGATGGGCCTCGGCCCCGCCTCGGCGATCTACCAGGCGTGGACCAACCGCTACCTGCACAACCGCGGGGTCAAGGACACCAGCCAGCAGGCCGTGTGGGCCTTCCTCGGCGACGGCGAGATGGACGAGCCCGAGAGCCGCGGGATGCTCCAGCTCGCGAGCCAGCAGCAGCTCGACAACCTCACCTTCGTGGTCAACTGCAACCTGCAGCGCCTCGACGGCCCGGTGCGCGGCAACGGCAAGATCGTCCAGGAGCTCGAGGCGCAGTTCCGTGGCGCCGGCTGGAACGTCATCAAGGTGATCTGGGGCCGCGAGTGGGACGTCCTGCTCAACGCGGACAAGGACCGCGCACTGGTCAACCTCATGAACACCACGCCCGACGGCGACTTCCAGACCTTCAAGGCCAACGATGGCGCCTTCGTCCGCGAGCACTTCTTCGGTCGCGACCCGCGCACCAAGCAGCTCGTCGAGAAGATGACCGACGACGAGATCTGGGCGCTCAAGCGCGGTGGGCACGACTACCGCAAGGTCTACGCCGCGTACGCCGCCGCCATGGCCCACACCGGGCAGCCGACGGTCATCCTCGCGCACACCATCAAGGGCTACGGGCTGGGGTCGGGCTTCGCGGGCCGCAACGCCACGCACCAGATGAAGAAGCTCAAGCTCGACGACCTCAAGGCGCTGCGCGACACGCTGCACATCCCGATCAGCGACGAGGAGCTCGAGGCGAACCCCTACGCCCCGCCGTACTACCACCCCGGGGCCGACGCTCCCGAGGTCACGTACATGCTCGAGCGGCGCAAGGCGCTCGGCGGGTTCGTCCCCGAGCGGCGGCAGACCTACGCTCCGGTGACCCTGCCGGACGACAAGGTCTACGAGATCCTGGGCAAGGGCTCCGGCCACCAGGAGATCGCCACGACGATGGCCTTCGTCCGGCTGCTCAAGGACATCATCAAGGACAAGGGCTTCGGCAACCGGATCGTGCCGATCATCCCCGACGAGGCCCGTACCTTCGGGCTGGACTCGATCTTCCCGACGGCCAAGATCTTCAACACCCTCGGGCAGAACTACCTCGCCGTGGACCGCGAGCTGATGCTCAGCTACAAGGAGTCCGAGGCCGGGCAGATCATGCACACCGGCATCAACGAGGCAGGGTCCGCCGCGGCGTTCCAGGCCGTGGGCACGTCCTACGCCACGCACGGCGAGGTCCTCGTGCCGGTCTACATCTTCTACTCGATGTTCGGCTTCCAGCGGACCGGTGACCAGTTCTGGGCCGCAGGCGACCAGATGACCCGCGGGTTCATCATCGGCGCCACGGCTGGCCGCACCACGCTGACCGGGGAGGGCCTGCAGCACGCGGACGGGCACTCGCCGCTGCTCGCCGGCACCAACTCGGCCGTGATCCACTACGACCCGGCCTACGGGTACGAGATCCGGCACATCGTGCGCGACGGCCTGCAGCGGATGTACGGCGACGACGGGCGCGACCCGAACGTCATGTACTACCTGACGGTCTACAACGAGCCGATGGTGCAGCCGGCCGAGCCGGAGGACGTGGACGTCGAGGGCATCCTGCGCGGTATCCACCGCATCGCGGTCGCCGAGGGTGAGGGTCCGCGCGCGCAGATCCTGTCCTCCGGGGTCGGCGTGCCGTGGGCGCTGGAGGCCAAGGAGCTGCTCGCCAACGACTGGGGCGTGCAGGCCGACGTCTGGTCGGTCACGAGCTGGAGCGAGCTGCGACGTGACGGCCTCGCGGCCGAGCAGCACAACTTCCTGCACCCGGGCGAGCCGGTCCGCACGGCCTACCTCACGGAGAAGCTCAAGGACGCCGCGGGCCCGTTCGTCGCGACGAGCGACTACGACCACCTGGTCGTCGACCAGGTGCGCCAGTGGATCCCCGGCGAGTACGCCACCCTCGGCGCGGACGGCTTCGGCTTCTCCGACACGCGTGCCGCGGCACGTCGCCACTTCAAGATCGACGGCCCGTCGACGGCGGTGCGGGTGCTGCAGATGCTCGCCCGTCGTGGCGAGGTCGCCGCGGACGCCCCGGCCCAGGCCATCGAGAAGTACCAGATCCACGACGTGCGTGCCGGCACCTCCGGCTCGGCAGGCGGCGACTCCTGACCACGGTGGGGTGGACGCCTGCCGGCGTCCACCCCACCGCCGGCAGGCAGCACGCAGGCGCGACGCACACGAACGCGGGCCCCGAGGTCTCCC
>NZ_JBFHHB010000064.1:0-13835 GCF_041597215.1 Actinotalea sp.
GGAGGTCGGGAGCGAGGTCGTCGTCCGGATGACGATGACCGACGACGCCGGAACGCGCGCCTCGGCGTGGCCGCACCCCTTCGCCGCCACGTGCACCGTCACCGTCGGGGCGCGGCTCACGGTGGAGCTGGAGTTCACGCACCGCGGGACCGAGCCGGTCCGCCTCGAGGCGGCGCTGCACACCTACGTCACCGTCCCGGACGTGACCGCCGTCGAGATCGCGGGACTTGAGGGGGTGCCCTACATCGACAAGACCGCCGCGGGTGCGCTCGTCCCGGGCGTCGACGAGCCCCTGCGGATCGACCGGGAGGTCGACCGGATCTACCTCGACACCGTCGGCGCCGTGACGGTGCGGGACGAGGGGGCCGGTCTCGACCTCCTCGTCGAGAAGTCCGGCTCGACCGAGACGGTCGTGTGGAACCCGTGGATCGACCGGTCCCGGGTGCTGGCAGACATCGGCGACGGCGGCTGGAAGCACTACGTGTGCGTGGAGACCTGCGCGGTCAGGACCGGCGCTGTCCCGTTGACCGAGGGTGAGTCCCACACGATCCGGACGACGATCACTGCAGGGCCGCCCGTCTCGCCGTCCGGACCTACCGCGGGCTCCGCCGAGGAGACGGGTCTGTCCCGATGAGTGTCGAGGGCTCGGTGCCGGTCGAGGGCTCGGTGCCGGTCGAGAGCCCGCTGCCGGTCGCGAGCCCCGCGTGCACGCCGGGGGCTCCCGTCCTGCTGCGCGGCCGGGTGGTGACCCCGACGGAGGTCATCGAGGACGGCGTCGTCGTGCTGGACGGCGCCCTGATCGCGTGGGTGGGACCTGCCGCCGAGGCCGCCACGGCCGGGTGGACGGACCTGCCGGCGCGCTCGGCCGCGATCGTGCTCCCCGGGCTCGTCGACCTCCACACCCACGGCGGTGGCGGGGTGGGCTATCCCGAGGCGACGACGCCGGAGGAGGCGCTCGTCGCGGTGCGCGAGCACCGCGCGCACGGGACGACGACCCTGGTCGCCTCGCTGGTCACCGCCTCGCCCGAGACCCTGAGGCAGCGTGTCGGCGTCCTCACCGCGCTGGCCGACGCGGGGGAGATCGCCGGGATCCACCTGGAGGGGCCCTTCGTCTCGACGGTCCGGTGCGGAGCGCAGGACCCGCACCTCATCCAGCGCCCCGACCCCGATCTGGTGCGCGAGCTCGCGGCCATCGCGCATGGCTTCCTCGTGACCATGACGGTCGCACCGGAGCTCCCGGGCAACGTCGGGGACGGTGGTGTGGTGGACGCCCTGGTCTCCGTCGGGGCTCTTCCCTCCTTCGGGCACTCCGACGCGAGCCGGGAGACCACGATGGAGGCGCTCGCCGACGGACGGGCGCGGATCTCCGCGGCCGCGCAGCCGCGCTCCGGGCGGGCGACGGTCACGCACCTGTTCAACGCGATGCGTCCTCTGGGGCACCGTGATCCCGGCCCGATCCCGGCCTACCTCGCCGCCGCCGCGGAAGGGCGGGAGGTCGTCGAGCTCATCGGCGACGGCACCCATGTCGACCCGGGCCTCGTCCGTGACGTGTTCAGCCTCGTCGGCGCCCGGAACATCGCCCTGGTGACCGACGCCATGGCTGCTGCCGGGATGCCGGACGGCGCCTACCGGTTGGGCTCGCAGGACGTCACCGTGCTCGACGGTGTCGCGCGACTCACCCACGGAGGAGCGATCGCCGGTGGGACGGCCCACCTGCTCGACATCGTGCGGACCACCGTGGCGGGCGGCGTGCCGCTGCTCGACGTCGTCCTGGCCGCGGCGACGACGCCGGCGGCGGTGCTGGGGGACCGTTCGGTCGGTGCGCTCGAAGCAGGGCGGCGGGCAGATGTCCTGGTCACCGACGCGGGGTTGCGGCCCCTGCAGGTCTGGCGCCGGGGTGAGCCGGTGGCGGCAGCGCCCCGACGGGAACACGCACTCAGGTAACAGTCCTGTGTCGAGGACGTCGGAGGTCTTGACGTGAGTTAGTAAGGAAGGTCTACTAACAAACGTGACGACGCCGACGCCCCCACCTGCGGTGACCGCGGGACCCTCCGGGACCACCCCTCCCGGCCATGCGGGCACGTCGGGTCGAGGGCTCGGCCGCGTGCTGCGGCCGATGGTCAAGGTGCTTCCGGAGCACGCGAGGGCGCACAACCGGGCCCTCGTGCTCCAGCACCTCTTCCACTCGGGACCCACCTCGCGCGCCGACCTCGCCCGCGCGACCGAGCTCACCCGGGTCACCGTCTCGGACCTCGTCTCCGAGCTCATCGAGGAGGGCCTCGTCGCCGAGCGAGGCGTGCGCGCCGAGGCCCGCGTGGGCAAGCCCGCCACCCTGGTCGGGATGTGCACCGAGGACTTCCAGGTCGTCGCGATCGACCTCGCCGACGACGCGTCCTTCCGCGGTGCGGTGATGTCGCTCGTCGGCGAGGTGCTCGTCCGGCGCTCGGTCCCCGCCGAGGGTCGTGTGGGCGCCGACGCGCTCGAGCTCCTCGCCGAGCTCGCGAGCGAGCTCCTCGCCGCCGCGACGCGGCCGGTGATCGGCGTCGGCATCGGCTCTCCCGGCGTCGTCGACCGGGACGGGGTCGTCGTCGAGGCGCCCAACCGCGCCTGGTACGGCGTGCCGCTCGCCGAGCAGCTGAGCACGCGTCTCGGCGTCCCCGTGCACGTCGCGAACGACGCGAACACCCGCGCCCTCGGCGAGTACACCTACGGAGGGGCGAGCGGCGAGGGGCTCCTGGTCCTCATCGTCGGCCAGGGCGTCGGCGCGGGCATCGTGGTGGACGGGATGCTCCTCAAGGGCCATCGCGACGCGGCGGGAGAGCTCGGCCACGTCACCGTCGTCGACGACCACGACCGGCTGCCCGGCGACGCGGAGGCGGCCCCCTGCGCCTGCGGACGTCGCGGTTGCCTCGAGACGGTCCTGTCCGTCCCGGCCCTGCGTCGCAGGATCGACGGGCTCGACCCCCAGGACGCCGACGCCGCCCTGGCGTCGGTCGGACGGCTGCACGGGGTCACCCTCGCGCCCGTCGTCAGCGCGCTGAACCTCGCGGAGGTCCTGCTCAGCGGCCCGGCAGAGCTGCTGGACGGACCCGTGCGCCAGGCGGCTCTCGACACCGTCCGGGAACGCACCATGCCGGCCGTCAGCGAGCAGCTCTCGCTGCGGATGGCAACGCTCGGCGAGGACGCAGCCCTGTCCGGGGCTGCGGTTCTCGTGCTGTCCGGTCAGCTCGGGGTCTCGTGAGGACCCCGAGCCGACCGTCCTTGCAGGTCGGAAGCACCACCCGTGGCGACGCTGTCCGGCGCTCGCCTTCGCACATGGGAGGAACCCCAACGTGACAATCCTACGATCGGCAGCAGTGGGGGCAGCGCTCGCGCTGACCCTCGGTGCCTGCTCCAGCGGCACGACGTCGTCCGAGACCCCCGCCGGGGAGAGCAGCGCACCCGAGAGCGCGAGCATCACCCTCTGGCTCGCCGGCGGCGACACCCCCGACGCTCTGCGCGAGTACCTCACGACGGAGTTCGAGAACGAGAACCCCGGGTCCACGCTCGTCATCGAGCAGCAGGACTGGGGCGACCTGGTCACCAAGCTGACGACAGCCCTGCCCGACGCGAACAACACTCCTGACGTGGTCGAGCTCGGCAACACGCAGTCGCCGACCTTCACCAACGTCGGCGCCTTCCTCGACATCTCCGACATGTACGACGAGCTCGGCGGCGACAAGCTCCTGCCCTCGTTCGTCGAGGCCGGTGCGGTGGACGGCGCGAACTACACGCTGCCGTACTACTTCGGCTCGCGGTACATGTTCTACCGGGCCGATGTCTGGGCCGAGGCGGGGGTCAGCGTCCCGACCACGCTCGCCGAGTTCAACGAGGCGGTGGTGACCATCGCCGAGGCGAACCCGCGCGACATCGCGAACTTCTCCGGCTTCTTCCTCGGTGGTCAGGACTGGCGCAACGCCATCTCGTGGATCTTCGCCAACGGCGGCGACCTCGCGACGAAGGTCGACGGCCAGTGGGTGTCCACCCTGTCGGACCCCAGCAGCATCGAGGGCCTCACCCAGCTCCAGGAGATCTGGGCGAAGGCCTCCAACGCCCCGGCCGACGCCAAGGACCAGAGCCCGTGGCTCTACATCAACGACACGGACTCGGCGACCAACGAGGACTCCTCGACGACCGACACCTCGCTCGCCGCGGCGACCATCATGGCCCCGGGCTGGGCGCACTGGTCGATCGGTGACCTCGAGGTGGTCGACGACAAGCCCGTCCGCACCTGGAACGACGAGACCTTCGGCACCTTCGTGCTCCCGGGGGTCGACGGCGGGGCCGCACCGGTCTTCGCGGGTGGTTCCAACATCGGCATCTCGGCGACCTCCCAGCACCCCGAGCTGGCCACGTCGCTCATGCGGATCGTCTTCAGCCCGGAGTACCAGCAGATGCTGGGCGAGAACGGGCTCGGCCCGGCCAACTCCGACTACATGAGCTCGCTCGGCGACGACCAGTTCGCCACGGCGCTCATCGAGTCCGCGTCCAACTCCCAGCTCACCCCGGCCGCGCCGGGCTGGGCAGCGGTCGAGGGCTCCGGTCTGCTGGAGGAGTTCTTCAGCAAGGTCTCGCAGGGCGGGGACATCACGGCGCTCGCCGCCGAGTACGACGAGAAGATCACGCCGCTGCTCAACGGCGTCGGCTGACCTCCAGTACTCCGCCGTGGGTGGGGGCCGCTCGCCTCCACCCACGGCCTGCCCAAGGAGAAGGCTCGATGACCATGCGCACGCAGACGGTCCGGCACCGCCGCCGACCGAGAACGCCCTACCTGCTCATCACCCCGGCGGTCGCGATCCTCGCGCTCTCGATGGGCTACCCCCTCGTCTGGCAGCTCGTCACCTCGACCCAGCGCTTCGGCCTCGCCCAGCAGTTCGGCAAGGCCCCGGAGTCCGTCGGGCTCGGCAACTACGTGACCCTGTTCACCGACTCCTACCTGTGGACGGTCGTCGCCCGATCGATCGCCTTCTGCCTGGTCAACGCCGGGGTGACGGTGCTCATCGGGGTGCTGCTCGCCCTGCTGATGAAGGCGATCGGCACGGTGCCGCGGCTGATCCTCCAGGTCTCGATGCTGCTGGCCTGGTCGATGCCCGTGGTCGCCGCGATGACCGTCTGGCGCTGGCTGTTCGACTGGAACCGCGGTGTCGTCAACTGGGTCCTCACCTGGGGCGGACTGGACTTCATCGGGCACAACTGGCTCCAGGCACCGTTGTCGTTCTTCTTCGTCGCGACGACGGTGATCGTCTGGATGTCCGTCCCCTTCGTCGCGCTCTCGGTGTACGCCGGGCTCACGCAGGTGCCGGACGACGTCCTGGAGGCCGCGCAGATCGACGGCGCGAACGGCTGGCAACGCTTCTGGGGCATCGTCGTCCCGATGGTGCGGCCGGTCCTGATGATCGTGCTGCTGCTGCAGATCATCTGGGACCTGCGCGTCTTCGCCCAGATCAAGCTGCTCCAGGACGCCGGGTCCACGCCGAGCGAGACGAACCTCCTCGGCACCTACATCTTCCAGCTCGGCACCGGCTCCCAGGACTTCGGGATGGCCTCGGCCGTCTCGGTCTTCGTCCTCGTGCTGACGATCGCCCTGAGCTGGTTCTACGTCCGCACCCTGCTGAAGGAGGACGCATGAGCGACCTCGCACCTGCGCGCCCCGGATCGGCCGGCGCCACGCGCAGCGCTCCGCCCGTCCGCACCGCTCTGCCCGTCCGTCCGGCCACGCGCCCCGACGGCACCGCGGCCGGTCGCGGCACCGCCCCGGCAGCGCGACGTCGTCCCGTGCGCCGGGCGGGCCGGGCCCTGCTCTCCCTCGCGGCGATCGTCGTCTCGCTGCTCTGGCTCTTCCCGGTCTACTGGATGGTCAGCTCCTCGCTGCTGCCCAACGTGCTGCTCCAGTCCACCCGCCCCACCTTCGTCCCGGTCGACGGCTCGCTCGACAACTACCGGGCGGTGCTGACCGGCTCGGGCTTCCCCGGGGCGCTGCGGATGAGTCTCGCGGTGACCCTGCTGACGGTCCTCGTCGTGCTGATGTTCGCCTTCCTCGCGGCGCTCGCGATCAGCCGCTTCCGGTTCCGCGGGCGCAAGAGCTTCGTGCTGGCCGTCCTGCTGGTCCAGATGCTCCCGGCGGAGGGGCTGTTCATCGCTCAGTACAAGCTCATCGGGAGCCTCAACCTGCTCAACTCGGTGCTCGGCGTCACGATCATCTACGTCGGCGCGGTGGTGCCCTTCACGGTGTGGATGCTGCGAGGCTTCGTCGCGGGCGTGCCGATCGAGCTCGAGGAGGCGGCCATGGTGGACGGGCTGAGCCGCACCCAGGCCTTCCTGCGGATCACCTTCCCGCTGCTCGCGCCCGGCCTGGTCGCCTCGGGGGTGTATGCGTTCCTCCAGGCGTGGAACGAGTTCACCGTCGCCCTGGTGATCCTGCAGTCCGACGGTGCCAAGACGCTGCCGATCTGGCTGCGGAGCTTCCTGCAGGCCAGTGCGAGCCGGGAGACGGACTGGGGTCAGGTGATGGCGTCCTCGACCCTGATCGCGGTCCCCGTGATCATCTTCTTCCTCGTCGTGCAGGGCCGGATGACGAGCGGGCTGATGTCCGGGGCGGTGAAGGGCTGAGATGGCGACGGATCCGCAGGACGAGGCGCTGAGCCTCGGCCTGGACATCGGTGGCACGAAGGTGCACGGGGCCCTCGTGTCGTTCGGTGGCCCGCAGCCGCTCGTGCGGTTCACCGCGCGCCGGCCGACGGCGCACGGAGTGAGCGGCGTCGTCGACTCCGCCGCCGCCGTCGTCGCCGAGCTGCTGGCCGCCGCCGGTCTGACCATCGACCGGCTCGGGGCCGTCGGTGTCGGGGTGCCGGGCATCGTCGACCCGGTGACCGCCGAGGTGTCCCATGCCGTGAACCTCGGTATCGAGGGCTCGGCCCCGCTCGGCGCGCTGCTCGCCGAACGGCTCGGTGTCGAGGTGCGGGTGGACAACGACCTCAACGTCGCCGCCCTCGGCGCGGCACGGGTCATGGCCGGCGACGAGCCTGCCGACCTCGCCTACCTCGCCCTGGGGACGGGCGTGGCCGCGGGCCTGGTCCTGGACGGCCGGGTCCGCCGTGGGGCGAGCGGTGCGGCAGGAGAGATCGGGCACGTCCCGGTCGTGCCCGACGGCCGGGCGTGTCCCTGCGGCCAGCGCGGCTGCCTCGAGCAGTACGCCTCCGGCTCGGCGCTCGACGCCGCGTGGCCCAGTCGGACCGGACGCCCCGCGCCGGTCGAGCTGCTCGAGGCCGCCTCGGGCGGCGATCCGGTGGCCGTCGCCGTCCTGGACGAGTTCGCTGCTGCCGTCGCCTCGGCCGTGCGGCTGCTCGTGCTCACCTGCGACATGCGACAGGTCGTCCTGGGCGGGGGAGTCAGCGCGCTCGGCGAGCCCCTGCTGCGGGCCGTGCGTGCGGCGCTCGAGGAGCAGGCGGCCGCCTCGCCCTTCCTCCGGGCGATCGGGCTGGCCGAGCGGGTCACCCTCGCCCCGGCCGAGGTCCCGCTGGCGGCGGTCGGCGCGGCGCTTCTCGGTGGCGGTCCGGTCGGTGGTGCCGAGCCCGGTGCCGATCCGCTCCGTGGTGCCGCGCCCGCCACGCCGTCCATGAACGTCACGACAGAGGAGAGCTGCTGATGGAGGTCGTCATCGCGTCGACCGATGTGCTGACCGGGCTCGCGGCGGGGGCCGTCGAGGCCCTGCTCCGCTCGGGGCGGCCCGTCGTCCTCGGGCTGGCCACAGGGTCGAGCCCTCTGGCCGTCTACGACGAGCTCGCCAGGCGGCACCGCGAGGAGGGGCTGTCGTTCGCGGCGGCGAGGGGGTTCACCCTCGACGAGTACGTCGGCCTGCCCGCCGATCACCCGGAGCGCTACCGCACCGTGATCGAGAAGGAGATCGCGGGCCGTGTCGACTTCCAGCCGGGCGCCGTACGCGGTCCGGACGGCCTCGCCGCCGACATCCCCGCGGAGTGCTCCTCGTACGAGGAGGCGATCCGCCACTCGGGTGGCATCGACCTGCAGATCCTCGGGATCGGCACCGACGGGCACATCGGCTTCAACGAACCCGGGTCCTCCTTCGCCTCGCGCACCCGGATCAAGACGCTCACCGAGCAGACCCGGCGGGACAACGCCCGGTTCTTCGACGGAGACCTGGAGTCGGTTCCGCGGCACTGCCTGACGCAGGGGCTCGGCACGATCATGGATGCCCGGCACGTCGTCCTGCTCGCCTCCGGCACCGCGAAGGCCGAGGCCGTGCACCACCTCGTCGAGGGGCCGGTCAGCGCGCTGTGGCCCGGGACGATCCTCCAGCACCACCCGCATGTCACCGTGCTGGTGGACCCCGCGGCGGCGAGCAGGCTCCAGCTCGCCGACTACTACCGCGAGACCTACGCCGCGAAGCCCGCGTGGCAGGGCCTGTGAGCCAGGAAGCGACGAAGGGCGACGGGGACGCGGCCATGGGCGGCGAGGACGCGGCCACGGGTGACGAGGGAGTGGCGACGGGCGACGGGGGAGTGGCGACGGGCGCGGCGACGGGCGGCGAGGACGCGGCCATGGGCGACGGGCGAGCCTTCGCGACGCAGGTGTCGATCGTCCCCGCGCCGGCGCACGCAGCATGGGGCGAGGGCGAGGCGTTCGCGCTCGCGGCCGGACTCCGCGTCCTGCTGGAGGGGCCCGACGGTGCCAGTGCCGGTCACGATGCCGAAGCCGATGCCGAAGCCGAAGCCGAAGCCAATGCCGAAGCCAATGCCGATGCCGGTGCCGCGCCGGTCGCCGTGCGGTTCGCCGAGATCCTCGGCTCCGCCGCAGGACGCGTGGTCCCGGTCGTCACCTCGGACGACGGCGGCCCGGGTCTGGTGGTCCTGCGCCCGGGACCCGGATCGGCCGACCTCCGGTCGCACCGGGTGGGGCCGGACCGCATCGAGGCGGAGTCGTACCGGATCGACGTCAGCTCCGGTCGCGTGCTCGTCGAGGCAGGGGGCCCCGAGGGGCTGCTCCACGCTGCGGCGAGTCTCGCGCAGCTCGTCACCGAGGGGCCGGACGGGGCGCGCGTGATCCCCGCCGTGTGCGTCGAGGACTCGCCGCGCTTCGCCTGGCGCGGGCTGAGCGTCGACCTGGCCCGGCACTTCTTCGGAGCCGAGGTGCTGCACGACCTCATCGACCTCATGGCGGGCCTCAAGCTCACCGTCCTGCACCTGCACCTGACCGACGACCAGGGCTGGCGCGTGGAGATCCCGTCCCGGCCGCTGCTCACCCATAGCTCGGGCTCCACCGCCGTGGACGGCGACCCGGGGGGCTGGTTCACCGTCGACGCGTACACGGACCTCGTCGGGTACGCGGCCGAGCGCGGCATCGTCGTGATCCCGGAGATCGACCTGCCCGGTCATGTCAACGCCGCCCTGCACGCCTACGGGGAACTCACCCCCTCCGGCCTCCCAGCGCCGGAGTTCACCGGGATCGAGGTCGGCTTCAGCAAGCTCGACGCCTCGCTGGCGAGCACCGAGCCCTTCCTCCGGGACGTGCTGGCCGACATGGCGGCGATGACCCCCGGGCCGTACCTGCACATCGGCGGTGACGAGGTCCTGACGATGAGCGCGGAGGAGCATCGCGACCTCGTCGGGCTCGCGGCCGCGCAGGTGCTGGCCGCCGGCAAAACCGTCGTCGGCTGGCAGGAGGTCGCCGGGGCCGAGCTGGGCGCCGGCTCCGTCGTGCAGTACTGGGACGAGCGGGAGGGTGCCGCCCGGGTGGTCGCGGCGGTCGAGCGTGGTGCCGGGCTGCTGCTCTCCCCGGCGACGCGCGTCTACCTCGACATGAAGTACGACTCCTCGACCCCGCTCGGGCTCGAGTGGGCGGGCACGGTCGAGCTGCGCGACGCGTACTGCTGGGACCCGCTCGCGGTGCTTCCCGAGGTGCCCACCGATCGCGTCGTCGGGATCGAGGCGGCGATCTGGACGGAGACGCTCCGCACGGCCGACGAGCTCTTCTCGATGCTGCTCCCTCGACTGGCGGCGGTCGCCGAGGTCGCCTGGTCCGCTCCCGAGCGGATCGACTGGGACGGCTTCGCCGCCCGCGTGCCGGCGCTCGCCCGGCGGTGGAGCGCCGCCGGCCTGGCCTGGCACCGAGCGGCCGGCGTGGACTGGTGACGCTGGGCCGAGGGTGGGCGGCACCGCGCGGCCGTCGAGCGCCGACCGCCGACCGCCCTCGGACGACGGCTCCGGACGACGGCTCCGCGGCGCGCACCGCGTGGGTAGGCTGGCCCCTGTCGCCGTGCCCCTGCCGCCCCCCGGCAGAGGCCCGCCCGGCCCAGTCGCCCTCCACACCCGGGAGTACTCCGTGGGAACTGTCGTCGTCGATGTGATGCCGAAGCCAGAGATCCTCGACCCTCAGGGCAAGGCCGTCGCCTCCGCCCTGCCGCGGCTGGGCTTCGGGGGATTCACCGGTGTCCGGCAGGGGCGTCGCTTCGAGCTGACCGTCGAGGGTGAGGTCACCGAGGCCGTGCTCGAGCAGGTCCGTCAGGCGGCCGTCACGCTGCTGTCGAACCCGGTCATCGAGGACGTCGTGCGCGTCGAGGCCGTCGCCGACCCGTCCGTGGCGGACGCATGACGAGCCCCGCAGCCGTGCAGGACCGCGCCGGGAGCGCCGTCGCCGGCGCCCGGATCGGCGTCGTCACCTTCCCCGGGACCCTCGACGACCGCGACGCCGCTCGCGCCGTGCGTCTTGCCGGGGGGACCGCCGTCCCTCTCTGGCACGCCGACGCCGACCTGCACGGGGTGGATGCCGTCGTGCTCCCCGGCGGCTTCTCCTACGGGGACTACCTGCGCGCGGGGGCGATCAGCCGCTTCGCACCCGTGATGGAGCCGCTGGTCGACGCCGCGAACGGCGGGATGCCGGTGCTCGGCATCTGCAACGGCTTCCAGATCCTCGCCGAGTCGCACCTCCTCCCCGGCGCGATGATCAAGAACGACCACCGCAGCTTCATCTGCCGCGAGCAGGTGCTCTCCGTGGAGAACGCGGACACGGCGTGGACCCGGGACTACTCCCGGGGCGAGAAGATCACGATCCCGCTCAAGAACCAGGACGGGCAGTTCGTCGCGGACGAGCACACCCTCGACGAGCTCGAGGGCGAGGGGCGCGTGGTCTTCCGCTACGTCGGCTGGAACCCCAACGGCTCGCGTCGCGACATCGCCGGGATCTGCAATGCGGCGGGGAACGTCGTGGGGCTCATGCCGCACCCGGAGCATGCGGTCGAGGTGGGCTTCGGCCCCGACGGCGCTCGCGGCCCGCGCACAGGCACCGACGGACTGGGCTTCTTCACCTCCGTGATCGGCTCGCTGCTCCGCTGACCGCTGGCGGCATCGGCGACGGGGCGTCCGTACACTCCTCCCATGAGTGAGCCCACACCGAGCCTGACGCCGGTCGCGTGGGAGGACCCCGACGCCGCGGCCTTGCGGGAGGCCCAGCAGGCCGAGCTCGCGGCCCGGTACGACGGGGTCGCGGACATCGAGCCGGTGCTCCCGCCCGACGAGATGGTCGCGACGCTCCTGGTGCGGATCGGGGCAGAGGTCGCCGGCTGCGGTTCCTTGAGGGAGGCGCCCGAGCGTGGCGCCGGTGTGGGAGAGCTCAAGCACATGTACGTCCTGCCCGCGTTCCGTGGGCGAGGGCTTTCCCGCCGCATCCTGCTGGCCCTCGAGGAGATCGCCGCGGAGCGCGGCCTTCGCGAGCTCGTGCTGGAGACCGGAGTGCGGCAGCCCGAGGCGATCGGGCTCTACCGCTCCGCGGGGTACCGGCAGATCCCCAACTACGGCGTCTACGCCGACGAGCCGAACTCCGTCTGCTTCGCCAAGGCCGTGGCGACGCAGGACCCGGAGGTCTGAGATGCACCACGACCTCGAGCTGGAGGCGGCGGGGGTGCGGCTGGTCCCGCTCGCGGTGGAGCATGCCACCGCGATGCTCCCACTGATCGACGAGGTGATCTGGGCAGGGATGGTGACGCCGACGCCGCGGTCCGTCCAGGACGTCGTCAGTCGGGTGGAGGCTGCCCTCGCGGCGCCGGGGACCTTCGCCTTCACCGTCCTCGGGCCGGATGGCGAGGTGCGGGGGTGGACCTCGTTCTACGACGTCGTCCCCGCCCAGGAGCGCTGCGAGATCGGCAGCACCTGGTACGCGCGTCGGTGGTGGGGCGGCGTGACGAACCCGGCCTGCAAGCTCGCCCTGATGACTCAGGGCTTCGAGTCGTGGGGGATGCACCGCATCGGCTTCCGGGCCGATGCGCGCAACGACCGGAGCATCGCGGCCCTCACGCGCCTGGGTGCCCAGCCCGAGGGTGTGCTGCGGGGGCATCGGATCGCCGCGGACGGGTCGCGCGGTGACACGGCGTACTTCTCGGTGCTCGCCGACGAGTGGCCCCGCGTGCGTGACGGGCTGCGGGAGCGGCTGGCGGTGCGCTGACCCGGCGCGTCAGCGTGCGGGGGCGAGTGCCCCAGGCCGCCGCAGCACCGCTGCCAGGACGAGTCCCCAGGCGAGGAAGACGAACCACGGGACGGTCGAGGCAGCGCCGTCTCCGGCCGCGACGGTGTAGAGCAGGCCCCCCACGGTGTTCCCGACCATCCCGCCGATCGCGAACGCCAGCCCCTGCACCCCGAAGTAGGAGGCGACGGCCCCGTCGGGCGCGTAGCCCGAGGCGATCGCGTTGGCCGTGGGCATCGTGAGCATCTGGCCGACGGTGAAGATCCCGACGCCGACGAAGAGCCCCGCCGCCGAGCTCCACAGACCCATCACGGCGATCCCCGAGCCCAAGGAGATCGCCCCGAGCGCCAGCACCTGAGCGGGACGCAGCCGTTTCGAGGTGAACGTCGACAGGGGCAGCATGGTCACGACCATGAGCACGGCCGCTGCGGAGTAGACCAGGCCGAGGGTCGCCGTGCTCGGCAGCACCTCGCGCGCCCTGACGGGGACCACGAGGTACAGCTGCGAGACGAGGAACCACAGCGACGAGGCCAGGACGCAGTACCGCAGGAAGGCCCTGTCGGCGAAGACGCGGCGGAGGGGAAGGTGGTCGGCCCGCGGCCCGGAGAGCCCGGACGGGAGCCCGATCACGGTCACGAAGAACGCGACGACGAAGAGGCCGGCCGAGGTCCAGCTCACGTAGGAGAAGTTCAGGCCGGCCACGAGCCCGCCGACCACCGGACCGACGACGAAGCCGAGGTTGGAGACCATCTCCCGGGTGGCGTAGACCTTGACCCTGCTCGATCCGGCGGCGAGGGCGGCGTACGCGGCATAGCTCGCCGGGTGGAACAGCGCACCGCCCAGACCGGTCAGCACGGAGGCCACCACGAGTCCCGGTGGGCTCTCGACCGTGCCGAGCATCGCGAACCCGGAGGCCCGGATGAGCACGCCGATGCTGATGGCCCGGCGGTAGTCGACGCGGTCGGCGATCCAGCCCGCCACCGGCATCATCCCGTTCTGCGCGGCGGCACGGACGGCGCTCAGGACGCCGACGAGCGCGATCGTCAGGCCGAGGTCGTCGAGGAAGTGCACGGCCAGGAGGGGGACGAGCATGTAGAAGCCGACCGCCATCGTGAAGGTGTCCGTGTAGAGGACCCAGAGGGCTGCTGAGGTCCGCGGACGCTCGCGAGGGGAGTCGGCTTCGCTCACGAGGTGACGTCCCGGGGCGGCCGGGGTTCGCGGGGGTTCCGGGGGCTGCGGGACGGCCGGCGCGGCCCGTCCGCCTGGGGCGGAGTCGACGTGCCGGCGGGCGTCTGCCCCCTGAGGGTGGCGAGCGCGAGCCAGAC
>NZ_JBFHHB010000065.1:0-13713 GCF_041597215.1 Actinotalea sp.
CTCAAGGACGTGCTCGAGCGCGCCCTTCCGTACTGGACCAGCGACATCGTGCCGGACCTCCAGGCCGGCAAGACCGTCCTGGTGGCCGCGCACGGCAACTCGATCCGCGCCATCGTGAAGTACCTCGACGACATCGACGACGAGACGATCGCCGGGATCAACATCCCCACCGGTATCCCGCTGAAGTACGAGCTCGACGAGGAGACCCTCAAGCCGCTCGTCAAGGGTGGGACCTACCTCGACCCGGCCGCAGCGGCCGAGGCCATCAAGGCCGTCGCGAACCAGGGGCGCTGACCCCGCACAGGACCTGAGCGCAAGGGCCCGTCACCGTGAGGTGACGGGCCCTTGCTCGTGCTCGGTGGCTCTCAGACTGCCTCGGCGTCGCCCAGCTCGCCGGTCACCAGGTAGATCACCCTGCTGGCGATGGCGACGGCGTGGTCGCCGAAGCGCTCGTAGTACCGGGCGGCGAGCGTGATGTCGACGGTCTGCTGCCCGGTCAGGGCCGCGCCGGCGGCTGTGGTGGCGTCGAAGGTCGCGTCGTGCAGGCGGTCGAGGACGTCGTCCTCTGCCTCGATCGTCCTGGCGAGCTCGACGTCCCTCATCTCGATCACGGTGGTGATCTTGCGAGAGATGCTCACGGCGGCCTCGGCCATCTGCGTGAAGGTCTCGGTCAGCGGCTCGGGGATCGCCGTCGCCGGGTAACGCAGCCGGGCGATGTCCGCGATGTGCTGGGCGAGGTCGCCCATCCGCTCCAGCGAGGCGCTGATGCGCAGGCCGGAGACGATGACGCGCAGGTCGCTGGCGACCGGCTGCTGCTGGGCGATGAGCAGGACGCAGCGCTCGTCGAGCTCACGCTCCTGCGCGTCGATGGTCAGGTCGTCGGCGATCACCGACTCCGCGAGCTCGAGGTCGGCGGTGAGCAGGGCTGTGCTCGCCGAGGAGATGGCTGTCTCGACCAACCTGCTCATGGCCGTCAGGTCCTCGCCGAGCGCGGTGAGCTCGGCGGTGAAGATGTCGCGCATGGTTCCCTCTCGTCCTGGACGTCTCACCGTGACACGGGGCGGTGAACGGGGCACCACCCTCAGGTGAACATTGGCCGACGGCAGGCCGGACGGGCCCGTCGCGGTCTCTGCTCGCCCTGGGGCAACCGTACGCTGACAGGGTGATCGAGGGACTGCAGGCGCTCGGCGTGGGCCTGCTCGGGATCGTGCTCGGCGTCGTGGCCGCAGCGATGTTCCGGGCGAGCGAGCGCAGCGCGGCGCGTACGCCCGAGGTGGACCGGCCGGAGCTCGACGAGCAGGTCGCCGCGGTGCTCGCCGTGCTGCCCTCCGCGACGGTCGTGCTGCGCCGGGACCACAGCGTGGTCCGTGCCGGGGCCTCGGCGCACGCCTTCGGGCTGGTGCGCGGCGATCTCGTCGCCCCGGCCGCGGTGACCGAGCTCGTCGACGCCGTCGTCAGGGACGGGGAGACCCGGGACGCGGATCTCGAGGTCCCGCGCGGTCCGTTCGGTGGGGGGACCCTCATGCTGCACGTGCGAGTGGCGGCGCTCGGCGACCGCCACGTGCTGCTCCTCGCGGACGACCGCACGGAGGCACGGCGCGTCGAGGCCACCCGTCGCGACTTCGCCGTCAACGTCTCGCACGAGCTCAAGACGCCGGTCGGCGCGCTCAGCCTCCTGGCAGAGACGGTCGAGGACGCCGCTGACGACCCGGAGACGGTCCGTCGCTTCGCCGGGCGCATGCAGACGGAGGCCGCGCGGCTGTCCGCCCTCGTGCAGGAGATCATCGAGCTGTCGCGGCTCCAGGTCCCGGACCCGCTCGGCGTCGCGAGCCCGGTCGACGTCGACCGCGTGGTCCAGGAGGCGGTGGATCGTGCGCGCACCCCTGCTGCGGCGAAGGGCATCGAGATCGAGGTCGGCAGGGAGTCGGGCGCCACGGTGTGGGGTGACCACGACCTGCTCGTGACCGCGATCCGCAACCTCCTCGACAACGCGGTGGCCTACTCGGACTCGCGTACCCGGGTCGCCGTCGGGACGGCGCTGAAGGCCGCGGCGGGGATCGTCGAGATCGCGGTGGTCGACCACGGGATCGGTATCCCCGTCGACGAGCAGCCGCGGCTCTTCGAGCGCTTCTACCGGGTCGACCCGGCACGGTCCCGCGAGACGGGCGGAACCGGCCTGGGCCTGAGCATCGTCAAGCACGTCGCTGCGGATCACGGTGGCGAGGTCACCGTGTGGTCGCAGCCGGGCAAGGGGTCGACGTTCACCCTGCGCCTGCCCGTCATCAGGACCCCGCTCTCCGCGGGGCCCACCCCGAGCGAAGGAGTGGCTCGATGACCCGCATCCTCGTGGTCGAGGACGAGGAGTCCTACCGCGACCCTCTGGCCTACCTCCTGCGCAAGGAGGGTTTCGACGTGGTCGTGGCGGCGACCGGGCCGGCGGCGATCGAGGAGTTCGACGCGGCAGGGCCCGATCTCGTGCTGCTCGACCTCATGCTGCCGGGGATGAGCGGGACCGAGGTGTGCCGCGCCATCCGGACGCGTGGCGCCGTGCCGGTGATCATGCTCACGGCGAAGGACGGCGAGATCGACAAGGTCGTCGGCCTCGAGATCGGCGCCGACGACTACGTGACGAAGCCGTACTCCTCGCGCGAGCTCCTCGCCAGGATCCGTGCGGTCCTGCGCCGCACGGGGGAGACCCTGAGCGCCGACGACGCCGCCATCGAGGTGGGTGGTCTGCGCCTCGACCCCGAGCGGCACACGGTCGAGGTCGACGGCGTCACGACGGCCTTCCCGCTCAAGGAGTTCGAGCTCCTCGAGGTGCTGATGCGCAACGCGGGCCGGGTCCTGACCCGCGGTCAGCTCATCGACCGGGTCTGGGGCTCGGACTACGTCGGTGACACCAAGACGCTCGACGTCCACGTCAAGCGGATCCGGTCCAAGATCGAGGAGGACCCGGCGAACCCGGTCCGCCTGCAGACGGTGCGAGGGCTCGGGTACAAGGTGGCGGACGAGGGCTGACCGGCGCGGGAGGCCGATGCGCTGACGCGCCGTGCCCCGCACAGCGAACCGTCCCCGGCTGTTCACCCTGCGTTCACCCGGGGTCGTCCTTCGAGTCACCCGCGGCTCCTACCGTCGGGTCGTGGCCGCGGCATCCCGCCCGGCCGACGAACGACAGGACGGACGACAGTGAAGCTCACCCGACACAGCCGGCTCGCAGCGACCGCCACGATGGGCGCGCTCGCGCTGACCCTCGCAGCGTGCGGCTCGGACAACGCGACCGGCGACGCTGCGACCGACGGAGGGGCGACGGGCTCCCTCAGCGGCGAGCTCAACGGCGCCGGTTCGAGCGCGCAGGAGTCCGCCATGAGCGCATGGCGCGCCGGCTTCCAGGCCTCCTACCCCGACGTCACCGTCAACTACGACCCCGTCGGCTCGGGCGGTGGGCGCACGCAGTTCCTCGACGGATCGGTCGCCTTCGGCGGTTCGGACGCCGCCCTCGGGGAGGACGAGCTCGCGCAGGCCACCGAGCGTTGCTTCGGCAGTGCCGCGATGGACCTGCCGATCTACATCTCGCCGATCGCCGTGGTGTTCAACCTCCCGGGCATCTCCGAGCTCAACCTCTCCGCCGAGACGATCGCGATGATCTTCGACGGCGCGATCACCAGCTGGGACGACCCGGCCATCGCCGCCGACAACGCCGGTGTCGAGCTGCCCGCCCTGGCGATCACGCCGGTGCACCGTTCCGACGAGTCGGGGACGACGAAGAACTTCACCGACTACCTCAACCAGGCGGCGAACGGCGCGTGGGCCTATGACGCCAGCGGCGACTGGCCGGTCTCGGGCGGCGAGTCCGCTCAGGGCACCTCCGGTGTCGTCCAGGCCGTCCAGTCGGGCGAGGGTGCCATCACCTACGCCGATGCCTCGAAGGCGGGCGACCTCGGTACGGTCTCGGTCAAGGTCGGCGACACCTTCACCGCCCCCACGGAGGAGGCCGCCGCCACGGCGCTCGACGTCTCGCAGCGCGACGAGACCCGTGGCGAGAACGACATCGTCATCGACATCGACCGGACGACGACCGAGGCCGGCGCCTACCCGCTCATCCTCGTCTCGTACCTGATCGCCTGCGAGCAGTACGACTCGCAGACCGACGTCGACAACGTCAAGGCCTTCCTCACCTACGTCGCCAGCGCCGAGGGCCAGGCGGCGTCGGAGAGCGCAGCAGGTTCCGCGCCGATCTCCGACGCGCTGCGCGCAGAGGTCCAGGCCGGGATCGACTCGATCTCGCTCGCGTCCTGACCGTAGGCTCGCTCTGAGCTCGTCGGTGTGGCCTCGGCGCTTGCCGGGGCCACACCGTCGGTGCTTGGCTCACCACACGCCGCGCACCGGACACCCACCCACGGGAGAAGCGTGACCTCCACCTCACCGGTCCTCGACCAGGACCCGGCCGTCCCCCCGGCCACGACCCCTCGGCGACGCAGCCCCTCGAAGGAGCGCGGCGCGAGCAGGGTCTTCCACGGGCTGGCCGTCGCCGCAGGCGTCTTCATCCTCGCCGTGCTCGCCGCCGTCGCGATCTTCCTCGTCGTGCGGGCGATGCCAGCCCTCACGGCCGACCCGGCCGTCCTCGGTGAGCAGATCAGCTGGTTCCCCAAGGACAGCTCGCTGCTGGCCTTCGTCGGCCCGCTCGTCTTCGGCTCGCTGCTCGCGGCGGCGCTCGCGCTGCTCCTCGCCACCCCCGTGGCGATCGGGATCGCGCTGTTCATCTCGCACTACGCGCCCCGGCGGCTGGCGAACGGCCTCGGCTACGTCGTCGACCTCCTGGCCGCGATCCCCTCGGTCGTGTACGGGCTCTGGGGCGGGCTCGTGCTGGCCCCCGCGGTGCTCCCGGTGTGGGAGTTCCTGGGGGCGCGTCTGGGCTGGATCCCGTTCTTCTCCGGCACGGTCTCGCCCACCGGGCGCGTCATGCTCACGGTCGGCGTGGTCCTCGCGGTGATGATCCTGCCGATCGTCACCGCGGTGTGCCGCGAGGTCTTCCTGCAGACCCCGCGGCTGCACGAGGAGGCGGCTCTCGCCCTGGGCGCCACCCGCTGGGAGATGATCCGGACCGCCGTCCTTCCCTTCGCCCGCTCGGGGATCGTGTCAGCGGCGATGCTCGGCCTCGGCCGCGCCCTCGGCGAGACGATGGCCGTCCTGATGATCCTCTCGCCCGGCTTCCTGTACTCGTTCCGCCTGCTCGTCGCCGGCGAGCAGCAGACGATCGCCGCGAACATCGCCGCGCAGTTCCCCGAGGCCGATCCCGACGGCGTCGCCGTCCTGATCGCGACGGGCCTCGCGCTGTTCGTCATCACCCTGGCCGTGAACATGGCCGCCCGCGCGATCGTCGCGCGGCGCAAGGACTTCTCGGGAGCGAACTGACGTGGCCACCGTGACCGACGTTCCGTTCGGCACCCTGCTCAGGCAGACCGACGCCCGCCGACGACGCACCGACCTGCTGATGCGCGTGCTGATCATCGGCGCCTTCCTGCTCGCCATGGTGCCGCTGGTCTCCGTGATCTGGACCGTGCTCGCCAACGGCCTCGGACGCTTCGACCTCTACTTCCTCAGCGTCTCGATGCGCGGCGTGTTCGGGGGCATGGACGCCGGCGGGATCTATCACGCCATCGTCGGCACCGTCGAGATCACCCTGTTCGCCGCGCTGATCTCCGTCCCGCTCGGCCTCATGACGGCGATCTACCTGGTCGAGTACGGCACCGGGCTGCTCGCCCGGATGGTCACCTTCTTCGTCGACGTCATGACCGGCATCCCCTCGATCGTCGCCGGTCTGTTCGCCTACGCGTTCTTCGCCGTGTTCTTCGGCAACGGGGTGCGCATGGGTGTCGTCGGCTCGGTCGCCCTGTCGGTGCTCATGACGCCCGTCGTGATCCGCTCGAGCGAGGAGATGCTCAAGCTCGTCCCGAACGAGCTCCGCGAGGCCTCCTACGCCCTCGGCGTCCCGAAGTGGCTGACGATCGTCAAGGTGGTGCTGCGCACCTCGGTCGCGGGTCTGGTGACCGGTGTGATGCTCGCGGTCGCGCGCGTGATCGGTGAGACGGCCCCGCTGCTCATCACCGTCGGCGTGGTCGACTCGATCAACTTCAACCTCTTCGACGGGCGCATGATGACCCTGCCGGTGTACGTCTACCGGCAGTTCAGCCAGGGCCTCGTGCCGTGCAGCAGCTCGAGCACCGACGTCTGCATCGCCGACATCAACTTCCAGCGGGCGTGGGCAGCGGCGCTGACCCTGATCCTCATCGTCATGCTGCTCAACCTTCTGGCGCGTCTCGTCAGTCGGCTGTTCGCCCCCAAGACCGCCAACCACTGATCGACGACGGGAACTTCTCCGATGGCCCAGCGCATCGAGGTCAAGGACCTCAACATCTTCTACGGCTCCTTCCGGGCCGTGGCGGACGTCAGCATGCACATCGCCCCTCGCTCCGTGACGGCCCTCATCGGCCCGTCCGGCTGCGGGAAGTCGACGTTCCTGCGCACGTTGAACCGGATGCACGAGGTGATCCCCGGCGCGCGTGTCGAGGGGACGGTCGAGGTCGACGGCACGGACCTCTACGGGGCCGATGTCGACCCGGTCGCGGTGCGCCGCCAGGTGGGCATGGTGTTCCAGCGCCCGAACCCCTTCCCGACGATGTCCATCGCGGAGAACGTGCTCGCGGGGGTCCGGCTCAACAACCGCAGGATCTCCAAGACGGACGCGGCGGACCTCGTCGAGCAGTCGCTGACCCACGCCAACCTGTGGACCGAGGTCAAGGACCGTCTCGACCGTCCGGGGTCGTCCCTCTCCGGCGGCCAGCAGCAGCGGCTGTGCATCGCCCGGGCGATCGCGGTCAAGCCCCAGGTGCTCCTGATGGACGAGCCCTGCTCGGCGCTCGACCCGATCTCCACGCTCGCGATCGAGGACCTCATCGCCGAGCTCAAGGACGACTACACGATCGTCATCGTCACGCACAACATGCAGCAGGCCGCGCGCGTCTCGGAGAAGACCGCCTTCTTCAACGTCGAGGGAACCGGCAAGCCGGGACGCCTCATCGAGATGGACGACACCCGCACGATGTTCTCCTCGCCCTCGCAGAAGGCGACCGAGGACTACATCTCCGGTCGCTTCGGCTGACCGGCGGGACGGTCAGGGCTGGGGGACGAGCGCGGCGTACTGCTCGAGCGTGCCGTCGAGCACCGGGGCCATGACGGTCGCGGAGCCGTCGGCGTCCGAGGTCATCACGACCTCGACGAGGGCACCGGGCGGGGACGGGACGGTCGCGAGGTCCACGGCGGCGTCGTCGGGGCCGAGGAGGACCGTCTCGCCGGCGGGGACCGCGAGGGTCGTCAGCTCGCCCGAGAGCCCGATCTCCAGCCGGACGTCGGCGCCGGCGGTGTTGGTCACCGAACCGAGCACCGTGCCGGGTGCACCTTGCTCCGCGCTGAGCACCAGGAGGTTCCCGAACTGGAGGCCGCCGAGGGTGATGTCGACCCCGTCGGAGGCCGCGTAGGCCTGGTTCGTGGTCACCGGGTTGGTCGCCGAGCAGCCGGTCAGGCTCAACGCAGCGGCCGCCAGGAGGAGCGCTGCGGCACGCGCGGGGGCGGGCCGGCGGAGGGCAGGCATGGTCACAAAGGTCTCCCGGGTCGCGACGGGCGGTGGGCGCCAGCCTAGTGTCTGAGGGGCTGCTGAGCGCCCTCGGGCCGCTGACCAGGGCAAACGGGCGAAACCCCTGGTCAGGGCAGGGGGTGCGCGTGTTAGACTGGCACCCGCGAAAGGGGACACCTCCACATGACTTTCACCGTCGGCGAGACAGTGGTCTACCCGCACCACGGCGCAGCACTGATCGAGGAGATCAAGACCCGGACGATCAGGGGCGAGGCCAAGCTCTACCTCAAGCTCAAGGTCGCCCACGGAGACCTGACCATCGAGGTCCCGGCGGAGAACGTCGACCTCGTCGGCGTCCGCGATGTCGTCGGGGCCGAAGGCCTCGAGCGCGTCTTCGACGTGCTGCGTGCGCCGTACACCGAGGAGCCGACCAACTGGTCGCGCCGGTACAAGGCGAACCTCGAGAAGCTCCAGTCCGGCGACGTCATCAAGGTGGCAGAGGTCGTGCGCGACCTGTCCCGCCGTGATGCCGACCGCGGCTTGTCCGCCGGCGAGAAGCGCATGCTGGCCAAGGCCCGTCAGATCCTCGTCTCGGAGCTCGCCCTGGCCGAGCACACCGAGGAGGACAAGGCCGAGGCCATCCTCGACGAGGTCCTGGCGTCCTGACGCCGGCGAGCTGACGGGCACTGCCGTGCGCGTCGTCGCGATCCTCACCTCCGCGGGCAGCGGCACGCGCCTGGGTGCGGTCGGCCCGAAGGCGCTCGTGCCCCTGGCCGGGGTACCGCTCGTCGTGCGGGCGGCGCGCGCCCTCGTGGCCTGCGGCCGCCTCTCCCGGCTGGTGGTCACCGCCGGGGCCGAGCACGTCGAGGCGATGCGTGCGGCGCTCGCCACGGCCGATCCGCCCGTGGACGCCGTGGTGGTCCTCGGCGGCGCCACCCGGCAGGCCTCGGTGGCCGCGGGGCTCGAGCTGCTCCTGCAGGAGGGTTCCGGGCCGACCGTCGTCCTCGTGCACGACGCCGCCCGTCCGCTCGTCCCCACCGCCGTCGTGCAGCGCGTGATCGATGCCGTGGAGTCCGGGCACGAGGCCGTGGTCCCGGGGCTCCCGGTGACCGACACGGTCAAGCTCGTCGACCTCCCGCCGGCGGACGCGACCGTGCAGGACGACGGCGCCAGGCGCGTCCTGGGCACCCCTGACCGCCGGGCCCTGCGCGCGGTGCAGACCCCGCAGGGCTTCACGCTCGACGTCCTCGGCAGGGCGCACCGTGCCGGTGCGGCCCGGGCGGGCGACGAGCGGACGGCCGCCACCGACGACGCCGCGCTGGCCGAGGCGATCGGGGTCGACGTCTGGGTCGTGGCCGGGCACGAGGACGCCCTCAAGATCACCACGCCACGGGACCTGGTCCTCGCCGAGCTGCTGCTCGCCGGTGCCGGTGCCCCCTCGTCCGCAGACACTGCCGTGGGGTCCGCACGGTGACGCACGGGGCGCGTTGGCCGCGCACCGGGGTCGGGGTGGACGTGCACGCCTTCGCGGCCCCCGACAGCGGTCGCGAGATGTGGCTCGCCGGGCTCTCCTGGCCGGGCGAGGTCGGCCTCGACGGGCACTCGGACGCGGATGTGGCAGCCCATGCCGCGGCGGACGCGCTCTTCTCGGCGAGCGGGCTCGGCGACCTCGGGTCCAACTTCGGCACCGCGGAGCCCGAGTGGGCCGGGGCGAGCGGCACGAGCCTGCTGGCCGAGGCGGCCCGGCGCGTGCGCGCCGCTGGTTTCGAGATCGGCAACGTCGCGGTCCAGGTGATCGGCCTGCGCCCGCGCCTCGGACCGAGGCGTGCCGAGGCGGCCGAGGCCCTCTCCGCGGCCTGCGGTGCGCCGGTCTCGGTCACGGCGACGACGACCGACGGGCTCGGGCTGACCGGGCGCGGCGAGGGCGTCGCCGCCATCGCGACGGCCCTGGTCGTCCCGGTCGGCTGACTGGCGGAGTCAGGGCAGCAGGACGATCTTCCCGGCGACCCGGCCCTCGAGCCCTGCCGTGTGGGCCTTGGCCGCGTCCTCCAGCCGGTACGTGGCACCGATGCGCAGGTCGAGACGCCCGGCCTCCCACAGGTCCAGGAGCCGCTGGCGGGCCGCGAGCCGCACCTCGGTCCCGGGATCGGCATGGGGGCCGTTCCCGAGGAGCTGCACCCCGAGCTGGGCTCCGCGAGCGAAACCGGCGATCGTCGCGATCCGGGCGCGGCGCTCGACGAGTGCCGCCGAGCTGTTCAGCGCCTCGTCCGTGCCCGAGGTGTCGATGGCGGCGGTGACCGTCGGCGCGACGGCGCGCACGCGTTCGGTCAGCCCGGGGCCGTAGGCGACGGGGGTGGCCTTGAGGTCCGTGAGGTAGCCGTGGTTCGAGGGCGCGGCGGTGCCGACCACCCGCGCGCCCCGGGCGTGCGCGAGCTGCACCACCATCGCCCCGACGCCGCCGGCGGCGCCGTGCACGAGCACGGTGTCCCCGGCACCGACCCCGGTCGCGGCGATCGTGTGGGCGGCCGTGGCCCCGACGACCATGATGCCGGCCGCCTTCTCCCAGCTCATCGCCTTCGGCTTGACGAGGACGGAGGTGACGGGGACGACGACGCGCTGGGCATAGGCGCCGGTGATCGGCTGGGCGATGACCTCGTCACCGAGATCGAACTCCTGGACCCCCGGGCCCACGCCGATGACGGTCCCTGAGGCCTCCAGCCCCAGCCGGATCGGCAGGCGGGCCGGATCGGTGCCCCATGCTCCCGAGTACATCTTCCAGTCCGCGGGGTTCACCCCGGCCGCGTGGACCTCGATCAGGACCTCACCGGGGCCGGGGGCCCCGGGGTCCACGTCGATCGCCCGCAGGACCTCTGGTCCGCCGTATGCCGTCGCCACCATTGCTCGGCTCATGGTTCGATCATCGACCCCACGGGCGGTCCGGTCCAGAGGGGGAGGGAGCCCCCGCACGACACGGGACATCTGGTCTCGATCCATGGGACGGGAGCCTCGGGGCGCGCACGCCGGTACCCTGTCGCGGTGAGCCTTGACCTCTTCGACACCGCGACGCGCGAGCAGCGTGCGTTCGCACCGCTGCGCCCGGGGCACGTCGGTGTGTACGTCTGCGGCTCGACGGTCCAGGGCTCGCCGCACATCGGCCACCTGCGCACGGATGTCGCCTTCGACGTCCTGGTGCGCTGGCTGCGCCGATCGGGCTTCGAGGTCACCCTCGTGCGCAACGTCACCGACATCGACGACAAGATCCTCGCCAAGGCAGCGGAGGCGGGCGTTCCGTGGTGGGCGTGGGCACTGAAGCACGAGCGCGAGTTCACCGCGGCGCGCGAGGCCCTCGGGCTCGTCCCCGCCGACTACGAGCCGCGGGCCACCGGTCACGTGACCGAGATGGTCGAGCTCATGACGGAGCTCGTCGAGTCGGGTCATGCCTACTCCTCGGGTGAGGGCGACGTCTGGTTCGACGTCCGCTCGTACCCCGAGTACGGCAGCCTCACCAACCAGCGCCCCGAGGACCTCGGCCTGTCGCCGGAGGACGGGAGCGGCAAGCGCGACCCGCGTGACTTCGCTCTCTGGAAGGCGGCCAAGCCGGGCGAGCCCGAGACGGCGGCCTGGCCCACCCCCTACGGTCGCGGTCGCCCTGGCTGGCACCTGGAGTGCTCCGCGATGGCCCAGCGCTACCTCGGGGACACCTTCGACATCCACGGCGGCGGGCTCGATCTGCGCTTCCCGCACCACGAGAACGAGCAGGCCCAGTCCCGTGCGGCGGGACACGGCTTCGCCCAGCGCTGGATGCACAGCGCGTGGGTGACGCAGGGCGGGACGAAGATGAGCAAGTCGCTCGGCAACTCCCTGCTGGTGGACAGCCTGCTCCGCCGGACCGCTCCCGTCGTGCTGCGCTACGCGCTCATCGCCGTGCACTACCGCTCGATGCTCGAGTGGACTCCCGAGACGGTCGCCGAGGCCGAGGTGACCTGGGGCCGGCTCGCCGGATTCGTCGAGCGCGCAGGTGAGCAGGTCGCCGTGGATGCCGCGGAGATCGCCGCCGCCGCTCTCCCCGAGGCGTTCGTGGCCGCGATGGACGACGACCTCAACGTGCCGGCAGCGCTCGCCGTCGTGCACGAGCACCTCCACGTCGGCAACACCGCCCTGGCCGACGGCGACCTGACGGACCTGCGCGATTCCCTGGTCCTCGTCCGCGCGATGCTCGACTCGCTCGGGCTGGATCCGGTCGCCTGGCGCGACCAGGGCACCGACACCCGGGTCGAGGCCGCGCTGGACGCCCTCGTGCGGGCAACCCTCGACGACCGCGCGCGGGCCCGTGCCGCGCGTGACTGGGCGACCGCCGACGCGGTCCGGGACCGCCTCGCGGCGGCCGGGCTGATCGTCGAGGACTCGCCGACCGGCGCCCGCTGGTCACTGGCAGCACCCATGCGCACGGACGAGGAGAACTGATGGCAGGCAACTCCCAGCGGCGCGGGGCCACCCGCAAGCCGGGGTCGAAGAAGGGCGCCAGCGTCGGCTCCGGTGGCCGGAACCGACGCGGGCTGGAGGGCAAGGGCC
Organism: Actinotalea sp.; assembly: GCF_041597215.1. Classification (GTDB taxonomy): domain Bacteria; phylum Actinomycetota; class Actinomycetes; order Actinomycetales; family Cellulomonadaceae; genus Actinotalea. Next base: position 12,203 of record NZ_JBFHHB010000065.1, read on the forward strand.
CGACCCCCAAGGCCGAGGACCGTACGTACCACGTCGCGCACAAGCGCAAGGCCGAGGCCGAGGCCGGGCGGACCGCTACCGGCGGTCCACGCGTCGCCGGGAGCCGTACGGCCGACGCCGGCACCGGCCGTCCGGCGGGCCCGCGCGGCACCGGGCGTGGCGCGACCGACCGTTCGGGTGGACGCGGTGCGCCGGAGCGCTCCGGCGGACGTCCGGCTCGCCAGACGAGCCGCGAGCAGCGCCCTGCCTCGGCGGGGCGGACCCGCTCCGGGAAGACCCTCGCCGAGGTCGTCGCGGGCCGCAACGCGGTCGTCGAGGCGCTGCGTGCGGGCATCCCGTGCGGCGGAGTCTGGATCGCGCACCGGACCGACTCCGACGAGCGTCTCAAGGAGATCCTCAAGTACGTCGGCGAGCGGGGGCTGCCGCTGCTGGAGGTCACCAAGCCCGAGCTCGATCGGCTGACGGACGGTGTCGTCCACCAGGGCGTCGCGATCCAGGTCCCGCCCTACGAGTACGCCGACCTGGAGGGGATCCTCCACCAGGCGCGGCGCACCGGGAAGCCGGCGCTGATCGTCGCCCTCGACGGCATCACCGACCCGCGCAACCTCGGGGCGGTGCTCCGCTCGGCCGGCGCCTTCGGCGTGCACGGTGTCGTCGTGCCGGAACGGCGCGCTGCAGGGGTCACGGCCTCGGCGTGGAAGGTCTCCGCCGGGGCAGCCGCGCGCGTCCCCGTGGCTCAGGTCACGAACCTCGTGCGGGCGCTCACCGAGCTGCGCGAGGCGGGGTGCACGATCGTCGGGCTCGACGGCGAGGGCACGATGCCGATCGGTGACCTCTCGGTCGCGACGGAGCCCGTGGTGCTCGTCGTCGGCTCGGAGGGCAAGGGACTGGGCCGCCTCGTGCGCCAGACCTGCGACCTGATCGCCGCGATCCCGATCCGCAGCGAGGTCGAGTCGCTCAACGCAGGTGTCGCCGCCGGCATCAGCCTCTACGAGGTCTCGCGGATCCGCAGCGCGGGTTGAGATGCGGGCAGCCGTCAGCCCTGCCGCACGCCCCGGTGGCGTGCGGCAGGCGGTCGGCCCGGCACTCCTGACCGGCCTGCTCGACCACCTCGGCCCGCAGGACCTGCGCGCGCCGGAGGACAGCGTCCCGAGGTGAGGACCGGGCCGGCGGGAGCGGCCCCGCCGTCAGACCTCGCTGATCCGGGGCAGGACTCCCGTGTCGACCTCGAGCACAGCGCGCTCGTCCGGCCGGCCGGCGAGCACCTTGTCGACGTAGCTCGCCACCGCCTCCGGCATGGGCACGTCTCGGCCCTGCTCCGAGGAGATGTACCAGCGGTGGTCGAGGATCTCGTGGAACATCTGCGCGGGCTCGAGCTTTCCGCGCATCTCGCGCGGCACCGAGCGAACGGTCGTCTCGAAGACCTCGTTGAGCCAGTCGTGCGCGACGAACTCCTCGTCGTCGCCCTGGCGCTCCATGCTCGCGCGATAGGTGTCGAGGTCGTTGAGGAG
>NZ_JBFHHB010000066.1:0-13671 GCF_041597215.1 Actinotalea sp.
CCCCGAGCGCGTCGAGGACTGGCGGTGCCGCCTCGTCGCGTCGCTCGATCCCGACGGTGAGCTGCGCCTGCGCCGGGAGGCCGTCGGCGACTGACGGTCGCTGCGGTACCCGGCGGGTCAGCTCGTCTCGAGCGCCAGCTGCGGGCGCGCGGCGCGCATGGTCAGCATGCCCCCGGACAGGTTCGCCGAGTCGAAGCCGGCGGCGACCAGGATCCGGTGCGCCAGGTAGGAGCGGAACCCGCTCAGGCAGTGCACGCGCACGGGGCGGCCGGCCGCGGCCGCACGGACCTCGTCGAGGCGACCGCGCAGCTCGGTGTGCGGGATGTTGAGCGCTCCGGGCAGGTGGCCGCGGCGGAACTCGGACGGCGAGCGCACGTCGAGGATCAGCGCCGTGTCGAGCACGGTCTCCAGGTCCCGGGGGTACCAGAGGGTCAGGGTGCCGTCCAGGACGTTCTGGGCGACCATCCCTGCCATGTTCACCGGGTCCTTGGCCGAGCCGTAGGGCGGCGCGTAGGCGAGCTCGAGCTCGGCGAGGTCGTCGACCGTCATGCCTGCGGTCAGCGCGGTGGCGAGCACGTCGATGCGCTTGTCCACGCCTGCCTTGCCGACGGCCTGGGCACCGAGGAGCCGGCCGTCGGGGGCGAAGATCACGGTGAGGTTGATCGTCTCCGCCCCGGGGAAGTAGCCCGCGTGGTGACCGGGGTGCACGTGCACGACGTGGTGCTCGATCCCGGCCCTGGTGAGCTGGAACTGGCTCGCGCCGGTGACAGCGGCGGTCAGGCCGAAGACGCGGACCACGGCGGTCGCGATGACGGGCTTGGCGTGGTTCGCCTCGGTCAGGTGGCCGAGGATCGCGTCGGCCGCCCGGCGGCCCTGGCGGTTGGCCGGGCCGGCGAGCGGCACCGGCCCGACGGCCCCGGTGACGGCCTGGCGGACCGCCGTCGCGTCGCCGACGGCCCAGATCCACGGGTCGGACGTCTGCTGCGTGGTGTCCACGACGATCGAGCCGTTGGGTCCGAGCTCCAGCCCGGCTCCGGCGGCGAGGTGGGTGTCGGGACGCACCCCGACCGACAGCACGACGATGTCGGCCGCCAGCCGCGTGCCGTCGGAGAGACGCACCTCGACGGGGTGGTCGGCGTCGCGGGTCGGGATGATCGCCTCGGCCGCGACACCGACCCGCGTGGTCACCCCGTGCGAGGAGAGCTCGTCGTCCAGCAGGGAGGCGAGCTCGGCGTCGAGCGGCGGGAGGACGTGCGGGGCGAGGTCCACCAGGTCGACGTCGAGCCCGCGCAGGCGCAGCGCCTCGGCCGCCTCGAGGCCGATGAAGCCGGCGCCCAGCACGACGGCGCGGCTGGCGGTGTCGGTGACCAGGGCGCGCAGCGCGTCGGCGTCGGGGACGGTGCGCAGGGTGTGCACCTGGGGCAGGTCGAGCCCGTCGATCGGCGGGCGGATGGCCGTGGCACCCGGGGCGAGGACGAGGGCGTCGTAGTCCATGACGTCCGAGCCCGCGGCGGTCCGGTAGGTGACCTGCTTCGTGTCGGGGTCGATCGAGGTGACCTCGTGCCCGGTACGCACGTCGAGGTTCAACGAGGCGTGCAGCGAGGCGGGGGACTGCAGCAGCAGGGAGGACCGCTCGGGGATCTCCTCGCCGAGGTGGTACGGCAGGCCGCAGTTGGCGAAGGAGACGTAGTCGCTGCGCTCCAGGACGACGATCTCGGCCTTCTCGTCCAGGCGCCGGGCCCGGGCGGCTGCGCTCATTCCTCCGGCGACTCCGCCGACGACGACGATCTTCATCTCAGTCCTCACGCAGTTCTTTATTGGGAACGGGTTTCGTTCTCGTTCTAGCACGGACAGTCGTGGACCGTGCCTCGTGGGGGGGTGCCGGACGGCGGAAGGTGTGTCACGACGCCGTCCTGCGATCCAAGCATACCCCCCGGGGTATGCGGTCGGAGGACTTCGGTCCCGGGCGGCGTGCCGGCCGACGCCTGCGCCGCTGGTGCTGCCGGGCTCAGGAGGCCGGGCGGCGGGCGACGACGACGGTGTCCAGGGCGGGGCGGGGTGCGCCGTCCACGGGGCGTTCGACCACCTCGGCGCGCTCGACCACCAGGCCGGCGGCCGTCAGCGCGCGCGTGATCGGCTCCACGGCGGTCAGCACGTCCGGGTCCTGCGGGCCGCCGTGCCCGTGCTCCAGGTTCGACTCGTCGTGGCCGACGAGCAGGAAGACACCTCCGGGGGCCACGCCCGAGGCCGAGAGCCGCAGCGCGGCCAGGGCGCTCTCGCCGGGAAGGTGCAGGTAGGAGTGCAGGACGAGGTCGTAGGCGAGCGGTTCCGGCCGGGCGACGGTGGCGTCGGCGACCTCCCAGTGCACGGACCCGGGCAGTGCCCCCTCGCCGTCCAGGAGGGCGGTCGACGCGCGGCCCCGGTCGACGGCGGTGGGGGAGAAGTCGAGCGCGTCGACCTGCCAGCCCGCGGCGGCGAGCCACAGGGCGTGCCGCCCGTCCCCTGCGGCGACGTCCCGCGCGCGCCCGGGGGTCAGGCCGGTGACCGCCTCGCGCACGGTCCGGTTCGGCTCGGTTCCCCAGGGGGACCCGGCGGCGTACCGCGCGTCCCAGTGGGTCGCGTCCGCGGGGCTCACGCGAGCGAGAGGAAGAGCTTCTGCAGCTTGGCGCGGTCGACGCCGGCGGCTTCGTCGCCCCGGGTGATGCACTGCTCCAGCCCGGAGGCGATGATCGCGAACCCGGCGCGGTCCAGCGCCTTGGACGCGGCGGAGAGCTGCGTGACGACGTCGGCGCAGTCGGCGCCGGACTCGAGCAGCTTGAGCACGCCGCCGATCTGGCCCTGGGCGCGCCGCAGGCGGTGGATGACGGAGGTCATCTCCTCGGGGTCGAGCTGCATGCCGGTCTCCCTCGGGCGGCCCGTGGCCTCCTCGGCCGACGGGGTGGTCATCGCGTGGTCACCGGACCACCCGACGCGCGCCAGGCGGACATCCCGCCGGACAGGCTGGTGGCCTGGTATCCAGCCGATCGTAGCTGGGCGGCACCCGAGCGCGACCGGGACCCTGAGGCGCACACGACGACGATCGTGCTGTCCTTCGGCAGGCGCCGCGCCTCGTTGGCGAGCTTGCCCAGGGGGATGTGCCGCGCGCGTGGTGCGTGGCCCGACTTCCACTCCGCGGTCTCCCGCACGTCGACGAGGACACCGCCGTCCTCGATGAGGGAGAGTGCACGGTCGACGCGCACGGTCTTCGGCAGGGCGTCGGGGTCGCGTCGCAGGAGACGGTCGAGGAAGGATGCCATGGGTGGAGCATACCCCCAGGGGTATCATCTGCACTACCGTCGGACGATGACCTCCGCACCGCTCGACGAGGCGTGGCTCGCTCGTCTGGTCACGACCGCCCTCGACGAGGACCTCGGCCCGGATCCGGGGCGCGATGTCACCACGCAGTCGACGCTCTCGCCCGAGGCGGAGGCCCGGGCGCACCTCGTCGCACGGGAGTCGGGGGTCGTCGCGGGTCTGGTCGTGCTCGCCCCCGTCCTCGACCAGGTGGCCTCGAGGCTCGGCCTCCCCTCGCCGCAGGTCGAGCTGCGCGCCCAGGACGGGGACGACGTCGAGCCCGGGCAGGTGCTCGCCGTGCTCAGCGGGCGGGTCCAGGTGCTCCTGATCGCCGAGCGCACGATGCTCAACCTCGCGAGCCGTGCCTCGGGGGTCGCCTCGCACACGCGCCGCTGGGCGCGGGCGCTCGCCGGCTCGGGGGCGACGGTCCTGGACACCCGCAAGACGACGCCAGGCCTGCGCGCCCTGGAGAAGTACGCGGTGCGCTGCGGCGGCGGGACGAACAAGCGGATGGGCCTCTACGACGTCGCGATGATCAAGGACAACCATGTCGCTGCGGCGGGCTCCGTCACCGCAGCGGTCCGCGCCGTGCGCGCCCGCTTCCCCGAGGTGACGATCCAGGTCGAGGCGGACACGCTCGCGCAGGCCCTCGAGGCGGTGGACGCCGGGGCCCGGTTCCTCCTGCTGGACAACATGCCGACACCGTTGCTCGCCGAGGTCGTGGCCGCCGTGCGCGCCCGCGAGGAGGAGCACGGGCGGGTCGAGCTCGAGGCCACCGGGAACCTGACCCTCGACCGGGCCGCAGAGGTCGCCGCGACGGGCGTCGACTACCTCTCCGTCGGCGCGTTGACGCACTCCTCGCCGATCCTCGACCTCGCCCTCGACCTCGAGGAGGCGGACGGTGGGCAGGCTCCGCTTGCGCCTGTCGTGCCCCGCTAGACTCCCGCGGTGACCGACGCGACCTCGACGAGCCCCGACGCGACCCAGGCGGACGACCTGCCCGAGCAGCTGCGCGTGCGGCGCGAGAAGCGGGACCGGATCCTCGCCGAGGGCGGGCAGGCCTATCCCGTGGGTGTTCCCGTCTCGCACACGATCGCAGCGGTCCGGGCCGAGCACGCCGACCTCGAGACCGGCCAGGAGACGGACGACGTGGTCGGCGTCGCCGGGCGGGTGATCTTCCTGCGCAACACCGGAAAGCTCTGCTTCGCGAGCATCCAGGACGGCGAGGGGAACCGGCTCCAGGTCATGATCAGCCAGGCCGTCGTCGGGGCGGAGGCTCTCGCGGCCTTCAAGGCGGACGTGGACCTCGGCGACCACCTCTACGCCCACGGGAAGGTGATCAGCTCGCGGCGCGGAGAGCTGAGCGTCTTCGCCGACGACTGGCGCCTCGCGTCCAAGGCCCTGCGCCCCCTGCCGGTCCTGCACAAGGAGCTGACGGAGGAGGGGCGCGTCCGTCAGCGGTACGTCGACCTCATCGTCCGCCCGGCCGCGCGGGACATGGTGCGCATGCGTGCGGCGGTGATGCACTCCCTGCGGGAGAACTTCCATCGGCGCGACTACGTCGAGATCGAGACGCCGATGCTCCAGACGCTGCACGGCGGGGCCTCGGCCCGACCCTTCACGACGCACATGAACGCCTTCGACCTCGACGTCTTCCTGCGGATCGCTCCCGAGCTGTTCCTCAAGCGGGCCGTGGTCGGCGGCGTCGAGCGGGTGTTCGAGATCAACCGGTCCTTCCGCAACGAGGGCGCCGACTCCACCCACTCCCCGGAGTTCGCGACCCTGGAGGCCTACGAGGCCTACGGCGACTACGACACGATGGCCGAGCTCACCCAGAACCTCGTGCAGCGGGCAGCGGAGGACGCCGTCGGCACGACGACGGTCACGCTGGCCGACGGCACGGAGTACGACCTGGGCGGCGAGTGGACGACGCTGAGCCTGTACGACTCCCTCTCGCAGGCGCTGGGCGAGGAGATCACGCCCCAGGAGCCGGTCGACCGCCTGCTCGCGCTGGTCGAACGATTCGACATCCAGGTGGACCCGAGGAAGCAGAACCACGGGAAGCTCGTCGAGGAGCTGTGGGAGCACCATGTCGGCGACCACCTGGTGGCGCCCACCTTCGTCCGGGACTTCCCGGTCGACACGAGCCCGTTGACCCGCGACCATCGCAGCCGTGCCGGGGTCGTGGAGAAGTGGGATCTGTACGTGCGGGGGCTGGAGCTCGCGACGGCGTATTCCGAGCTCGTCGACCCGGTGATCCAGCGCCAGCGTTTCGAGGCGCAGGCGCGACTCGCGGCCGTGGGCGACGACGAGGCGATGAATCTCGACGAGGACTTCCTCGTCGCGATGGAGCACGCCATGCCACCCTCGGGTGGAATGGGCATGGGTATCGACCGGCTGCTCATGGCGTTGACCGGACTGGGCATCCGGGACACGATCCTCTTTCCGCTCGTCAAGCCGCTCGGCTGACGAGTCATGCCGCGCACGCCCGTGCGCGGTCCGCAGGTGCACCGGGAGGAATGGCATGGACAGCGTTCTCGCAGCGCTCGGCGCCCTGGTGCCGCCGGTGGGGGTCGGGCTCGTCTTCTGGCTCGTCCTGAGGTCGATCATCCGGGCCGACCGTGCCGAACGGGCGGCGATCGCCCGGCTGGACGCCGAGGAGGCCGGCCTGGTGCCACCGGCGAGTGGTGAGGCAGGGAACCGGACCGGTGCCGGTCCCGGCGCGGCGACCGCACCGGAGCGGCGCGCCGATTCCTGAGCCGGCTCGTCGCGCGAATCAGGAATCCCTGCATTCCATGACCGACTTCTCGCGGCCCGGAACAATCGATTCGATGCGGAATGGTAGGCGCGCGCTCCCGCGCGCGGGCGAGAGGCGCGGTTCGCCGGCCATGCGGCGAGGCAGAACCGGAAATCCCCAAACAAATGCTGTTCGGCGTGTGCGCATTCCATTGGTCGGCTAGCCTTCTCGGGTCAGCAGGGGCACGCTCCGACACGAGGGAAAGATGATGGCGCAAAAGGTACAGGTCGTGCTCGTCGATGACATCGACGGAGGCGCGGCGGACGAGACGATCACGTTCTCGCTGGACGGGGTCACCTACGAGATCGACCTGAGCTCCGCGCACGCGAACGAGCTCCGGGACGCGATGGCCCGTTGGGTCGGCGCCGGGCGCCGGGTCGGCGGCCGTGCCCAGCGTGCGGCGCGTCGCGGGTCCGCCTCGTCGCGGTCCCGGTCGACCAGCACGCAGATCCGGGACTGGGGCCGCGAGAACGGCTACACCGTGAACGAGCGGGGGCGCATCTCCGCCGAGCTGCGCGAGGCCTACGAGAAGGCCACCGCTCGCTGAGCAGGCAGGCCCGCCGTGATCGGGACGACGAGAGCCCCCCGCGCCTGAGGGGGCGGGGGGCTCTCGTCGTCGCGGCGTGCTCTCCTGCCGAGGTCACGCACCCGGTCGGGGAGCGGTGAGCTCGCGCACCGAGGCGTAGCGCGCGCGCACCTCGGGCGTCGGCGTGGCGCGCCGGAGCACCTCGCCCTCGGCCTGCCACGCGGGAACCGGTGCGGAGGCGTCGACGGACCGCGCGAGCACCCACGCTGCCTGCCGGGCCGCGCCGTCGGCCACGTACTCCCCAGGCTCGGGGACGAGGACGTCGATCCCCAGCACGGCCGGTGCGATCGCCTGCACGGCCTCGGACCGGGCACCGCCGCCGATCAGGCGGACGCGATCGACGGGTACGCCCTGCTCGCGCAGCGCGTCGAGCCCGTCGGCCAGGGCGCACAGCATGCCCTCGACCGCCGCACGGGCCAGGTGGGCGGGCGTCGTGTTCGCCAGGCGCATCCCGTGCAGGGCGCCCGTCGCGTCTGGTCGGTTCGGTGTCCGTTCGCCCTCGAGGTACGGCACCATCACCAGGCCGTCGGCGCCCGCCGGCGCGGAGAGCGCCAGGGACGAGAGCCCCGCGTGGTCGACCCCGAGCAGCCGAGCGGTGACGTCGAGCACCCGGGAGGCGTTCAGCGTGCAGGCCAGCGGGAGGAAGGCGCCGGTCGCGTCGGCGAAGCCCGTGACCATGCCGCTGGCGTCCGTCGTCGGGTGCGGGCTGATCGCCGAGACGACGCCCGAGGTGCCGATCGAGACCGCGACGTCGCCCACGGCCATCCCCAGGCCGAGGGCGGCCGCGGCGTTGTCGCCGGCACCCGCCCCGATCACCAGCGGGCCACCGGGTCGCTCGACCGTGCGTGCCGCCTCGGCGGGTCCGACGACCCTGGGCAGGACCAGGTCCCGCCCGAAGGCGAGGCGAAGCAGGTCGGGACGGTAGTCGTCGGTCGTGGGGGACCAGTAGCCGGTGCCCGAGGCGTCCGAGCGGTCGGTGGTCAGTGCCGTCAGGTCGGGGATCCCGCCCTCGCTCACGGGCCCGAAACCGGCGAGGCGCCAGGTGAGCCAGTCGTGGGGGAGCGCGACGGCTGCGACGCGGGCCGCCCGCTCGGGTTCGTGGTCGCGCAGCCAGCGGAGCTTCGTGACGGTGAAGCTCGCCACCGGGACGGAGCCGATCGCCTCTGCCCACGCGGCGGCGCCCGCGACGGGATCGCCCTGACCGAGCTCGACGACGAGATCGGCCGCTGCGGCGGCGGAGCGGGTGTCGTTCCAGAGCAGGGCGTCACGCACCACGGCGCCGTCGGCGTCGAGGGCGACCATCCCGTGCTGCTGCCCGCCGACGGCGACCGCTGCGACGTCGTCCAGCCCGCCCGCCTGGAGCAGTGCCTCGGTCAACGCCGTCCACCAGTGGCGGGGGTCGACCTCCGTGCCGTCGGGGTGGGTTGCGCGGCCGCTGCGCACGAGCGCACCGGTCGCGGCGTCCTTGATCACGACCTTGCAGGACTGGGTGGACGAGTCCACCCCGGCGACGAGCGTCATCGCTCCTCCTCGTTCGGTAGGTGTGACGTCGGCCGGGCCCCCGGAAGGGGCCCGGCCGAGATCAGGGCTGGATCAGCGGGCGCCGAGCGCGTGCTCGAGGGCCAGCTGGTTGAGGCGGACGAAGCCGAACCCGCGGGCCGCGACGGCGTCGACGTCGAGGTCCTCGAAGGCCGAGGCGTCGGCGAGCAGGTCGGTCAGCGTCTCGCCCTCGGCCAGGGTCGGCACGGCGAGCTCGAAGACACCGGACTCCTCGAGCGCCGCCTGGACCTCGGGGTCGGCCCGGAACGCCAGCGCACGCTCCTTGAGCAGGATGTAGGTCGCCATGTTCGCGGCGGCCGACTCCCAGACGCCCTGCATCGACTCGGTGCGCGAGGGCTTGTAGTCGAAGTGACGCGGGCCGTCGTAGCGCGGGCCGCCGCTCGGGAAGCCGTTCTCGATCAGGTCGACGGTGGCGAACGCGGAGAACAGGTCACCGTGGCCGAAGACGAGGTCCTGGTCGTACTTGATGGAGCGCTGGCCGTTGAGGTCGATGTGGAAGAGCTTGTCGGCCCACAGCGCCTGCGCGATGCCCGAGGTGTAGTTCAGGCCCGCCATCTGCTCGTGGCCGGTCTCCGGGTTGAGGCCGACGATGTCGCCGTGCTCGAGCTTCGCGATGAAGCCAAGAGCGTGGCCGACCGTCGGGAGCAGGATGTCGCCCCGGGGCTCGTTCGGCTTCGGCTCGATCGCGATGCGCAGGCCGTAGCCCTTCTCCTTGATGTAGGCGGCGACGGTGTCGATGCCCTCGGCGTAGCGGTCGTGCGCGGCCTTGAGGTCCTTGGCGCTGTCGTACTCGGCGCCCTCGCGCCCGCCCCACATGACGAAGGTGTCCGCGCCGAGCTCGGCGGCGAGGTCGACGTTGCGGACGACCTTGCGCAGGCCGAAGCGGCGCACCGCGCGGTCGTTCGAGGTGAACGCGCCGTCCTTGAAGATCGGGTGGCTGAAGGTGTTGGTCGTCACCATCTCGACCGTGATGCCGGTCTCGGCCAGCGCGCGCTTGAAGCGGTCGAGGATGCGGTCCCGCTCGGCGGAGTCGGAGCCGAAGGGGACGACGTCGTCGTCGTGGAACGTCACGTGCGAGGCGCCGAGCTCGGCCAGGCGGTGGACGGACTCGACGGGGTCGAGGGCCGGGCGGCTCGCGGCGCCGAACTGGTCCTGGGCGTTCCATCCGACGGTCCACAGACCGAAGGAGAACTTGTCCTCGGGGGTAGGGGTGCGCACCATTGCTGCTCTCCGATCGAAGTTTGTTGTACGGCTGAACATATAGCCGGGTCGCGCTAGGGTCAAGCCATGTCGACCGAGTCCCCAGAAGAGCGGCGGGGGAGCGCGCGCGCCCGCCGCCGGAGCGCCGGGTCGCTGCGGGTCCCGGGTGGCCAGGAGCGCGCCGCGCGCCAGGGCAGCCTGCGCGAGCACAACCTGAGCCTCGTCCTCGCCGAGGTGATGGATGCGCCGCGACCGGTCTCCCGGGCGGACGTGTCCGTGGCCACCGGCCTGACCAGGGCGACGGTCTCCGCACTTGTCGACCGCCTGCTCACCGCCGGCCTGGTGGCTGAGCTCGAGCCGGTGGCGGCTCAGCGGGCGGGGCGGCCGGCGGTTCCCCTCGTCCCGGCCCCGCGCAGCGTCGCTGCCGTCGGGATGGAGGTCAACGTCGACTACCTCGGTGTCCGTGCCGTCGACCTGGCAGGCGGGGTCATCAGCGAGCGGATCGAGCGTGGCGACTTCCGGGGGAGCGATCCCGAGTCGGTCCTCGACCGGCTCGCCGAGCTCGCCGGCGGGGTCCTGGCCCTGCTCAGCTCCTCCGGGATGCGGATCGCCGGGACCGCGCTCGCCCTGCCCGGTCTGGTGGACCGGGTCACCGGGCCGCTGCGGCTGGCCCCGAACCTCGGCTGGCGTGACGTCGACGTCGTGGCCCTGATGACCCGGCACCCCGTGCTCGCAGGGCTCCCGCCGCGGCTCGCGAACGAGGCGAACCTGGCCGCGCGCGCCGAAGCGCACGCACGTCGAGGGGCGGCCGGCGAGAGCTTCCTGTACGTCTCGGGTGAGATCGGGATCGGCGGCGCCATCGTCCTGGACGGGGAGATCTTCGCCGGCCGGCACGGGTGGAGCGGGGAGATCGGTCATATCGTCCTCGGCTCGACGGGGTCGTTCGACGAGGGCGGCACCCTGGAGCGCTATGCCGGTCAGGACGCGCTGATGGACGGTGCCGGGATCCCGCGGGAGCTCGGCCTCCGCGCCCTGGTCGCGGCGGCCGACGCGGGAGAGCCTGCGGCGACCGCCACCCTGGCCCGCGCGGGGCAGGCTCTCGGCCTCGCCCTGGCGAACGTCGTCAACGTGGTCGACGTCGCGGAGATCGTCCTCGGTGGCACCTACCACCGGCTGATCGAGCACCTGCGCGAGCCGATGCTCGCGCAGCTCGAGCGGCGCGTCCTGGCCGCCCCGTGGAGCCGGATCTCGGTGAGCGCCGCCCAGGCGGGTGACTACCCGGCGATGACCGGGGGAGCCATCGCCGTGCTCCGCCTGCTCGTCGCGGACCCCTCGGCCTGGGCAGCAGGTCCGCTGGACGAGTCCGCCGAGTAGGCCCTTCCGGCCGACCGGGACCACGGTCCCACTGCCCGTCAGGGTGCCGTGTGCCTGCGGCGCCCGTGACGACATCGTGATGGTTCGACGGGTGAACGCGCTTGCGTTCTCGCTCGCGGCCTGTATAAGTTCACCTGGTCAACTAATGAGGGGCTCGACGATGTGACCCCGAAGACGACAGTCAAGAGCCGCGTCTCGGGTGCAAGCACGACCTCGTCGTCGACCCGCTCGTCGCCTTCGTCGCCAAGCTCACGCTCTTCTCGGCGATCATCGCCGCGTTCGCGTGGATCCTCGCCGGCAGCAAGGGCGGTGCGCCGATCGTGCTGCTCATCGTGGGGGTCCTCGTGGTCGCGTACTCCTTCGTCATGGGCAAGACGGTCTTCGGCCGCCACATCTACGCGATCGGCGGGAACCTCCACGCGGCGATCCTCTCCGGCGTGGACACCAGGAAGGTCAACTTCTGGGTGTTCGTCAACATCGGCGCTCTCGCCGGTGTGGCAGGTGTGGTCACCACCTCCCGCGCGGGTGCTCCATCACCGCGTCGGGGCAGAACTACGAGCTCGACGCCATCGCCGCCTGCTTCATCGGTGGGACGGCCGTCACCGGCGGTATCGGCCGCGTCCCCGGCGCGATGGTCGGCGCGCTCATCATGGGCGTCCTCAACATGGGCCTGTCCATCATGAGCGTGGACGCCGCGTGGCAGGCCGGCCGCACCTGCCTCCGCCCCCGGACCTGCCTCCGACCCCGGACCTGCCTCCGCCCCCGGACGCGTCGCGCAGCAGTGGCGCGAGTCGCCGATACTGGTCGGCGGCGCCCGGCCGGCGGTGCGCGAGGAAGGACGGCGATGGGCCTGCGGATCGCGATGCTGTGCGTGCACACGTCTCCGCTGGACCAGCCGGGGACCGGTGACGCCGGCGGGATGAACGTCTACGTCACCGAGCTCGCGAGCGCCCTGGCGGCGCAGGACGCCCAGGTGGAGATCTTCACGCGGTCGACGAGCTCGCTGCTTCCCGACGTCGTGGAGATGACCCCCGGCGTCCTGGTGCGGCACATCCCCGCCGGGCCCTACGAAGGTCTCGACAAGAACGAGCTGCCCGGCCAGCTGTGCGCCTTCACCTCCGGCGTGCTGCGCACCGAGGCGGGGCGGGCTCCGGGCTGGTACGACGCGATCCACTCGCACTACTGGCTCTCCGGCCAGGTCGGCTGGCTCGCGGCCGACCGGTGGGACGTCCCGCTCGTGCACACGATGCACACGATGGCGAAGGTGAAGAACGCGACGCTCGGACCGGGGGACGAGCCCGAGCCGCGTGGGCGCCTGATCGGCGAGGACCAGGTCGTCGCGGCGGCCGACGCACTCGTCGCGAGCACGGCGGAGGAGGCCTCCGACCTCATCGACCTCTACGACGCCGACCCCGACGGGGTGCACGTCGTCGCCCCGGGGGTCGACCTGGACCTGTTCCACCCGGACACCGCTGTGCTGGACGGCGCAGGGCTGGCTGCCGCGCAGCGCAGGGCGCGGCTGTCCCTCGGCCTCCCGCCCGAGGAGCCCATCGTCCTGTTCGCCGGCCGGATCCAGCCGCTCAAGGCGCCCGACGTCCTGGTGCACGCCCTGGCGGAGATCAGGGACCGCGGGGACCGGGTGCCGATGCTCGTGGTCCTCGGCGGTTCCAGCGGACGGCTCTCCTCCGCGCAGGAGCTCCAGGACCTCGCCGCCGGGCTCGGCCTGTCCGACCGGCTGCTGCTGCGCCCGCCCGTGCCCCGTGCGGAGCTGGCCGCGTGGTTCCGCGCGGCCGACCTCGTCGCGATGCCCTCGCGCAGCGAGTCCTTCGGGCTGGTCGCGGCAGAGGCGCAGGCCTGCGGGACGCCGGTGGTCGCCACCGGGGTCGGCGGGCTGCGGACGGTCGTGGCCGACGGTCGGTCCGGAGTGCTCGTCCGTGGTCACGACCCGCGGCTGTGGGCGGGCGCGCTCACCGGGCTGCTCCGCGACGACGAGCGACGCCACGCCCTCGGCGCGGGAGCGCGGCGCCACGCGGAGCAGATGGGCTGGGACGCCGCGGCCTCGGCGATGCTCAAGGTGTACGAGATGGCGCGCGAGCGGCGCTGAGCCGCACCGGTCGAGCGATCGGCCGCGCCGACCGGCCCGGCCGGTCTCCCGGCCCCGCGGACCGCGCAGCTCCCCTCGCGGGCCCGAGGTCCCCCGGCCCCCGGCGCCCGGATGCGGCAGGATGGACCCATGGCCTACACCCTTGTGCTGCTCCGCCACGGCGAGAGCGAGTGGAACGCGAAGAACCTGTTCACCGGCTGGGTGGATGTCGCCCTGTCCGAGAAGGGCATCGAGGAGGCGAAGCGGGGCGGGACCCTGCTGACCGACGCGGGCGTGCTGCCCGATGTCGTGCACACCTCGCTGCTGCGCCGCGCGATCACCACGGCGAACCTCGCCCTGGACGCGGCGGACCGCCACTGGATCCCCGTCAAGCGCAACTGGCGCCTCAACGAGCGTCACTACGGCGCACTCCAGGGCAAGGACAAGAAGCAGACGCTCGCCGAGTTCGGTGAGGAGCAGTTCATGCTCTGGCGTCGCTCCTACGACGTCCCGCCGCCCGACGTCGAGCTCGGCTCGGAGTTCTCCCAGGACGCCGACCCGCGCTACGCCGACGCGCCCGTCGTCCTCGCCGAGTGTCTCAAGGACGTGCTCGAGCGCGCCCTTCCGTACTGGACCAGCGACATCGTGCCGGACCTCCAGGCCGGCAAGACCGTCCTGGTGGCCGCGCACGGCAACTCGATCCGCGCCATCGTGAAGTACCTCGACGACATCGACGAC
>NZ_JBFHHB010000067.1:0-13612 GCF_041597215.1 Actinotalea sp.
CAGCCTGGGGCGGCCCCGGGAGGACCGGGCGGCGCGGGCACCGGGCGCTCTGTGACACGGCCGCAACACGACCGACCTAGGCTCGCAGCTTGGCAGCGCGACCCTTCGACCCGGCACTGGCCGAGCAGCACCATCTGCTCGCCCTCGCCGGCGACGTGCCGGCCGAGGAGCTCGACGTCCTGGCCACCAGCCGGTTCTCCGCCGCGGGGTGGGAGGTGCCCGCCGAGCCGGCGGCCCGCAGGGGCCGGTCCAAGGCCGGCCCGATCGCCGTGCTGCGCCTGTCCCGCCTGAGCTCCCTGCGCGGGCCCTACCCGATTGACCGCGCCGCGGCCGCGGCGCTCGGCCTTCCCGGCCCGACCGGGCAGGTCTGGCTGCTGCACGCGCCCGTCGAGCGCGGCGAGGCGCCGTGGCCCGGCGCCGCCGACCGGGACGGGCTCGGGAGGGCCTTCCCCGACGGGCTCCCGATCCGGGACGAGGAGCGCGTCGTCACCTGGTTGGTCGCGGCGGCCCGTCGGCTCGCGGGGGCCGTGCGCGTCACCGGGGTCGGCGGCGGACCGGCGACGGTGCTCGTCCCCGATCCCGCGGCGGCGGTCGACCTGACCGTCTGGTCCGACATCTGGCTCGACCCCGAGGCCGCCCTCTCCGTGGTGCGGCAGGCGGTCCCCCGGGCCCGGCTGGACCTGGGCACCCCCTGGGACGGCCCGCCAGCGGGGACAGGAGTCCGGCCCGTGCCGGGCGCGGAGGACCTCGACGCGAGGGAGCGTGCCGCGCTGCACCAGGCGGCCGACGACCGTGATCTGGAGGCGCTCACCCAGCAGGAGGTACGGAGCGCCTACGGCATGCTCGCCGACCTCGACCTCGACGGGGTGCTCGCCGTGGAGGTCGGCGGGGAGACCCGGCTGCCGCAGGCGCTGGCCGGGGTGCCGTGGGCGAGCGGCGGTGCCGTGACCTACCGCGTCAGCTGGGCTCCGGACGAGCTCGCGGACCTCGGCATGGAACGCCCGCCGATCGAGCACCGGATCGCCCGCGGTCGGGCGGCCCCGTTGGTGAACGCCGTCGCCCGCGCGCTCCACGCGGCCGTGGCCGGGGAGATCACCGACATGATGGGTTTCATCGTGGACCCCGCCGACCTCTGAGCGGATCGCTGCGGCCCGCTCGGCCCGCCCGGCCCGCTCCGCTCTGCCGGCCCCTCCGGCTCAGTCCCGCGGGCGGACGGCGTCGAGCAGCACCTGGGCGACGTCGACCACGGCGGGAGCGGATCCGCTCGCCTCGGCCTGGGCCGCGACCCCGTCGGTGAGCATGACCGTGCAGAACGGGCAGCCGGTCGCGATGACGTCCGCGCCGGTCGCGACGGCTTCGGCCGCACGCTCGGAGCCGATCCGGGTTCCCGTCGTCTCCTCCATCCACACCCGCGCGCCACCGCCACCGCAGCAGAACGACCGCTCCTGGGTGCGCGGCATCTCCGCCAGGCGAGCGCCGCTGGCCCTGAGCAGCTCGCGAGGCGGGGCGTAGACCTCGTTGTGCCGGCCCAGGTAGCAGGGGTCGTGGTACGTGACCGTGCCCGCGTCGTCCGCGGCACCGGTCGGGGCGACCGGCGTGAGCCGACCCTCCGCGACGAGCCGTTCGAGCAGCTCGGTGTGGTGCAGCACCTCGTAGTCCCCGCCGAGCTGCGGGTACTCCCGCCGGAGGGTGTTGAAGCAGTGCGCGCAGGTGACGACGATCCGCCGGACCTTCGCCTCGGTGAACGTCTCGATGTTCGTCCTGGCGAGCATCTGGAAGAGCGCCTCGTTCCCGGCGCGGCGGGCGGGATCACCCGTGCACGTCTCGCCGTCGCCCAGCACCGCGAAGCTCACCCCGGCGTGGTGCATGAGCTCGGCGACCGCGCGGGTCGTGGCCTTGGCCTTGTCGTCGTAGGCGCCGGCGCAGCCCACCCAGAAGAGGTGGTCGACGGCGCTCGCGTCCTCGACGTCCACACCGACGACGGGGACCTCGAAGGGCAGGTCCTTCGCCCAGGCCAGGCGTTGCCGGGCGGGCAGGCCCCAGGGGTTCCCGCGCTTCTCGATCTTGGTGAACATCGTGCCGAGCTCGGCGGGGAAGGTCGAGGCGACGAGCACCTGGTTGCGGCGCAGGTCCACGAGGTGGTCGATGTGCTCGATGTCGACAGGGCACTGCTGGACGCAGGCCCCGCACATCGTGCAGTCCCACAGGGCCTGCGGGTCGATCACGTCGCCGACGAGGGACAGGACGTCCACCGAGGCGTGGGAGTCGGCCTCGCCCGCGGTGGCGCCCGTGCCCCCGAGGGGCACGTGACCCGTGGTGCTCGTGTGCCCGGCCGGCTCCGTCGAGGCGTTCGCTGCCGCCTGCAGGTACGGCGCCGAGGCGTAGGCGTGGTCCCGCAGCGCCATGACGACGAGCTTGGGCGAGAGCGGCTTGCCCGTGTTCCAGGCGGGGCACTGCTCCTGGCAGCGCCCGCACTCGGTGCAGGTCGAGAAGTCCAGCAGGCCCTTCCAGGTGAAGTCCTCGACCGCGCCGACGCCCAGGCGCAGGTCGTCGGGGATCTCCTCGAGCTCGGTCAGGTCGACAGGGACGCCGCCCGCGGTGACCGGGGAGAGCGGGCCGAGCGCGGGCCTGCCGCTCGTCTCGCGCCGGGCCCAGACGTTGACCACGGCGAGGAACCGGTGCCAGGAGACGCCCATCGCCGGGCGACGGCCGACGACGTACATCCACGTCATCGAGAGGAGGATCTTGGCCAGGGCCGTCAGGACGACAGCCGTCTCGATCCCCGCGATCGAGATCCCGTCGAGCAGTGCGCCGATCCAGGCGGTCAGCGGGAAGTGCGCGAGCACGGCCGGGTCGGTCGCGTCGACGGCGCCCCAGCTCAGGGAGGGGTCGAAGACGCCCCCGTCGAGGTTCACCCGCCACGGCGAGGCGAGCACGGACTCGAGCCCCCGCAGCAGCAGCACCGCCAGCACCACCCCGAGTACCACGGCCTCGACGAAGTACGCCTGGCCGCGGTTCGAGCCGAAGAAGCGCGAGGCGCGCTCGCCCTCGGGGCCGGTCCCGGAACCGTCCGCCGTGCTGCGGGCGGCGGACACCCGGGAGGCCGCTGCCGCGCCGCGCCGAGGGTGGCTGCGCTGACGCACCACGATCAGCAGCACGATCCCCACCAGGCTGAGCCAGGCGAAGACCTCCGTGAGCCACTCCAGCGGCGGCCAGTGCCCCACCAGCGGCAGCACGAAGTACGGGTCGACGATCTGCCCGTACCCGCTGACCAGGGTGAGGAAGAGGATCGGGAAGCTGAGCATCACGGCCCAGTGCGCGACCTTGACCCCGGGTCGGTGCTGGAAGCGCCCGTGCCCGAGCAGGAGCAGGAGCACGAGCCAGGTCCGGCGCCAGGGCTCGGTCGCGCGGTCCGGCGCCGGGCGCCCGACGGCGACGGTGCGCACGATCGCACGGGCACCGAGGACGAAGACGCTCACGCCGACGGCGGTCGCCACGAGGGCGAGGACGAGGGCGACGATCTGGAGGGCCGACACGGGGTCACGCTATCCGGTCGGGTCCCGTCGGCTGCCTCCGCGGCCGATCGCTCGTACACTCCAGGTTCGGCAGAATCGCCCCCCCGCCCCCGATCGGACGGACCGGACGTGTTGCTCCTCCTGGCTCTCCACCTTCTGGTGAGCCTCGTCGCGCCTCTCGTCCTGCGCTGGTCCGGTCGCCGCGGCTTCCTGCTCCTCGCGATCGCCCCGGCGGCCGTCGTCGTGTGGGCCCTGGCGCAGACCGCAGCCGTGACCGACGGTCAGGGGCCGACCGAGCTCGTCTCCTGGGTGCCGAGTCTCGGGATCGACCTCGCCTTCCGCCTGGACAGCCTCTCCTGGCTCATGGTGCTTCTCGTCGGGGGGATCGGCGCCGTCGTCCTGGTGTACTCCTCGGCGTACTTCTCGCCGAAGGCGGGTGGTCTCGGTCGCTTCGGGGCCGTGCTGGTCGCGTTCGCCGGGTCGATGCTCGGCGTGGTCACCACGGACGACCTGATCCTGCTCTACGTCTTCTGGGAGCTGACGACGGTCACCTCCTACCTGCTCATCGGGCACTACGCCGATCGCAAGGCCTCTCGGCGCGCGGCCATGCAGGCCATCGTCGTGACCACTGCCGGCGGCCTGGCGATGCTCGTCGGGGTCCTGATGATCGGTCATGCGGCGGGGACCTACCGGATCTCGGCGATCCTGGCGGACCCGCCGACCGGCGGTGCGGTGGGGGTCGCCGTCGTGCTGCTCCTGGCGGGAGCCGTGACCAAGTCCGCGCTCGTGCCGTTCCACTTCTGGCTCCCGTCGGCGATGGCGGCTCCGACCCCCGTCTCGGCCTACCTGCACGCCGCGGCGATGGTGAAGGCCGGCGTGTACCTCGTGGCGCGCTTCGCCCCAGCCTTCGCGGACCTGACCGCCTGGCAGGTGGTGGTCCTCGGTCTCGGGTCCGCGACGCTCCTGGTCGGTGGCTACCGCTCGTTGCGGCAGTACGACCTCAAGCTCGTGCTGGCCTTCGGCACGGTCAGCCAGCTCGGGCTGCTCATCGTGCTCGTCGGCTACGGCTCGCAGGCCGTCGCCCTCGCGGGGATCGCGATGCTCGGGGCGCATGCCATGTTCAAGGCGACGCTCTTCCTCGCCGTCGGGGTGGTCGACGCGGCGACCGGGACACGTGACCTGCGGCGGCTGTCCGGGATCGGACGGGCCCTTCCGATCACCGCCACGGCCGCCGGTCTCGCGACGGCATCGATGATCGGGCTGCCGCCCTTCGCGGGGTACGTCGCCAAGGAGGCGGCCATCGACGCGCTCGTGCACGAGACGACGACCGCCGGCCGGGTGGTGCTGGCCGCCGTCGTCCTGGGCTCGATGCTCACCGTCGCGTACTCGCTGCGCTTCTGGTGGGGCGCCTTCGCAGCCAAGCGCGTCCTGCCCGCCGCCGAGCCGGCCGCGGTGCCGGCCACCGGAGCCGGGACCGAGAGCGGACCGGGCGTCGGTGGGCGGGCACTCGGCAGCAGGGGACCGGCCTTCCCGACCGATGGTGCGCTGGTGACCGTCGTGCACCGACCCGCCCGGCTCCTGGTGGCTCCCGTCGTGCTGCTCGGCGCCCTCGGCCTGCTGGCGGGCCTCGCGCCGGCCGTGGGCGAG
This sequence comes from Actinotalea sp., assembly GCF_041597215.1. Classification (GTDB taxonomy): domain Bacteria; phylum Actinomycetota; class Actinomycetes; order Actinomycetales; family Cellulomonadaceae; genus Actinotalea. The sequence continues at coordinate 5,163 of NZ_JBFHHB010000067.1, forward strand.
CGGGTGCTCGGGCCGTGGGCCGCAACGCTCCCGGGCGAGGAGGGCCACCTGATCCTGTGGGGAGGCTTCACCCCCGCCCTCGGGCTGACGGTCCTCGTCCTCGCGGGCGGCACGGCGCTCTTCGTCGCCCGCTCGGCGGTCGAGCGGTGGCAGGCCCGCGTCCCCTCCCCGCCCGACGTCGACCTGCTCTACCGCCGGTCGATGCGCAGGCTCGACGACGCAGCCGCCGACGTCACGGCGTTCACCCAGCGTGGTTCGCTCCCGTTGTACCTCGGCACGATCCTCATGGTCCTGGTGGTCGGTGCGGGGACGGCGCTGATCACCGGGACCACGCTGCCCGGCTGGGACGGGGTCCGGCTGTGGGACATGCCCATCCAGGCCGTCGCCGCCCTCGTCGCCACGGTCACCGCCGTGCTCGCCGCCCGCGCGCGCCGTCGGCTCAAGGCCGTCGTCCTCACCGGGATCAGCGGGTTCGGGGTCGCGACGATCTTCCTGCTGCACGGCGCCCCCGACCTCGCGCTCACCCAGGTGCTGGTCGAGACCATCACCCTCGTGGTGTTCGTGCTCGTGCTGCGCCGGCTCCCCTCGTACTTCTCGGTGCGGCCGCTCGCCGCGAGCCGGTGGGTCCGGCTGGCCGTCGGCGTGGCGGTGGGCCTGACCGTCGGAGCGGCGGCGCTCGTCATGCCGAGCGCCCGGACGGAGGCACCCGTCTCGGTGGACTTCCCCGTCGAGGCGTACGAGTACGGCGGCGGCAAGAACGTGGTCAACGTGACCCTGGTGGACATCCGGGCCTGGGACACGGTCGGGGAGATCTCCGTGCTGCTGGTCGCCGCGACGGGCGTCGCCTCCCTGGTCTTCCTGCGGCGCCGCAGCGGCGCAGTCCTGCGGCCGAGCACCGCCGGGGGCCGCACCGTCTGGCGGGTGTCCGCCGACGCGATGGGGCCCCTGCGTCGGGCGGCAGCCATGCAGCGCAAGGCGACCTCCGCCGCCGGCGGGACCGGTCGGCAGCACAGCGAGTGGCTCTCCGGCGGCAGCACCCTCGCCCCCGAGCGCCGTTCGGTGATCTTCGAGATCGCCACCCGGCTGCTCTTCCACACCATGGTGGTCTTCGCGCTCTTCCTGCTCTTCTCCGGCCACAACGCTCCCGGGGGAGGCTTCGCGGCCGGACTGGTCATCGGCATCGCGCTCGCGGTCCGCTACCTGGCGGGCGGTCGCTACGAGCTCGGCGAGGCCGCCCCGGTGCACCCGGGCCTGCTGCTCGGGACCGGGCTGTTCCTCTCCGCGGGGGTCGGGCTGTTCGCCCTGCCCTTCGGCGGATCGGTGCTCGAGTCCCGGATCTTCGAGGTGACCGTTCCGGTCCTCGGCGACGTCAAGCTCGTGACCTCGCTGTTCTTCGACATCGGCGTGCTCCTGGTGGTCCTCGGCCTGGTCCTGGACATCCTGCGCAGCCTCGGCGCGGAGATCGACCGGCACCAGGACGGCACGGCCGACGACGACACCGAGGTCGAGCGAGGCGGCCGCGCGAGCCGTCGGGCGGGCGAGGAGGTGTCCCGATGAGGGAGATGTCCCCGAGCCTCGTTCTCGTCGCGGTCGTCGTGGTCCTGGTCGCCGTGGGCGTGTACCTCCTGCTGGAGCGCACCTTGACCAGGGTGCTGCTCGGCGTGATCGTGCTGGGCAACGGCATCAACGTGCTCTTCCTCATCGCCGGCGGGGCCGCAGGCGGGCCGCCGATCGTCGGGCGCACCGAGGTCGAGGACATGGCCGACCCCTTGCCGCAGGCGATGGTCCTCACGGCCATCGTCATCACCCTCGGCATGACGGCCTTCCTCCTCGCGCTCGCGTACCGCTCCTGGCAGCTCAACGAGCACGACGAGGTCCAGGACGACCTCGAGGACCGGCGGGTCGCTCGTCGCGCCGCCCAGGACCGCGCCGCGTACGAGGACGCCGACGCCGAGTCCGGGGAGGGCCTGACCGCCCTGGAGGAGGCCGCCGCCGAGACGCGCGACGAGACCGACGTGGACGACGACGGCAGCACCGACGAGCAGTCGGTCCCGCACGCCGCGCCCGCCGGTCCCGCCACCTCCGAGCGGGGTGAGCGCTGATGGGCTACCTCTCCTGGGTGGTGCCGATCCCCGTGATCGTCCCGTTGTTCGCCGCGGGCCTCGCCCTCGCGCTGTGGAAGCACGGGCGCCTCCAGGGCGTCATCAGCCTCGTCGCGTTGAGCGTCTCCCTCGTCGCCTCGGTGACCCTGCTGGTGGCGGCCGACGACGGGCCGCTCGTGCTCGACGTGGGCGGCTGGGCGACCCCGGTGGGCATCGGCCTGGTCGCGGACCGCCTGTCGACCCTCATGCTCTCGGTGTCCTTCGCGGTGACCCTGTGCGTCCTCGTGTACTCCCTCGCGCAGGGACTGGAGGACGACGACGCCGAGACACCGGTCGCGATCTTCCACCCGACGTACCTCGTGCTCACCGCCGGGGTCGCGGACGCCTTCCTCTCCGGCGACCTCTTCAACCTCTTCGTCGGCTTCGAGATCCTGCTCGCGGCGTCCTACGTGCTCATCACCCTCGGAGGGACGGGTGAACGGGTGCGCGCCGGGACGATCTACGTCGTCGTCTCGCTGCTCAGCTCGCTGCTCTTCCTCACGGCCATCGCCATGACCTACGCGGCGACGGGAACGGTGAACCTGGCCCAGCTCGCCCTGCGGCTCGGCGACCTCGACCCGGGGGTGCAGCTCACCCTCCAGGTGATGCTCCTGCTCGCCTTCGGCATCAAGGCGGCGATCTTCCCGCTCTCCGCCTGGTTGCCGGACTCCTACCCGACCGCGCCGGCCCCGGTGACCGCCGTGTTCGCCGGGCTGCTGACCAAGGTGGGCGTCTACGCGATCATCCGCACCCAGACCCTGCTCTTCCCCGACGGGCGGCTGGACGAGGTCCTGATGATCGCGGCGCTCGCGACGATGCTCGTCGGGATCCTCGGCGCCGTCGCGCAGAACGACATCAAGCGGCTCGTCTCCTTCACGCTCGTCAGCCACATCGGGTTCATGCTCTTCGGCATCGCGCTGTCGAGCGAGGCGGGGCTCGGGGCGGCGATCTTCTACGTCGCGCACCACATCACCGTGCAGACGGCGCTCTTCCTGGTCGTGGGTCTCGTCGAACGGCACGGCGGGACCACCTCGCTCGACGGCCTCGGCGCGCTCGCCAAGGGCGCCCCGCTGCTCGCGATCCTGTTCTTCGTCCCGGCCATGAACCTCGCGGGCATCCCGCCGTTCTCCGGCTTCCTCGGCAAGGTGGGGCTGTTCGAGGCCGGCATCGCCGACGGAGGACCGCTCGCCTACGTGCTCGTCGCCGGTGGCGCGGTGACCTCGCTGCTCACGCTGTACGCGCTGGTCAAGGCGTGGAACAAGGCGTTCTGGCAGCCGGCGAAGACGGCGGAGGGCGACGCCGCCCCGACCTCAGGCGCGGACGCCGCACCGGCCGGCCCGACGCAGGACGGCACGACGCAGGACGGCACGACGACGGCCGCGACCGCCGTCCTCACCAGGACGCCCCAGCGGCTCCCGGCGGCGATGGTGGTCTCCACCACGGTGCTCGTCTCGTTCGGGATCGGTCTCGCCGTGGTCGCCGGCCCCCTGTTCGGCTACACCGATCGCGCGGCCGAGCTGCTCCGCGACCGGACCCAGTACATCGTCTCGGTCCTGCCGGACGGTGAGCGCGGGGAGGGGCAGTCGGCCGAGATCGCCGGGACCGACGGCGACTCCGCCGTGACGGAGGTGGAGGAGCCATGAGCCTGCACCCGCGCAGTCGCCGTGCCCTGCCCTTCCAAGTCGCGGCCGTCATCTGGCTCACCCTCGTCTGGGTGGGGCTGTGGGGGACGCTCACCCCGGCCAACGTGCTGGGCGGTCTCGCGATCGCGGTGCTCGTGGTCCGCGGCCTGCCGATGCCCCCGATCGACTACCACGGCCGGGTGCGGGTCGGCCGGGTGGTCGCCCTGGTCGCCAGGACCTCCGTCGACCTCGTGGTGGCGAGCACGCAGGTCGCGCTGCTCGCGCTCGGGCGGCGCACGCCGCGATCCGCGGTGATCCGGGTCGCGCTGCGCAGCACCTCGGACCTCTACCTCACGCTGACCGCGCAGCTCGTCTCGCTCGTGCCCGGATCGATCGTGGTCGAGGCGCACCGGCTGAGCGGGACGCTCTACGTGCACGTGCTCGACGTGACACGCAAGGACGTGGAGGAGCACCGCCGCGACGTGCTCGCGGTCGAGGAGCGCGTGCTGCGAGCGCTGGCCTCCGACGACGAGCTCGCGCGGGCGCGGCTGAGCGGCCCGGGCGCGGTGCCCTCGCCGGTCCCGGCGGGCCCGGACGGCGGCCGGCCCACCGATCCACTCACCGGACCCGAGCGAACGGAGGAGACCCCGTGACCGTCGTCCTGATCTTCTGCGGCGTGCTGCTCGTGACCGGTGCGGTCCTGGTGCTCGTCCGGCTGCAGCGCGGCCCGACGATGCTCGACCGCACCATCGCCCTCGACGCCTTCACCGCGATCCTCATCGGCGCCTTCGTCCTCATCGCGGTGGCGACCCGCCGCCGCGACATCGTGCCGATCCTCGCGGTGCTCTCGCTCGTCGGCTTCGTCGGCTCGGTCACGATCGCGCGCTTCGCCGCCGTCGAGCCCGAGGGCGAGGGCCGGATCCTCACCCGGGAGGAGGTCGCCGCGCTCGAGCGCGAGCGGCTGGCGGCGGAGGATGCCGAGCTCGCCGCCTCCGACGACGAGCACCACGGCGGACCGGCTCAGGGGGAGGTGACCGGATGAGCACCCTGCTCGACGTGCTCGCGGCCGCCTGCCTGGTGGCCGGTTCCGGCCTCGCGCTCGCCGCGGGGGTCGGCCTGCTGCGCTTCCCCGACCTGCTCGCCCGCAGCCATGCGGCGACCAAGCCCCAGGTGCTGGGCGTGCTGCTCATGCTGGCCGGTCTCGGGTTCTGGCTGCGTTCCGGTCCGGTGACCTCCGTGCTGGTCCTCATCGGCCTGTTCCAGATGGTCACCGCTCCGGTGGCGGCGCACCTGGTCACGCGCGCCGGCTACCGCACGGGGAAGGTCACGTCGGAGTCGCTCGCGGTCGACGAGCTGACGCAGGACCTGCGCTCAGCGCTGCACAAGGAGGGCGAGAGCGAGCGCTGAGCCGGGCCGGGCTCCGCGCAGGCGCCCGCTCTCTACCGCGCCGCGGCTCAGGAGCTGAGGTACTTCGCGGTGCCTCGCGTCGCCACCACGCGGAACAGCGCGACGACCGCGCCGGAGATCGCCGCAGCCGCCGCGATCTCGGCGAAGCGCACGTCGCCCTCGTCCTCGGGCCGCGGCGGGGTGTGGCCCGTCGCCGCCTTCCAGAGGCTCGCGAGGAGCTTCTGCGCGACCCACGCCGCGCCGATCGCCGCGATGGCTCCGGTCACCTTGGCGATCATGTTCGTGTTCGTGTCGGCCACGGGGGTCCTCCTGGTTGTCGACCGCCCACCACGCTAGTGGGAGCGGGTCCCCCGTGCAGGCCGCACGAGGGAGGTTCACCCGGCTCAGACGGACTCGACCCACAGGTAGGCGCCGCGGCCCAGCTCCTCCGCCGCGGTCGTCACCCGGACGATCTCCGTGAGGGTGGCCAGCGGGTCGCCGTCGTGCGGGTCACGCTCGGCCGAGGCCGCCCAGGCGACCGCCACCTCACCGGGCAGCTCCTCGTCCTCGGCCCGCCCGACCTCGGCGAGCACCTCCACCAGGAACGGTGGGAGGTGGAAGAGCCACTCGTGGTTGAGGTCCACCTCGGCGGGCTCCAGGTCGCCGTGGCCGAAGCGCACCGCCGCGGCTGCCGCCTCGCCGAGCAGCTCGAGGTCGAGAGGGCTGAGGTCCGGCAGCTCGCAGAAGGTCGTCTCCGACTGCGGAGGGGTCCCCGCGTCCAGGGCGTCGGCCCGGGCGAGGGCCCCTGCGTGGGTGGCGACGAAGAGCTGCGCGCGGCGTGACATCGGTGCTCCTTGGTTCCAGGGACCGCAGTCACGGACCCTTCCGCGAGCGTATCCGGGAGCGTGGGCCCTCCGTCGTCACCGCGCGGACGCAGCCGGGGTGGGCCGGCGGATCCACTAGGCTCGTCCCGAACGACAGGGGAGCGTCGCCCGGTCCACCGGGCGCAGGACGCTGAGAGTGCGGGCGACCGCAGACCCTCGAACCTGATCCGGGTGATACCGGCGTAGGGAGTCGGGCTTTCTCAGGTACCCCGTGGAGTGCCGGGCCTGCCCGGGGCCCGCGGCGGTACCCCCCTCCTGGAACCACGAGGAGGACTGCATGACGCACCACATCAGCAGGGCACGACTGATCGCGCTGCTCGGCGTCGGAGGGCTGGCGCTGGCCGGCTGCTCGGCCGTCGGCGCGGGGGACGAGGCGACGGGCACCTCGACGAGCGCGAGCGGCGAGCAGACGAGCACGGCGGGCGGGACCGTCCGGCTCATCACGCACGACTCGTTCGCGCTGAGCGAGGAGCTCATCGCCCAGTTCGAGGCGGACACCGGACTCACCCTCGAGCAGGTGGCGCCCGGCGACGCCGGGTCGATGGTCAACCAGCTCATCCTGACCAAGGACGCCCCGATCGGGGACGTCGTCTTCGGGATCGACAACAGCTTCGCGACGCGGGCGATCGACGAGGGGGTGCTGGCGCCGTACACCTCGCCCGCGCTCCCCGCCGACGCCGCGCAGTACGCGGTCGACGAGGCCGGCTCGCTCACCCCGATCGACACCGGCGACGTCTGCGTGAACGCCGACGACGAGTGGTTCGCCGACGCGGGTCTCGAGCTCCCGGTGACCTTCGAGGACCTGCTCGAGCCCGAGTACGCGGACCTGCTCGTCGTGGAGAACCCGGCGACGAGCTCTCCAGGCCTCGCCTTCCTGCTCGCCACCGTCGGCGCCTTCGGCGAGGACGGCTGGCTCGACTACTGGGCAGGGCTGCGGGACAACGGGGTCGCGGTCGCGGCCTCCTGGTCCGACGCGTACTACGTCGACTTCTCCGGCCCCTCGAGCGAGGGCGACCGGCCGCTCGTGGTGTCCTACTCCTCCTCCCCGCCCTACGAGGTGCCCGAGGGCGAGGACACCGCACCGACCTCCGCCCTGCTGGAGACCTGCTTCCGTCAGGTGGAGTACGCCGGCGTGATCGCCGGGGCCGCGAACCCCGAGGGCGCTCAGCTGGTCATCGACTGGTTGCTCAGCCCCGAGGTCCAGGCCGACATCCCCGGGTCGATGTACGTCTACCCGGTGGACTCCACCGTCGCGCTGCCCGAGGACTGGGCGAGGTTCGCCCCGCAGGCCGCCTCGCCGTTCGTCGTCGCACCGGCGGAGATCGCCGCGAACCGCGACGCCTGGATCACCGCATGGACCGACACGGTCATCGGCTGAGCACGACGGGCCCCTCCACCTCGGCCGGACAGGTGCCGACCGGGGTGGGGCGGGGCCGTCCCCCTCAGCTGCCGCGGCGTTCGACCGCACTCCGGGCCGGGGTGTGGGCGCTCGCCGCTGCCGTGCCGCTGCTCTTCCTCGGGACCTTCTTCGCCCTACCCGTCGTCGTCCTGGTGGCCAGGGGATTCGTCAGCGACGGGGCGATCGACCTCAGCGGCTTCGTCGAGGTCTTCTCCCGTCCGCGCACCTGGCGGCTGCTCGGACTGACTCTCGGCCAGGCCGCCGTCGGCACCGCGATCGCCGTCGTGCTCGGCCTGCCGGGCGCCTACCTGCTGCACCGCTGCTCCTTCCCCGGCCGTCGGCTGGTGCGCGCGATCGTCGCCGTCCCCTTCGTGCTGCCGACCGTCGTCGTCGGGGTCGCGTTCCGTTCGCTGCTCACCGGTCCGCTCGGGGGACTGGGCTGGGACGGGACCTTCGCCGGGGTCGTCCTGGCGCTCGTCTTCTTCAACTACACCGTCGTGGTGCGCACCGTCGGGGCCTTCTGGGCGGGGCTCGACGAGCGGGCCGAGCAGGCCGCCGCGGCCCTGGGTGCCCGCCCGGCCCAGGTCTTCCTGCGGGTGACCCTGCCGGCTCTCGCCCCGGCGATCGCCTCCGCGGCGTCGATCGTCTTCCTGTTCTGCTCCACGGCCTTCGGCGTCGTGCTCGTGCTCGGCGGAGTCGGCTACGGGACGATCGAGACCGAGATCTGGGTGCAGACGACGCAGTTCCTCGACCTGCGCGCCGCGTCGGTGCTCTCGGTCGTCCAGCTGGTCGTGGTCGGCGTGGCACTGACCATCGCCGGTCGGGCCCGCCGGCGTCGCGAGCGGGTACGCCCGGTCGACACCGAGCCGGCGGCGCGCCCGCTCGCCCTGCGTGGACCCGGCCGACGGGTGGGCGACCTCGCCGCGCTGCTCGTCACGGCCACCGTCGTCCTGCTGCTGCTCGGCGGGCCGCTGGTCTACCTGGTGATCCGCTCGCTGCACACCGCCGACGGGTGGGG
>NZ_JBFHHB010000068.1:0-13458 GCF_041597215.1 Actinotalea sp.
CATGGCCGTGCCCGCCTGGGACAGGATCTGGGTCCGGGTGTAGTTGACCATCTCCGACGCCATGTCGGTGTCGCGGATGCGGCTCTCCGACGCGGTGACGTTCTCCAGCGCCACGTTGGCGTTGTTGATGACGTGCTCGAGCTGGTTCTGTGAGGCACCGAGACCGGCACGCGTGGTCGAGACCGTGTTGATCGCGGTGTCGATGAGGCCGAGGTTGGTCGTCGCCGTGGCGTTGGTGCCGTCGAGCGCGGTCAGGGCCGAGATGCCCAGGCCGGTGCTGTCCATCGCGGTGCCGATGGCAACGGAGACCGTCTCGCCGCCGTTCGCGCCCACCTGGAACGTGCCGGTGTAGCCGCCGTCCAGGAGCGCGGTGCCGTTGAACGTGGTGTTCGCGGCGATGTCGTTCAGCGTCGTGGTCAGCGCGGTGATCTCCGCCTGGATGTTGTCGACGGCGTCGCTGGTGAGGCCACCCTCGTTGGCACCCTGGACGGTGAGGTCACGCATCCGCTGCAGGATGGACGTGGTCTCGTTGAGCGCACCTTCAGCGGTCTGGACGACGGAGATCGCGTCCTGGGCGTTGCGGACGCCGACGGTGATGCCGCCCATCTGCGAGCGCATGCCCTCCGAGATGGCCAGGCCGGCCGCGTCGTCGGCGGCACGGTTGATCCGGAAGCCAGAGGACAGCTTCTCGAGCGACTTGCCCATGTCGTTCTGGGTGGACGAGAGGTTGCGGTACGCGTTGAGTGCCGCGACGTTCGTGTTGACCGAGAGACCCATGATGAACTCCTCCTTGATTCGGGCCGAATGACTGCCGCCCCTCCATGGGCGAGCACCGGACTGATCGGCCGGAGCGGGTGACCGTTAAGACTTCTGCGGCGGATTCCTCGGATCGGCTCGGGATTCACCCGGACGGCCCAGGACGCCGGATCCGGCGCTGACCAGGGGCGCGACCCGGCCCGGGCCCGCGCGCGCCTCATCGGACGTGCAGGGGACGCCCGCCGTGCAGGCGGCGCAGGACGTGCCAGGGGCGCCCGCCGTGCAGGCGCGTCAGGACGCCGCGGTGTACTCGGACGCCATGAAGCGCTCCGAGGATGCCGCCGGGTGCTGCGCGGGCACCGAGGAGAGCAGTCCGGCGCCGGCGCCGGCGGCGGCACGTGCGGCCACCTCGGCGAAGTAGGCCTGGCGACGCCGCTCCGCGACACCGTCGGGCCGGGCGGCGGCCGGCACCAGCTCGGGGTCGAGGCTGGCGTTCATGCCGTCCTTGAGCAGACCGAGGGCCTCGGTGCGCAGCTGGCTGATCCGCGACTGGGTCACGCCCAGCTCGTCGGCGAGCTCGGAGACGGGGCGGTCGTGGAAGAAGAGCTCCTCGACCACGTAGCGCAGGCGCTCGGGCAGGGAGGAGACCCCCGCACGAAGGAAGGAGAGCCGCTCGTTCGCCAAGAGACTGTCCTCCGGGCTGATGTCGGCGGAGACCACCGTCTCGGCGATCGATCCGTCGAAGCCGTCGATGCTCAGCACCCGCACCTCTGCGTCCGAGCGCGCGGTGTCGATCTCCTCGACCGCCACACCCATCGCGGCGGCGAGCTCGTCGCGCTGCGGGGCTCGACCGAGGCTGGCCGTGAGCTGGTCCGCCACCTCGGTGACCTGACGCACCCGGCGGCGCGCGCCGCGGGAGACCCAGTCCATCCCGCGCAGCTCGTCGATGAGCGCGCCCTTGATCCGCAGCGAGGCGTAGCGGGCGAAGGGAACGCCGGTGGTCTCGTCGTAGCCGCGGGCCGCGCGGACCAGAGCCAGCGCGCCGGCCGACACGAGGTCGGACCGCGAGACGTACGACGGCACACGGCCGAGCATCGCGTTCACGTGGTAGCCGACGAGAGGCATGTTCTCGACGACCAGCGCGTTCGTGGGGTTCTCGGTGGCGTTCACGAAGGGTGTTTCGGGGTCGTGCTTCGGCTACTTGAGATCCGGTTGAGACGTCGGGAGGGCTCGTTCGCTCGGAGGTGTGACGAGCGGCCAGGGGCCCGCGCCGGGTCTGGGGTGAAGTGCCCGATTCCGAATCCGGACAGACCCTCCCGGGTCCGACATGTCGAGCGTGACGCAGATCACACCACCGGATCGCGTGTCGTTAGGCCATTCGTGGCAGATCTCCTGGTCCCGATCCCTCAGGAGCCGGGCGCGCCGGCCGATGGGGAGTCCAGAGCCGGCGCCCAGGGGGTGGCGTCGAAGTGACGAGGGAGCGGTCCGATGAGCCTGAACGAGTTGTCCGGCGTGCTGTGGCACGAGCGCAGACTTCTCGAGCTCCTGCTGTTCAAGCTCGAGGAGGAGCAGCTGATCCTCTCGAGCGGGCGGACCCGCTGGCTCGGCCACGCCACGCGAGAGGTCGAGCAGGTGCTCGACCAGATCCGATCGGCCGAGCTCGGCCGATCGGTGGAGGCGGAGTCCGTCGCGCTCGAGCTCGGGCTCGACGCGGGATCGAGCCTGCGCGCCGTCGCCACGGCGGCCCCCGCCCCGTGGGGCGAGCTCCTCATGGAGCACCATGCGGCGTTCGTCTCCCTCACCGACGAGATCAACTCCCTCGCCCAGGGCAACCGCGACCTGCTCACAGCGAGCTACCGCGCGACCCGGGAGACGCTCCTGTCCCTGCAGGACACCGTCGACACCTACGGCCCGCAGGGGGCGACCTCGTCCTTCGACACGGCGACCCTCGTCGATCGCGCGCTGTGAGCCAGGCATGAGCACCTTCTCCGGGATCAGCACCGCGCTCTCCTCGCTCATCGCCCAGCGCCAGGCGCTCGACGTCGCGGGCCAGAACATCGCCAACTCGAACACGGTCGGCTACACGCGTCAGCGTGCCGAGACGACCTCCGTCCCCTCGACCACGGTTCCCTCGATGTTCTCCACCGGCACGGCGGCCGGGAACGGCACCCGGGTCACCGGGATCACGCGCATGGGCGACGTCTTCCTCGACGCCCGGGTGCGCACCGCCACCAGCAGCGCCTCCTACCAGACGAGCCGGGCGAACACGCTCGCGCAGGTCGAGACGAGCTTCACCGAGCCCACCGACCTCGGCATGGCCTCCTCGCTCCAGCAGTTCTGGTCGGGCTGGCAGGACGTCGGCAACGCACCGGACAGCGCATCGGCCCGCGCGGTCCTGCTCGGCCAGGCCGCCGCGCTGACGACCACGATCGGCGACGGCTACCGCGCGGTCGAGACCCAGTGGTCCCAGCTGCGTGCGACGACGGCCACGGCCGTCACGCAGCTCAACACCACGGCCGCCTCGATCGCGGACCTCAACGGGCAGATCCGCGCGATCAGCGTCTCCGGCGGGAACGCCAACGAGCTCATCGACCAGCGCGATGTGCTCATCACCTCGCTCTCCGGTCTCGCCGGTGCCACCACCCAGGCCCGCGAGGACGGCACCGTCGACGTGCTGGTCGCGGGCAACCCGCTCGTGACCGGGAGCCGCGCGGAGACGGTCTCGATCCTCGGCGCCACGACGATGGCCGGCGGGATCGGCCAGCCTCCGGCCGGCGCGGCCGACCCGGTCCGGCTCCAGTGGGACCGCAGCGGCACCCCGCTCGTCCTCGAGGGCGGGTCCGTGGCCGCGCAGGTCACCGACCTCGGGACCTCCGGGCCCCTCGCCTCGACCGCGACGATGTGGAACGACGTCGCCACGAGCCTCGCCACCGCCGTGAACACCCTGCACCAGGGCGGCCAGGGCACCGGGACCCCGGCGAGCACCGGGCTCGACTTCTTCTCCTTCGCGAGCGGTCTCCCTGCGGCTACCGGCCTCTCGGTCGCGATCACGAACCCGAGCGACGTCGCCGCGGCCGACCCCGTCAAGGGCGCCCTGGACGGGTCCTGGGCGGACCGGATCGCCCAGCTCGCCACCGCCACCGGCGGGCCGGACTCCCTGTACCGCGCCTTCGTCGTCGACCTCGGGGTCCGCACCGACACCGCGAGCCAGCGCGCCACCGTCCTGGAGTCCACGCGATCGACCGCCGAGAACCTTCAACTCTCCGGGGCGAGCGTCGATCTGGATGAGGAGGCGACGAACATGCTCGCCTACCAGCGAGCGTACGAGGGGGCGGCTCGGGTGCTGACGGTGATGGACGAGATGCTCGACACCTTGATCAACCGCATGGCCGTGTAGAGGAGGTAGACATGATCGGCAGAGTCACCCAGCAGACGATGCAGCGCTCGACGCTCGCGAACCTGCAGCTCAACCTCGCGAAGATGTCGAGCCTCCAGGAGCAGATGTCGAGCGGCAAGCGCATCACCAAGCCCTCGGACGACCCGGGCGGCATCTCCACCGCCATGAGCATGCGCTCGGAGAAGAGCGCGTACACCCAGTACTCCCGCAACATCGACGACGGCCTGGGGTGGCTCAGCAGCGCCGACACGGCACTGCAGAGCGCGGTGTCCCAGCTGCGGGGGGCCCGCGACCTGACGGTCCAGAGCGGGTCCGGGGCGCTGAACGCGTCCGGCCGCGAAGCGCTCGCCACCGAGATCGAGTCGGTGCGCGACGGACTGCTGGCGATCGCCAACACGCAGCACCAGGGCCGCAACGTCTTCGCCGGCACCTCGGACTCCGCCGTGGCCTTCGACGCCTCGTACGCCTGGACTGGCACCGCAGGCGGCTCGGTCGACCGTCGGGTGTCCCCCGACACGACGGTGCGCGCCGACGTGGACGGCTCGGCTGCCTTCGGCACGGGATCGAGCTCGGTCTTCGCGCTGCTCGACTCCATCGCCGCTGACATCCGCACGGGGGTCGACCCCGGTCCGCGGCTCGCCGAGATCGACGTGCGGATGGACACGATGCTCGGAGAGCTCTCCGGCGTCGGCTCGCGCACCAACCGGATGACGACGACGCAGGGCGTGATCGAGAACAGGCTCCTCGATCTCCAGATCAGCATCTCGGACATCGAGGACGTCGACCTGACGGCAGCGATCGTCGAGCTGCAGAGCCAGGAGGTCGCCTACCAGGGCGCCCTGGGCGCGACCGCCCGAGTGCTGCAGCCCACGCTCCTGGACTACCTGCAGTGAGCGTCCTCGTGCACACCGCGACAGGCGTGGAGACGGAGCGAGACATGGTTGCCGAGATCGAGTTCGTCCAGGCGCCCCCCGGGATGATGGACCTGCGCAGCTACACGCTGAACCCGCTCGACGAGGAGGGCTACCTCTTCGCGATGCGCTCGGTGGACCACCCGGAGATCCGGTTGTTCCTCGTGCCGCCGCAGGCCTACTTCCCCGACTACGCCCCTCCCCTGGACGCCGGCTCGCGCCTGGCCCTCGGGCTCGGGGACGAGGCGCCGCTCCTTCTCGCGGTGGTCCACCCCGGCAGCGAGGGCAACGGCCCGACGGCCAACCTCCTCGCGCCGGTCGTCATCAACCCCACGACGGGCTCGGCCCTCCAGGTCGTGCTCGACTCCGACGAGTGGCCGCTGCGCGCGCAGTTCCGCGCGGCCTGATCCGACGGCGCATTCCGTTCATGACCAGGGCCCGTCGGCCGATCCTCAAGGGGACAGACCCTGGACGGACGGAGGGACGATGACCAGCACGACGCTCGACGGGGCCGCCGCCCCGGTTCCCACCGGTGCCGCGATCGCCTTCCTGCCGGCAGGGCAGCAACATCCGCGGGCCGGCGCTGTCGCCGTGGGGCTGCTGCGCGAGGAGCTCGCCCGTCCGATCGCCGATCCCGACCTCGTCGCCCGCCTGGTCGCGGCCGACCCGGCCACCGCCGTCCGCGTGCTCGGCCGGGCGAACTCCGGGACCCGTCCGGGAGAGCGCCTCGACACCGTGGCGCAGGCCATGGAGGTCGTCGACCGCTGGGCGCTCGCCGGACTGGTCGACGAGCTCGTCCGCGACGCCGTCCCGGCCGTCCCGCAGCTGTGGCGGGTCCTGGCCCGTGCGCTGGCCTGCGAGCGACTGAGCGGGGACCGCCGCGGGTACAGCGTCGGCCTGCTCTCCGCACTGGGCGACCTGCACGGCCTCCCCCTCGACGAGCTCCTCGATCTCGCGGGCGTCTCCGGGACGGTCCGGCTGGCGGTCACCGCACGACGCGGCCGGTTGGGCGCCGCCCTCGGCGCCCTGCTCGGCTACCTCGCCGACGATGCCGCGGCAACCGAACGGCACGGGTTCGCCCCGCACGCGGTGTACGAGGCCTACGTCGAGGCGGCGACCACGGCGATGACGATGCAGACCGCCGTCGGACCCGGCGGCGCCACCCGGACGACGGCGGGACGCACCGCTGCACCGTCGGCCGTCGTGCCGCAGCAGCGCGCGCACGGGACGGGCGCCCGTCCGACGCCGGACGCCCAGGAGCACTGAGGACCATGACCACACTTCCCGTCGAACGCGAGGCTGCGGTGCGCTCGAGCGTCCACCGCGAGGCCGTCCGCGATCTCGAGGACCGGGTGATCGGCTACTCGGTGACCGTCTCGCTCGACCTCCCGGACGGACCGGTGACCGACGCGATCGGCGCGCTGGCAGCGGGGTCGACGGAGATCGCCGAGGCCCTGCACCGCCACTACCTCGACCTCGACCTGGCAGGGCTCGGCGCCGACCGCTACGTCTTCGTCCCGGCCACCCCGGCGATGCTCGACGGGTCCCTGCCGACGACGGCAGCACGCGGCAGGCTCGTCGTGGACCTGCCCTCGGGATTCGAGCTCGGCCCCGATGCCGAGCGCCGCGCCCGGGCCCTGACGGCGAGCGGCGCCGTCCTGGCGCTGCCCTCCTACCGCGGGACACCGGAGCAGGACGCCCTGCTGCCCTGCCTCGGCTTCGTCGTCGTGGACGCCGCGGCGGGATTCGAGAACCTCGCGGCGCTGGTGGCGCGGGCCCACCGCGCCGAGGTCCGCGTGCTCGCCAGGCTCCAGGACCGCAGCGACCGTGCCGTCTGTGCCGACGCGCGCGTCGACGGCCTGCGGGGTGGCGCGGGCGAGCGCGGCGGGGCGAGCGGCCGGGAGCACAAGGTGCTCCGTCCGGGACAGCTCCAGTGCCTGGCCGCCCTGCACCTGCTCCAGCAGGAGGACGTGACCATGAGCAAGGTCGCGGAGGTGATCGACACCGAGCCGGTGCTCACCGTCCGCGTCCTGCACCTGGTGAACTCGGGTGCCTTCGCCCTGCGCAACCGGGTCGACACGGTGCGTCAGGCCGTCGTCCTGCTCGGGGTGCGCGAGGTCACCACCCTGGTCACCGCCCTGACCCTCGACGCCCGCGTCGGGGCGATGGACTCGCTGTGGCACATCCTGGCGAGGGCCCTGTGCTGCGAGGCGCTCGCCGGGGACCCTGCCGCGTACACGGCGGGGATGCTCTCGGCGCTCATCGACGAGCTCGGCGTGCCGGCGGACGTGGTCCTGGAGGCCGTCGGCGTCTCGTCCGTGGTCGCCGACGCCGTCCGTGAGCTCAGCGGCGAGCTGGGCCTCGCCCTGGCGGCGGTGCTCGCGCACGAGCGCCGCGACCTGGAGACCGTTGCGGCGTGCGGCTACGACGTGGTCGACGTCTCGGACGTGTACCTGCGCTGCCTGTCCGAGGCCCTGGGCACGGCGCGGGCCGTCAGCCCGGCCTGACGGCCGGCGAGAGCGCCCGAGCCCTGGCGCCGGCGCAGGGCCCGTGTCACGCTCGCCACATGACCGAGACAGCGATCCCCCACCGGCACATCGCCCTGGTCGCGCACGACAACATGAAGGTCGAGCTGCTGCGCTGGGCGGAGCACAACCGCGACACCCTCGCCGCGCACCACCTCTACGCGACCGGGACGACGGGCACCATGCTCGAGTTCGAGCTCGGGCTGCGGGTCCACCGCTTCCTCTCCGGGCCGATCGGGGGCGACCAGCAGATCGGCGCGAAGATCGCCGAGGGGGTGCTGGACACCTTGATCTTCTTCTGGGACCCGCTCGAGGCGCAGCCGCACGACCCGGACGTCAAGGCGCTCCTGCGGCTGAGCACCGTGTGGAACGTCCCGACCGCGACCAACCTCGCCACGGCCGACTTCCTCATCTCCTCCCCGCTCTTCGACGGCCCCTACGTGCGCCGTGTCCCCGAGCTCGGCCCACGCGGCTGGGACGGCACCGCTCCGACGGGATGACGAGCTCTTGACGCCCGCGTGGGCATCGGGTGACGGAGGCGGGCAACGCCCGTGACGATGGCGCTGCCGTTCGGGTGATCATGCCGCTGACCTGGGGCCTTAGGTCTCATCCGCGGCTCGCCGCAGGTCGAGAGACTGGTGAGAGCCGCAACGGAGCGACACCCCAGCTCCTGCGCGGTCCACCAGCGCCACCACCCACCGGCGCCCGAGCAGGAAGCCTGTCCGATGGCAGCACACCGCAGCATCCCGATCCTCCCCGCGAGCCTGACCCACCGCGCACGCCCGCACCGCCCCGCGCGGCCCGCCTCGCCCCGAGTCGCGGTCGAGAGCCCGTTGGCCCGGCACCCGTGGAGCCCGACGGGGACCATCACCGCCTACCGGGCGCAGCGCGGCATCCAGCCCTGGTAGGCGGCACCGGCCACGTCGCCCCACCGCCCCCGGACGCGAGCCCCGGACATCACCGCTGGTCGGGGGTGCCGAGCAGCGGTGCGTCGTGAGCGATGTGCGCCATCTGCCGCCACAGGATCGCCAGGAAGACCGCCGATCCGACGAAGGCGAACCAGAACGGTCCGGTGACGCCCCAGCGGTGCGCGATCACGCCGCCGAGCCCTGAGCCGATCACCAGCCCGCCGAACACGCCGACGAGGTTCACGCTTCCGACCCGGCCCTGCAGGGCGGGCGGCACCGCGCGCTGCCGCACGGTGGTCGACGTCGCGCCCCAGACGAAGGCGTGCACCCCGAAGACGAAGAACACGGGGAGCCCGACCCACGGACTCGTCGTGAGGGCGAGCGCGAGGTGCGTGAGCGTCTCGAGCACCAGCCCGATCCGCATGAGCCCGCCGAGGCTGATCCGGCGGGTCAGCGCGCCGTACAGCGTCGTGCCGACGAGCCCTCCGACGGCAGAGGTCGTGGTCACCAGGCCGAACCCCACCGGCCCCAGACCCAGCCGCTCGCTGGAGTACAGCACCAGCACGGACCAGGCCGCGCCGAAGGTGATGTTGAAGACGAAGATCGTCAGCACCAGGGTCCTGATCGCAGCGTGGTGCATCGTCCAGCGGAAGCCCTCGGCGATGTCGCTGCGCAACCGCGCCGGGACCTGCTCGCGCACCGGGCGCTGCACCAGCACCCGTGTCATGAGCACGGCACCGAGCGCGACCGCGAGCGCCTGAGCGCTGAACGGCAGCGCCCACCCGACAGCGAACAGCGCGGCCCCCAGCGGCGGCCCGGCGAGCTGGTTGACCGTGATGAAGCCCGTGGAGAGCCGCGCATTGGCGATCGCGATGTCGTCACGCGCCACGAGGTTGGGCAGCATCGTCTGCGAGGAGTTGTCCGCGAAGACCTCGGCCGTGGCCACGACGAAGAGCGCCAGGAGCGCGATCGCGATGGTCACGTGACCGGTCACGACGACGGTCACGAGCACCGCGAGCACGAAGGCCCGGGCGAGGTCGACGGCCACCACGATCGTGCGTCGGTCGTGCCGGTCAGCGAGCGCCCCGGCCAGCAGTCCGAAGAGGAGGGGCGGCAACCACTGGACCGTCGCGGCCAGGGCGATCAGGCGGGCGTCGTCGGTCAGCGAGGCGACGAGCAGCGGTCCCGCCGCGAGCGCGATCCCGTCACCGAGGTTGCTGGTCCACGAGGACGCCAGGAGCCACCGGAAACCCGTACCGAGCCGCGGGGGCACGAGGACGTCGAGGAGGCGGGACATGGCAGACGGATCCTATGCGTGCAGGACAGGACGGACCTCGGGAATAACCCGCGACCCACCCGTGTTGCCGAGCCGTGCGCGACGTGAGGACCTCCACCGCCTGCGACACCCTCGAGGTGTCGGGCCGGTGTTGTCGCGCCTGTCGCTGCCGGTGACACACCGGTGACCAGCGCCCCTGGATGACCGGGGGCACCCGCCCGCCTTCCCCCGCCCGGGGACGGGCCTGCCCTCGGGCACCTCTGGCTGCGCGCCGCGCGCCCGGCCGGGACCTTCCTGCACCACGACCGAAAGCGGTTCCTCTGATGACTCGTCCCACCGTCCTGTCCCGCCGGATCAGCGCCGTGGCGCTGCCTCTCACGCTCGCTGCCGTGCTCGCCGGCTGCTCCTCGGCGGACGACTCCGCAGAGAGCGCCGCCCCGGGCGCCGACACCTCGTTGAGCGACGTCCTGGACGCGGGAGAGCTCGTCGTCGCCACGGAGGGCACCTACCGCCCGTTCTCCTTCCACGAGGACGGCACCGGCGACCTGGTCGGCTACGACGTCGAGATCGCCCGGGCGGTCGCCGCGGAGCTCGGCGTCGAAGCGGCGTTCGAGGAGACCCAGTGGGACGCGATCTTCACGGGGCTGGACGCCGGTCGGTTCGACATGATCGCCAACCAGGTGAGCATCACCCCCGAGCGCGAGGCGGCCTACACATTCTCCGCGCCGTACACCTACTCCTCAGGGGTCGTCGTCGTCCGGGCGGACGACGAGACCATCGCCTCCTTCGCCGATCTCGACGGGAAGACCGCCGCCCAGTCGCTCACCAGCAACTGGCGCACGCTCGCCGAGGACAGCGGAGCGCGGATCGAGGCCGTCGAGGGCTGGGCGCAGTCGGTCGCCCTCGTCGAGCAGGGCCGAGTCGACGCGACGGTCAACGACGAGCTCACCTTCCTGGACTACCGGAAGCAGACCGGAGCCGAGGGCCTCAAGATCGCGGCGACGACGACGGACCAGTCCCGCAGCGCCTTCGCGTTCCGCGCGGGCAGCACCGCGCTGGCCGAGGCCGTCGACGAGGCGTTGGCCGAGCTGGCCGCCGACGGCACGCTCGCCGCGATCTCCGCGACGTACTTCGGTCAGGACGTCTCGCAGTGACGGTGCGACGAGCCACGATGCCGTCGTGCCCCGGGACGGCGGGGCGTGCCGATGTCCGGCGCTGACTGGGAGCTCGCGCGCGAGTCCCTGTGGCCGATCGTCTCCGGGGCCGTGACCGGGACGATCCCGCTGGCCCTGGCCTCCTTCGTCGGCGGGATGGTCATCGCGGTGGCCGTCGCCCTCATGCGGCTGTCCCGGCGACGGTGGGTCGCGCGGCTCGGCGCTGTGTACGTCTCGGTGATCCGCGGCACGCCGTTGCTGGTTCAGCTCTTCGTGGTGTTCTACGGGCTGCCCTCGGTCGGCATCCTCATCGACCCGTGGCCGAGCGCGGCGATCGCCTTCTCGCTCAACGTGGGCGGCTACGCGGCGGAGATCGTCCGGGCGGCGATCCTCTCCGTGCCGCAGGGCCAGTGGGAGGCCGGCTGGGTGATCGGCATGTCCCGGCGGCGCACCCTGAGCCGGATCATCGTGCCGCAGGCCGCGCGCGTCTCGGTCCCGCCGCTGTCCAACACCTTCATCTCCTTGGTGAAGGACACCTCGCTCGCCTCGTTGATCCTGGTCACCGAGCTGTTCCGCAGGGCGCAGGAGATCGCTGCCTTCAGCCAGGAGTTCATGCTGCTGTACCTCGAGGCGGCCCTCGTCTACTGGGTGATCTGCCTGGCACTGGCCGCGGGCCAGTCCCGGCTGGAGACCCGATTGGAGCGTCATGTCGCACGCTGAACCGGCCACCGCACCCACGCAGGGGCCCGCAGCACTGCTCGAGGTGCGGGGACTGACCAAGAGCTTCGGCGACACCCCGGTGCTGCGCGGTGTCGATCTCACGGTCCGCCGGGGGGAGGTCCTGGCGATCATCGGCCCGTCCGGTTCCGGCAAGACGACCCTGCTGCGCTGCCTGAACGGGCTGGAGACCCCCAGCGGCGGGACCATCGCTGTCGTCGGTGGGCTCGCCGTGGACTTCGCCCAGCGCCCGAGCGAGTCCGTGCGGGGCCTGCTGCGGGACCGCTCGGCGATGGTCTTCCAGCACTACAACCTCTTCCCGCACAAGACGGTCCTGGAGAACGTGATCGAGGGCCCGGTGATCGTCCAGCGGCGCCCGCGCCAGGAGGTGGTGGCCGAGGCGCGCTCCCTGCTGGAGCGCGTCGGCCTCGCCGAGAAGGCCGACGCCTACCCCTCGGCGCTCTCCGGCGGTCAGCAGCAGCGGGTCGGGATCGTGCGGGCGCTCGCGCTGCGCCCGCAGCTCCTGCTCTTCGACGAGCCGACGTCGTCCCTCGACCCGGAGCTCGTCGGTGACGTGCTCGGGCTCATGCGCGACCTCGCCCGCGAGGGCTGGACGATGGTCGTGGTGACCCACGAGCTCCCCTTCGCCCGTGAGGTGGCGAACGAGGTCGTGTTCGTCGACCAGGGTGTCGTCGCCGAGCGGGGCACACCGGAGCAGGTGCTGCGCCACCCGCAGCAGGAACGCACCCGGCGCTTCGTCGACCGGCTGCTGCACCCGATGTAGCCAGGGACGACGAAGGGCCCGAGACCGTGAGGTCTCGGGCCCTTCGCGGTCCTGGACGTTCAGGGGCCGGTGATGAGCCCCAACTGCGTGGGTAGCCAGATGGAGAGCTCCGGCACGAACACGACCACGACGAGCCCGACGACCAGTGCCACGAGGAAGGGAACGATCTTCGCGATCACCGGCTCCAGGCGCAGGCCGGCTATCCGAGCGCTCACGAAGAGGACGTTCCCGACGGGCGGCGTGATCACCCCGACGCAGAGGTTGTAGACGATCATCGTTCCGAAGTGGATAGGGCTGATCCCGAACTCCAACACGATCGGCAGGAAGATCGGTGTGAAGATCAGGATTGCCGGCGTCGGATCCATGAAGGTGCCGACGAGCAGCAGGATCACCATCATCATGATCAAGATCATGGTGGAGTTGTCGGTCACGCCCAGCATCGCGTCAGAGATGATGTCGGGGATCCGCGCGAAGGACATGATCCAGGACAGCGCGGAGGAGACGGCGACGAGGAGCATGACGATCGCCGTGGTTCGCCCTGCGTCCAGAAGGATCGCGGGCAGGTCCCTGACCTTGAGCATCCGGTAGGCGAAGCCGAGGACGAGGCAGTAGACCACAGCGATCGCCGCGGACTCGGTCGCTGTGAAGATGCCGGTGAGAATCCCGCCGATCACGATCACGATCATCAGGAGCGAAGGCACGGCCTTCCAGATCACGACGAGACCCTCCCTCATCGAGACGTGATCGACGACCCTGAGTTCGTGATGCTTGCGGACGTAGAGAGCGACGACAGTCATGCACGCCGCGATCCAGACCAGGCCCGGACCGACGCCGGCCATGAACAAGGCGGCGATCGAGGTGCTGCTGACCAACGAGTAGACGATGAAGGTGTTGCTCGGGGGGATCAGCATCCCCGCCGGAGCTGACGCAGCGTTGACGGCTGCGGAGAACGTCGGGTCGTAGCCTTCCTTACGTTGCCGCGGACCCATCACCGTCCCGACGGCGGCGGCCGCCGCGACGGCCGCGCCGC
>NZ_JBFHHB010000069.1:0-13452 GCF_041597215.1 Actinotalea sp.
AGGATCGAGCCGACGTGCCGGTTCAGCACCTGGTCGTCGAGGTCGTCGCGTGCGTCGACCTGCATCATCTGCCCGACCTTCTGCTCCAGGCTCATCCGGGAGATCAGGTCGGCGATGCGCTCGTCGATCGGCCGCGCAGGGTCGAGGTAGGGGGACGTGACGAGGTCGGTGGTGGTCATGCGCTCTCCTGGGTGGGCGTCGTCCGGCGCACGGCCGTCACGGGATCGTTCACGTCGAGGCCTTGCTTCTTCATCGCACGGGCGCGCTCCCCGGCCGACCGCAGGCGCGGGTTGACGTACTCGTCGATGCCGAAGTTGATGAGCGACAACGCGACGCCGATGGCGGCGATGCAGAGCCCGGGTGGCATGAACCACCACCACTGGTTCTGGCGGAAGGCGCCCTGCGCGCCGGCCCAGTTGAGGATCGTTCCCCAGTTGTAGGTGTTCACCGGGATCACACCGATGTACGACAAGGTCGTCAGGCCGAGGATGGCGGCGGTCACCGTGCCGACGAAGCTCGCCGCGATGAGCGCCATGAGGTTGGGGAGCATCTCGTTGCCGATGATGCGGCGGAGCGGTTCGCCGTTCGCGCGGGCGGCCTGGATGAAGTCGCGGTTGCGCAGTGACATCGTCTGCGCACGCATGACCCGGGCGCCCCACGCCCAGCCGGTGAGACCCAGCACGGCCGCGATCACCACGAGCGGGGGGTTGTCGAACATCGAGGCCACGATGATGATGAGCGGCAGGCCGGGGATGACGAGGAAGACGTTCGTCAGGGCCGAGAGGCTCTCGCTGCGCCAACCGCGCAGGTAACCCGCGACGACCCCGACGACGACCGCGATGATCGTCGCCATGATCGCGGCGAGGAAGCCGACGACGATCACCCCACGAGTGCCGTAGATGACCTGGCTGAGGACGTCCTCGCCGATGTGGGTCGTGCCGAGCCAGTGCTCCGCCGACGGTGGCTGGAAGCGCGCGGTGTTGTCGACCTGGGTGGGCGAGTACGGCGCGAGGACGTCGGCGAAGATCGCGACGAGGACGAAGAACCCGAGGATCGCCAGGCCGGTGATCGACTTGCGGTTGCGGAACATCGCGAAGGCGGAGCCCAGGCGAGCGCGGAACGACGTCCCTGGACGCGGTGCCGGTCCCGTGCGGGGTTCGGTGGTCATGTTCAGGCCTCCGTCTGGCGGGTGCGCGGGTCGAGGAACGCGTAGGCGATGTCGGCCACGATGTTGGCGACGAGCACCGACAGGGTGATCACCAGGAACACGCCTTGCATGAGGGCGTAGTCCTTCGCGTTGGTGGCGTCCAGCAGCAGCTTTCCGACACCGGGGTAGCTGAAGACCATCTCCATGACGATCGTGCCGCCGACGATGAACCCGATCGACAGCGCGAAGCTCTGGATCTGCGGGAGCACAGCGTTGCGCGCCGCGTAGCGCCACAGCACCCGCCTGTTCGGCATGCCCTTGGCCTGGGCCACCATGACGTAGTCCTCGTCGAGCACCGTGAGCATCATGTTGCGCATGCCCAGCATCCAGCCGCCGAGCGAGGCGATGACGATCGTCGTCGCGGGCAGCGTGCCGTGGTGGATCACCTGGCCGATGAACTCCGCCGACCACTCCGGCGTGATCCCCACGCCGAACGCCTTGCCGATGGGGAACCATCCGAGGTTCACCGAGAACAGGGCGATCGCCAGGAGCCCCAGCCAGAAGTAGGGGATCGTGCCGAGGAACGTGGTGAGCGGGATGAGCCCGTCGAGCCGGCTGCCGCGGCGCCAACCGACGATCGCACCGCCGATCGTGCCGATCGCGAACGAGATGATCGTCGCGAAGCCCACGAGACCGACGGTCCACGGCAGCGCCTGGCTGATGACCTCGGTGACCGGGCGCAGGCCGTGAAGCAGCGAGACGCCGAGGTCGCCGCGCAGGAGCAGGCCCCAGTAGTCGCCGTACTGCTGCAGCAGGGACTTGTCGGTGTCGAGGCCGAGCAGCGTCCGAAGCGCATCCGCCGCTTCCGGGCTGACGTTGCGGTTACGGGACAGGTACTGGTCCACCGCATCGCCCTTCATCAGGCGGGGAAGGAAGAAGTTGATGGTGATCGCGGCCCACAGGGTGAACAGGTAGAACGCGGCACGTCCCGCGAGGAAGCGCCAGGGGATGCGCGAGTGGCCCTTGACGGCTGCGGTGGCCGTGGTGCCGACCGTGAGCGCGTCCTCCACGGGCTGGGGCTGGACGGCGGTCACAGGGCACCTCCATTCGGGCCCGAGAGCGAGGCGAAGTGCTTCTCGGGGTCGGGGGACGCCGCCCGCAGCTCCCGTGTGTAGGGGTCCTGCGGGCGGAGGATCACGTCGTCGGCCGGACCGCTCTCGACGACCCGACCCTGATTGAGCACGAGGATCTCGTCGCTGAAGTGGCGGGCGGTCGCGAGATCGTGGGTGATGTAGAGCACGCCGAGGCCCTCCTCACGTCCCAGGTCGGCGAGCAGGTTGAGCACCCCGAGGCGGATGGAGACGTCGAGCATGGACACCGGCTCGTCGGCCACGAGGAGACTGGGCCGGGAGGCGAGTGCCCGGGCGATGGCGACGCGCTGACGCTGGCCGCCCGACAGCTCGTGCGGGCGGCGGTCGATCGTGGCGTCGGGCTCCAGACGCACCCTCTCCAGCAGCCGCCGCACCTCGCCGTCCAGCTCGGCACGGGGCACCACGTCGTGCAGGCGTAGCGGTCGCTCGAGGTGGTAGCGGACGGAGTGGTAGGGGTTGAGCGACGCGAACGGGTCCTGGAAGACCATCCGCAGCTTCTGGCGGTAGGCCCGCAGTCCGGCGCCGCGGCGCGGGATCGGCTGCCCGTCGAGGCGGACCTGCCCGCTCGTCGGCGTCTCGAGCTGCGTGAGGATCTTGGCGATCGTCGACTTGCCGCTCCCGGACTGGCCGACGAGCCCGATCGTCCGGCCGGACTCCAGGGTGAAGCTCACGTCGTCGAGCGCCTTGATCTGACCCGCGCCGCGCACCGAGTAGATCTTGGTGACATGGTCGAACTCCAGGACGGTCATCGCACGACCACTCCTCTGTCTCCGGTCAGGCGGGGGAAGGACGAGAGCAGCGTCTTCGTGTACTCGTCCTGGGGGCTCGTCCAGATCCGCTCGGCCGTGTCGAGCTCGACGATCTCGCCCTCGCGCATGATCGCGATGCGGTCGCTGATCTCGAGCAGCAGCGGCAGGTCGTGCGTGATGAAGACGACGGTGAATCCGAACTCGTGGCGCAGCTGGGAGATCTGCCGCAGGATCTCGCGCTGCACGAGGACGTCGAGCGCGGTGGTCGGCTCGTCCATCACCATCAGCTGCGGGCGCAGGGCGAGCGCCATCGCGATCATCACGCGCTGGCGCATGCCGCCCGAGAGCTCGTGCGGGAACGACCGCATGCGCTGCCGGCCGACCTTGACGATCTCGAGCAGCTCGGCGACGGCCTCCCGACGCTGCGCGCGTGACATCGAGGGGCGGTGGACCTCGAAGACGTCCTCCAGCTGGGAGCCGATGGTGGCCACCGGGTTGAGCGCGTTCATCGCGCCCTGGAAGACCATCGAGATCTTGTCCCAGCGGAACCGGCGCATCTGGTCGGCGTCGAGGTCGTCGACCTCGATGTCCTCGCCCGAGCTGTCGTGGAACACGACCGAGCCGCTCGTGATCACGGCCGGCGCCTTGAGCAGCCGCTGCACCCCGTACGCCAGGGTGGTCTTTCCGCAGCCGCTCTCGCCTGCGAGCCCGAGGATCTCGCCGCGGCGCAGCTCGAGAGTGACGTTCTTCACCGCCTCGACGGGCGGGTCGACGTCGTAGGTGACCGAGAAGTCGCGGACGGTCAGCAAGGAATCACGCATCGGTGCGGGCTCGCTTTCGGGTCGCCGGAGGCGTCGGGGCGGGCGCGTGCAGCACCCGCCCCGACGCGGACCGTATTACTTGGCGGGCTCGAGGTTCGCCAGGACCTGGACGATCCCCGGCTGGGTCGGGTCGGCGGAGGCGTACTGGTCGTCCTCCGTCGGCCACCCGACGTAGTTGCGAGTGTTGTACTCGCCGAGCAGCGGGTGGGCGCCGAGCGGGATGGCGGGCACCTGCTCGGCGAACGCCTGCTGGAGCACACCGGAGGCGGCCACGCGCTCCTCGTCGGAGGAGGCGGTGGCGTAGGTGTTCAGCGCCTCGGTGACCGCAGGGTCATCGAAGCGGCCGAAGTTGAACTGCGCCTTGTCGTCGACGATCCACTTCGGGTCCATCGTCGAGGTGTACAGGCCGTACGCGTTCCCGGTGTCCTCCAGCCAGTGGATGATCGCCTGGAAGGTGCCCTCCTGGCGGGCGGCGTCCCAGCCGCCCCAGTCGGGCTGGTCGACGATGACCTCGATGCCCAGCGCCGTGTTGAGCTCCTCGGCGATCAGCGCCTGCTCCGTGTTCCAGTCGCTCCAGCCGGCGGGCACGGAGATCGAGAACGAGACGCGCTCGCCGTCGGGGTCGATCAGCTGCTCACCCTCCCAGGTGTAGCCGGCGTCGGAGAGGATCTGACGGGCCTTGTCGACGTCGACCGAGTACTCCTGGCCCGCGTACTCGGGGACGATCTCGCCCTCCAGCACGGAGCCGAGCCCGGTGACGTTCCAGACGACCTCGCTCGCACCCTCCCGGGCGATGTCGACGTAGGACTGACGGTCGATCGTCCAGGCGAGCGCCTCGCGCAGCGCCACGTTGTTGAACGGCTTGGTCTGCAGGTTCATGAACAGCGTGGCGGCGCCGGTGGTGGGGGAGACCAGGAAGTGGTTGTCCTCGTCGGCGGCCAGGTAGCTGTCCTGGATCTGCGGGATGTACGCCTGGGCCCAGTCGGCCTCGCCGGAGACGAGGGCGGTGGTGAGTGCTGCGTTGTCGCCGTAGGAGACGTAGTGCAGCTCGGGCACCGCCAGCTCGCCGCCCCAGTAGTCGGGGTTCGCGGCGAGGGTGACGGACTCGGTCGACCAGGAGTCGAGCACGTACGGGCCGGTGCCGACGACCAGGCCGTCCTCCGTGAGCGGGTCGGTGTTGGGGTCGGCGATGCCCTCCCAGATGTGCTTGGGCACGATCGGGGTGTGCAGCACACGCGCCTGGGCGTTGTACTTCGACTCGGCGAACGTCAGGGTGATGGCGTCGCCGTCGACCGTCGCGCCCTGGTAGTTCAGGCCCCCGGTGTCGGTGAGCGTGCCGTTGAGGAACTGGTCGAAGGTGAAGACGATGTCGTCACCGGTGAAGTCGGTGCCGTCGCTCCACGTCACACCGCTGCGCGGGACGACGGTGAGCTGGGTGTAGTCGTCGTTCCACTCCACCGACTCGGCGAGCCAGGGGGTGGTGCCGAGGTCGCCGGTGGGGTTCACGAGCGCGAGCGGCTCGAAGATCACCTTCGCGTAGCCGTACTTCGATGCCGACGAGTCGCCCAGGTACGGGTTGTGCGACTCGGTGGTGATCGCACCGTCCGGCTTGGCGATCGTCAGGGCGGCGCCCGATGGGGCAGCGCCGCCTGTGTCGGATGAGTCGCTCGAGCCCGACGAGCAGCCGGCGAGCGCGAGCGCAGTCGCGACGCTCAGGGTGACGAGGGAGGACCGTAGCCTCATTGCTTCTCCTTCGGTGTGCGGGGCGCGGTCCGGCCGCGACCCCTCAGTGCGCTCTCTGCTGTGAGGGTGCGAGGATTAACTTACCGTCCAGTCAGTAACATGCAAGGGACCGATAGGCTGTCGAGGCCCGGTTGTTGCTCAATCGTGACCTCGACCGGCGAGAGGAGAACAGACGTGGCACGGCGCCCAGTGAAGTCGCGACCCGCCACGCTCGCCCGCCACCGGGAGATCCTCGACGCCGCCGTCGAGGTCTTCGGGAAGCGCGGGTACGCGAGCGGGAGCCTGCAGGAGATCGCCGACCTGGTCGGCATGACCCATGCCGGGGTGCTCCACCACTTCGGCTCGAAGCATCAGCTGCTGCTCGAGGTGCTCGTCCACCGGGACCAGGACGACGTCGCGGAGCTCGAGGGCAAGCACATCCCGGACGGCATGGGCCTGTTCCGCCACCTGGTGCAGACCGCCCTCCGCAATGCGCAGCGGGCCGGGATCGTCCAGGCGTACGCCGTGCTGTCGGCCGAGGCCACCACCGAGGGGCACCCCGGACAGCCCTACTTCCGCGAGCGCTACGACTTCCTGCGCCGCGAGGTCGCCAACGCCTTCCGGGTCGTGTGCGCCGAGCACGGCGTCGAGGAGCCCGAGACGATCGACGTCGGTGCGGCCGCCATCCTCGCGGTCATGGACGGGCTGCAGGTGCAGTGGCTGCTCTCGCCGGACGACCTCGACCTCGGGCGGGCGTCGGCCTTCGCGATCGAGGCGATCGTGCGCGCCGTCGTCGGCGCCGACGTGGCCGTGCTGGAGGGCGAGGCCGTCGGGGCCCCGTGAGGCCGACTGCCGCATGCGCGGGGCATTGACGTCAGCGATCGCCTCCGGCGCACGCCCTGCGAACACCGCTCCACCGGGCACCGAACCGCAGGTACGGCCTCAGGAGCCAGCAGCACTCAGCAGGCTCTGGACGAGGCCTGATCAGGGCCGCCCCACCCGTCACGCCAGCCTGCGGAGAAGGATCACGCCGTCGTCGAGCATCGCCGGGTTGCCGTCCGGGTCCACGACCGATCGCTCCCGGGTCTCGACGAGCTCGGCCGACCACTCCTGCGGCGGCAGCGCGAGGAGCGCGAGATCCTCGAGCGGGGCGCGCATGATCGGCGCCTCGGGCGGGAGCTCACGGACCCACGGCGGCGGTGCGGCGTGCGACACGACCAGCAGGTGACCGCCCGGAGCGACGCGAGCGGCTGCCGAACGGAGCACCTGGATGCGGGGGAAGTCCCGTTCCCAGGAGTGCAGGAAGCTCGCCGTGACGAGGTCGAACTCCCCCTGCGGAACGTCGAGGGCCGCGTCCACCTCGACGAAGACCACCTGGCCGGCGCCGAGCCCCCGGGCCCGTGCAGCCTCGGTGGCGCGGCGGACGGCCGTGGCCGACACGTCGACGGCCGTCACGGTCCAGCCGTGCTCGGCCAGCCACACCGCATCGCCCCCCTCGCCGCAACCGACGTCGAGAGCACGGCCCGGCGGGAGGGTCTCGACGACGGTGGCGACGATGGCGTTGACCCGGCCGGACCAGACGCCGTCCACCTGCGCGTACCTCGCCTCCCACGCGGCGTTGCGCTCGTGGCGGCGCGCCGACACGGCGCGCGCGGTGTCCTCGGCGACCAGCGCTGCATTGACCCCGGCTCCCGCCATCGAGCCCGAGCCCATCGACAGCGGGACGTTCCCGTAGGGCGCGATCACGTTGCCGGCGGCCCACACGCGGGGGTGGCTGGTGACCCCCATCGGGTCGACGAGCAGGGGCGCGCCGGGCTGGTCGGCGCGGGCCAGCCCGATCCCGTCGGCGAACCCGAGCTCGAGCTCCGGCACGGGAGCCGTGAACACCGCGTCGAGCGCGACATGCTGCCCGTCCTCGGTGGTCAACCCGGTGAGCATGCCCTCACGGGCCTGCACCGAGCGGACGGGGCTCGTGACCACCCGGATCCCGCGGGCCACGAGCCCGGCGGAGGTCGCCTCGTCGAGCGGACCGGCAAGGGCGACGAAAGCGGTCACGTCCTCGCTCCACTGCCGCACGAGCTCGATCTGGTGCACGCTCGTCGGCGACGTCGCGATGACGCCAAGCCGGCGGTCCGCGACCTCGAAGCCGTGGCAGTACGGGCAGTGCAGGACGTCGCGGCCCCAGCGGTCGGCGAGGCCCTCTATCCCGGGCAGCCGGTCCACCACACCAGTCGCGATGATCACCGCACGGGTGGCGATCGGCTCGCCATCCGCCAGTCGCAGCGCGAGGCCGTCTCCCTCGTCGCGGAGCTCGGTGACCCGGCCCTCCCGCAGCTCGACCCCGTAGCCGGCGACCTCGGCACGGCCGCGGGCGAGGAGCTCGGCCGGGCTCGAGCCGTCGTGTCCGAGCACGCCGTGCATATGAGCCGTGAACCGGTTGCGGGGCGCACCGGCGTCGACCACCAGGGTGGCCCGGCGGGCGCGGCCGAGCATCTGGGCGGCGCTGAGGCCGGCGATCGAGCCACCGATCACCACGGCGTCCCACTGAGGTGTGTGCATGCCGACACGATGCGTGCGCGCTCCCCGTTCTTGCAAGCCCCTTTGCGAAAATGGCAAGATGCGGCATGCCCGACTTCTCCGCCCAGAATCGGATCGCCCGGATCGGCCCCCGCCTCCGCTCGGCGCGGCAGGCGCACGGCTGGACCCTCCAGGACCTCGCAGACCGGGCAGAGATGTCGGCCAGCACGCTCTCGCGGCTCGAGTCCGGCAAGCGGCAGGCGACGCTCGAGCTGCTCGTGCCGTTGACCCAGCACCTCGGTATCCGGCTCGACGACCTGCTGCCGGCCGATCGACCCGACCCGCGGGTGCGCCGCGCGGCCGAGCGCCACGACGGGGTGACCAGCGTCCCGCTGATGCCCGAGCACGCCCCCGTCCAGTCCTACAAGATCACCATGCCCCCGAGGCTGCGGGCGCCCGCCCCGCGCACCCACGACGGCTTCGAGTGGTTCTACGTGCTCAACGGCAGGGTCCGCCTGCTTCTCGACGAGATCGAGCACGTCCTCGAGCCTGGCGAGGCCGCCGAGTTCGACACGCTCGTACCGCACAGCATCAGCGCGGTCGGTGACGCTCCGGCCGAGATCATCAGCGTCTTCAGTGCCGCCGGCGACCGGATCCACATGCGGGTCGGCGGGGACTGACCATGCCACCTGCCCGCCGTTCGTCGAGCGCGACGTGCGCCGGCCGCTGACCGGTCCAGCACCACGGCCCGGGAACGACTCAGCCCCAGGCTGGTCGGCCCGGGGCTGGAGCACTGCGGATGCTTCGGTGCGCCCGGAGGGATTCGAACCCCCAACCTTCTGATCCGTAGTCAGATGCTCTATCCGTTGAGCTACGGGCGCATGGTCACGAGGACCGACGAGAAGAATACAGGCCAAGGGCGCTGACGCCCAATCGGCCCGTGACCAGCCGCGCGACGGGCCGAGAGCGGGCTCACTCCCCCGCCGGCACCAGCGTGGTCTCGAGCACCGCCCCGCGTTCGAGCGTGCGGTGCACCGGGCAGCGATCCGCGATCTGCCGCATCCGTTCCCGCTGCTGCTCGTCGAGGTCCCCGACGAGCTCCACCTCGCAGGTGAAGCGGTCCTCCATCACGGGAGTGCCGCTCCCGCTGGCCGAGGGCACCTGCACCCGCTCCCGCAGCGCGCGGACGGCGATCCGCTCGACCGGCCAGCCCTTGCGCTCGGCGTACATCCTCAAGGTCATCGAGGTGCAGGACGCCAGGGCGGCGAGCAGCATGTCGAAGGGCCCGGGACCTGCGTCGTCCCCGCCGACGGAGGCCGGCTCGTCGGCCGTCCAGACATGCCGACCGGCCCTGACCTCGTGGGCGAACCGTCCGGTCCCGGTCTCGCCGACCCAGGCCTGGCCGGGGGGAAGCCCGTCGGTCCGGGCGCCGTCGTCCGCAGAGGTGGTCATCGCCCCATCCTGCCCTGGGTCGCCGGCGCCCGCCCAGCGCCTCGCCTCCGACCCTGGGCTCGTTCGCCCGTCGCGGCGGGAGCCCGCCGGGCGCCTACCGCCCGCGCGGTCAGGGCAGCACGCCGAGGGGGACCTCGTCGGCCCGCCTCGTCGCGAGCCACCCGCCGACCTCGGCCGCGGGAAGGGCCCGGGCGAAGTGGTAGCCCTGAGCGGTGTCGCAGCCGAACGAGGTGAGCTCCGTCGCGGCGGTGGCATCCTCGACCCCCTCGGCGACGATGCGCAGCCCGAGCGCGTGGGCGAGATCGATGGTCGATCGGACGATGGCCGCGGCGCGGGGGTCCTGCCCCATCGGAAGGACGAACGCCTTGTCGAGCTTGAGCTCGTCGACGGGCAGCTCTCGCAGGTACGCGAGCGAGGAGTAGCCCGTCCCGTAGTCGTCGATCGCGACGGACACCCCGGCCGCGCGCAGCTCCGCCAGGACGGCGCGCGCTCGGGTGCGGTCACCGAGCAGGGACTCCTCGGTGATCTCCAGCTGCAGACGGCTCGGGGCCACCTGGTACCTGGCCAGCAGCTCGCGCACCCGGGCGGGGAGCAGCTCGTCGACGACAGCCGACGGAGGCAGGTTCACCGAGACCACGAGCTGCTCGCCGTCCAGCTCCCACCGGCGGGCGTTCTCGAGCGCCTGCGCCAGGATCGTGGTGGTGAGCTGCGTCATGAGACCCGCGCTCTCCAGGAGCGGGATGAAGCTCTCCGGGCCCAGGACGCCGTGCACGGGGGAGTTCCAGCGCGCCAGGGCCTCGACCCCGGTCGCACGCCCGGAGGCCAGGTCGATCTTGGGCTGGTAGAACGCCTCGATCTCGCCGGCCTCGAGGGCGGCACGCACCTCGACGACCCGCTGGAGCCGGTCCTCGCCGTCGGGATCGGCATGGGCGCTGTCGTACAGGGCGATCCCGATGCGCTCGGTCTTCGCCCGGTACATCGCGATGTCCGCACGGCGGAGCAGCAGCGGGACATCCACTCCGTGGTCCGGCGCGAGGGCGATCCCGATGCTGCCCGAGGCGTGGATCGCGACGTCGTCCACGGTGATCGACTCCTCCATGGCGGCGTGCACGCGAGCTGCCGCGACGCGCGCACCGGCGTGGTCGGCACCCGGGAGCAGGAGCGCGAACTCGTCGCCTCCCAGTCGAGCCAGGAGGTCGGTCGGGCCGCGCAGGGACCCGGTGAGCCGGGAGGCCAGGGCGGCCAGGAGCTGGTCACCTGCCGCATGCCCGAGGCTGTCGTTGACCTCCTTGAACCCGTCGAGGTCGAGCAGGAGCAGCGCGGCGCACCCTCGCCCGGGGGTCCGGTCGGCGAGAGCCGCGTGGAGCAGGGCAGGAGCGCTCTGGGTGAAGCCTCGGCGGTTGACCAGGCCGGTCAGCTCATCGGTCCTCGCCTCCTGCCGCGCTCCGTTCAACGCGACCGCCTCACGGTAGGTGACCACCGTGCGCACACTCGAGACGAACAGCGCGGCGAGCGCGAGCCACCGGGTCAACGGGGAGATCGGCCAGGAGTCGACGGGCGCGAGCAGGGCGAGGCCGACGAGGGAGCCGGTGACCGGGGCGCCGATCAGCGCCCACCTCGTCCGGGGCGAGCCGTCCATCCTCGTCAACCGCGGGGACGGCCGCTCGCTGTCGACCACCGCCGCGAGAGCGACGAGGAAGGCCCCGCTGATGTACACGAGATCGATCGAGCTGCCCTCGACGTACACACCGCGGGAGTCGAGGACCGCGAACGCGCCGTCCGCGACAGCCGTGATGGCGAGCCCGAGGGCCAGCGCCGCCCAGGAGCGCTCCACACGGAAGCCGAGCAGGATCACCGAGCCCGCGAGGATGGCGAGGAGGAGGAGGTCCCCGGTCGGGTAGGCGAGGTTGACCAGGGCGACGACCGTCCGGTCCTCGTGCCCGGCGAGCATCGGCTGGAGCGCGAACTGCGTCCCGAGCGCGATGAGGACCAGGGCGGCGATCACGCCGTCGAGCCAGACGCTGCGGTACCAGGTGGCGACCTTCGACCTCAGCAGCCGGATCACGGCCACGTAGACCAAGGGGTAGAACAGCAGGTACGTCCCATCGGCGATGGAGGGATAGGGCGGCTCGGCCATCGGACCGAGCACCGCCGTGTAGTAGACGTTGCCGAGGAGGCCGGTCGCCAGCGCAGCGGCGAGCAGCCCCCACGCGATCCACTCCCGACCGCGGCGACGCTCCCTGCGTGCCCTCCACGTCAGCGTGCCGACCCCTGCGAGGTAGGGGACGTTGTAGAGGAGGGCGTCCCGGAACCACTCGATACCCGAGCTCTCCCGCCCCATCAGCGTGGCGAAGGCCACCACCGTGAGAATCCCGACCGCGGTGAGCGCCCAGGGCGCACGCGCGTCCTGGGCGCCTTCGCCCCGCCGACGTCCGCGAGCACCGCTCATGACCCTGTCCCCGTTCAGCCCCCGACGGCACATGGTCATGTGCCGCTGCCCCCACCGCTGGTATCGATCCCATCGACAGGATCCGGGCGGACTTGAGGCGTGGCGGGCCGACCGCTGGCGCCGACTGCTCCACGGGCGCACGATCGACCGATGGTCTACGACGAGTCCCTCGCCGCACGGGTCCGCTCGGCCCTCGCCGAGCACGCCCCTGCCGAGGAGAAGGCGATGTTCGGCGGTCTGGCCTTCATGGTCGACGACCACATGGCCTGCGGGATGACGGGGGACGGACTGATGATCCGCGTCGGACCGGACGGGCACGACGAGGCGCAGGCGCGCGGTGCGCGCGAGATGCACATGCACGGCAGGACGATGACCGGGTTCATGGTCGTCCCGGCTGCGGACCTGGCCGACGAGACGGTGCTGGACCGGTGGGTCGCGCAGGCGGTCGAGGTGGCCCGGTCGCTCCCGCCCAAGCCCCCGCGCCGGCCGCGTTCCCGACGGCCGGCGGCCGATCGCTGACCCCGGAGGGCAGGAGACCCCGGACGGCAGGAAACCCCTCACCGGTGTGCCCCGGGAGGGGTTCCTTCGTTCGGGCTACGGGGGCCGTGCAGCCCCCTCGGGGCGGAGACGGTGGGATTTGAACCCACGGAAGGGTTGCCCCTTCACGACCTTAGCAGGGTCGCGCACTAGGCCTGGCTATGCGACGTCTCCAGTGGTGCAGTGCAGGGTACCCGCCCGTACGAGCCCGGAGCAAAGCGGCCGGCGCGGGTCAGCCGCGCTCGTAGGCCCAGGCCCGGTCGGTGACGATCCGTCCGGCGGCGAGCCCGACGGCGATCGAGATGATGACGAACACCGCGGTGGCCCCGTTGGTCACCGCGAGGTCGACGTCCCCGTTGTTGAGACCGAAGAGCGAGCGGTACGCGGCGGCGCCCGGGACCATGATCACCACGGCCGGGACCGAGATGGTGATGCGCGGGACCTTGAGCCGCGGTGCGACGACGGCCGCCATCAGCCCGACGCAGAAGGTCGCGATCATCGTCGCGGCCTGGATCGCCATGCCGGCGGACGCGAGCTCGAGACGAAGGGTGTTGGCGATCATCCCGATGGTCGCCGCGCCGATGGCCATCCTCCACGGCGAGTTGAACATCAGGGCGAACCCCAGCACGCCGAACCAGCCCGCGAGCAGGCGGAAGACGAAGGTGAGGACCCACGGCAGCTCGGCAGGCGGCACCGGGTCGGGTGACAGACCGACCATCCACGACACGGCCCACACCGACAGGCCGGCCGAGGTGAGGATCATCAGGGCGTACGCAGTTCTCGCGACCCCTGCGGAGAAGTCCAGCTTGGCGAGGTCCAACGCACCGGTCACGAGCGGGAACCCGGGGACCAGGAAGAGGACGGCGGAGATGTACCCGGCCTCGTGCCCGTGCACGCTCGAGCTGAG
>NZ_JBFHHB010000070.1:0-13447 GCF_041597215.1 Actinotalea sp.
CGCGCGATGCGCTCCTACGGCTGGACGATCCTCATCGGCGGGATCGGCAACCCCCTGCTGTACCTGCTCGGCCTCGGGCTGGGCCTCGCCAGCTTCCTCGACGTGCCCGTGGGCTTCGGGCCGGACGGGCCGGTGCCGTACGTCGTCTTCGTCGCCCCGGCCCTGCTCGCGACCGCGGCGATCAGCGTGAGCACCGAGGAGTTCACCTACACGATCATGGCGGGGTTCAAGTGGCGACGGGTGTTCTGGGGGATGAACGCCTCCCCCGTGGCGCCCGAGCAGGTGGTCGAGGGACTCGTGCTGGCCGTCGCCGCCCGGATGGCCTTCGTGACCGTGGCCTACGCGGCGGCGATCGCCGCGTTCGGCGCGCTCGGCTCCCCCGTCGCGGTCCTCACCCTTCCCCTCGTCGGCCTGCTCGGCGGGATGGCCTTCGGCCTGCCGCTACTGGCCTACGCCGCGAGCCTCAAGGACGACGCCGGCCAGTTCGCCGCGGTCCAGCGCTTCGTCTTCACCCCGATGTTCCTGTTCTCCGGCACCTTCTACCCGCTGTCCACGCTCCCCGTGTGGCTGCACTGGATCGGCTGGATCTCCCCGTTGTGGCACGCGAGCGAGCTCGGTCGCTGGCTCTCCTACGGGTCCCCCGTCTCGGGCGGGATGCTCGCGGTGCACACGGGGGTGCTCGCTGCGCTGGTGATCGGCGGCTGGCTGCTCGCGCGACGCGCCTTCGTCGGCAGGATGCGCGGATGAGCGCCTCGACGCGCGCCCCGGAGACCTCCCGCTCGGGCGGGGTCCGCTCCCTGTACGCGGGGAACGCGACCGCGGTGCTGGGCCGCGGGCTGCTGGCCGCCCGGTCGAGCACCTGGGTGGTCATCGTCTCCGGCTTCTTCGAACCGGTCTTCTACCTGCTGGCCATGGGCGTGGGCCTCGGCTCGTACATCGGCGACATCACCCTGGACTCCGGACGCGCGATCTCCTACGCCTCGTACATCGCCCCCGCACTGCTCGCTGTCTCGGCGATGAACGGCGCCGTGTACGACTCAACCTGGAACGTCTTCTTCAAGATGCACTTCGGCAAGCTCTACCAGGCGATGCTCGCGACCTCCCTCGGCCCGCTCGACGTGGCGATCGGCGAGATCGGCTACGCGCTGCTGCGCGGGGTGCTGTACGCCACAGGGTTCCTGACGGTCATGCAGGTCATGGGCCTGAACCTGTCGTGGACGGCGATCCTCACCCTGCCGGCCGTCGTGCTCATCGCCTTCGGGTTCGCCAGCATCGGCATGGCCGTGACGAGCTATATGAGCACCTTCCAGCAGATGGACTGGATCAACTTCGTCATGCTGCCCATGTTCCTGTTCTCGGCGACGTTCTACCCGATCACCGTGTACCCCGAGGCCATCCAGTGGTTCATCCAGGCCCTGCCGCTGTGGCACGGGGTGGAGCTGATCCGCGGGCTCACCACCGGGGCGCTGGACCACAGCACGTGGGTGCACGTCGGGTACTACGTCGCGATGATCGTGCTGGGCGTGACCTTCACGACACGGCGGATGCGCGCGCTGTTCCTGGACTGAGGCGCCGCGCCTCCTCCGCGCGCCGGGGGCCCAGGCTGCGGACGTGGGCGCGGGACTGCTCAGGGGTTCAGGCTGCCCGACCCGTTGCCGAGGTTCGCGTCAGGGGCGTCGGCGAGCAGGCGCTCGGCCTCCTCGCGGTCCGTGACCAGGACGTTGACCCAGCCGCCGAGAAGGGCCGCCCGGATCGCGGAGTGCTTGCGCTCGCCACCGGCCACGCCCACCCGCCGCGGGATCTCCCGGAGCTGCTCCGGGTCGATCCCGATCACGCGCGCGTCGACTGCAGAGCGCACCGGCTCACCCTCGGCGTCGAAGAAGCGCAGGCAGATGTCGCCGACGGCGCCGGCCTCCCGCAGGAGCGTCTGGTCGGCCTCGGCCATCGCGTTGCCGCTCTCGCGCAGCAAGGGGGACGGCTCGAGCGAGCCGATCCCGACCAGCACCATGGTCAGCCGGGGCCACAGGGTGACCACCTCGGCGACCGCCGGGTCGGCCATCAGGGTGTCACGCGCGGAGGCGCTGCCGAGCATGCCGGGAGTCGGCATGAAGACCGGCTCCGCGCCCGTGGCCGCCGCGAACCGACCGATCAGGCGTGTCGCCTGCATCTGCACCCGGGGGTCGCCGACCCCGCCGACGACCTGGACCACGCTGTCCACCACCGAGGAGCGGGACGAGCGCATGGCCTCGACGGCGGCGAGGAGCGTGGCCGACCACGAGGAGATCCCCACCGTGTCCCCACCGGTCAGGGTGGTCTCCAGGTAGACGGCGGTCGCCGCGCCGAGGGCAGGGTTGAGGTCGGCGTCCGAGCCTCCCGCATCGACGACGACGACCTCCTGCAGTCCGTAGGCGCGCTCGAGTGCCTCCTCGAGATCGGTGTGGACGCCTGCGGGCAGGGCGACGGTGGTGCGGACGATGCCGATCTCCTGGGCCCGCTTGAGCAGGCGCGAGACGCGCGGCTGCGAGACGTGGAGCTCGTCGGCGATCTGCGACTGACGGAGCCCTCGCTCGTGGTACATCCGGGCGATCTTGGCCATCAGCCGGATCTGGTCGTCGGAGTGGCCGAAGCGTTGGCTCACCACGCCTGAGCGCCCGCTCGCGTCCATCTGACTCTCCCTCATGGTGACGCTCGTCCCAACCGACTCCCGTCCGGACCGCCGGCCGATCGTATCGTCCGGTGCGGCGGGGCCCGCCGCCCGATGAGCGGCGGGCCTGCCCGTCTCACCTGCCGAGCAGGTCCTTCGCCGCGGCGGCGATGCCCGTCCCCGTGATCCCGAAGTGCTCCATCAGCCACCCGACGGAGCCCGTGGGCGCGAAGGTGGTTGCCCCGATGAACCGCATCGGGGCAGGGTGCCGCGTGGCGAGCGCCTCGGCGACGGCACCACCGAGCCCGGAGGTCAGCGCCTCCTCCGCCGTGACGATCCCCGCCGTCTCGCGCGCCGCGGCGACGAACGCCTCGGTGTCGAGCGGACTGATCGTCGGCACGGAGAGCACGCGGGCGTCGATCCCCTCGGCCGCGAGAAGCGCTGCGGCGTCCAGTGCCCGGTGCACGGCCGTGCCGGTCGCCGCGAGGGTCACGTCGCTGCCTGGGCGCAGCAGGACGGCCTTTCCCGGCACGAACTCGTAGTCCGCGGCATTGACGTCCGGAACGCCCATCCGCGCGACCCTGATGAAGACGGGGCCGTGATGAGCAGCGGCCCAGCGCAGGGCCTGCGCGGTCTCGATCGGGTCGCACGGTGCGATCACCGTGAGGCCGGGGATGACCCGCAGCCAGGCGAGGTCCTCGATCGAGTGGTGCGTCGGGCCGAGCTCCCCGTAGGCCATGCCGGGGCTCTGCCCCACCAGGACCATGTGGTGCTGGGAGTAGGCGGCGTCGACCTTGACCTGCTCCATCGCCCGGGCGGTGAGGAAGCAGGCAGCTGCCGAGACGAACGGGACCTTGCCGCCGTTCGCCAGGCCCGCGCCGACCCCGACCATGTCCTGCTCGGCGATACCGACGTTCACCAGGCGCTGGCCGAAGCGGTCCTGGAACGGCCCGAGCTTGGAGGACCCGACCGAGTCGTTGACGACGGCGACGATCCGCGGATCGGCCTCGGCCAGCTCGATGAGGGTGGCGACCCACGCGTCCCTGCAGTCGTGCAGGACCTGGGCGGGTGCTGTCGTGGTGCTCACTTCGCCTCCAGCTCGGCCAGCGCCTGGTCCACCTGGTCGGCGGACGGCACCTTGTGGTGCCAGGCGACGTTGTCGGACATGAAGGAGATCGGGTGCCCCTTCATCGTGTTCGCGATGACTGCTGTCGGCTTGCCCGAGCGTGCCGGGACGGCAGCGAAGACGTCGAGCAACGCTCCGTGATCGTGGCCCGAGACCTCGACCACCTCCATGCCGAAGGCACGGAGCTTGTCGGCGAGCGGCTCGAGGTCGTTCGTGTCCTCGACCCGCGCACCCTGCTGGAGCCTGTTGCGGTCGATGACGACGCACAGGTGGTCGAGCCCGTGGTTGCCTGCCGTCATGAGGGCCTCCCAGTTCGAGCCCTCCTGCAGCTCTCCGTCGCCGGTCACCACGAAGGTGCGCCGCGGAGAGCCGTCGAGCTTGCCGGCGAAGGCGGTGCCGACGGCGATCGGCAGTCCGTGGCCGAGCG
Source organism: Actinotalea sp. (assembly GCF_041597215.1). GTDB lineage: Bacteria > Actinomycetota > Actinomycetes > Actinomycetales > Cellulomonadaceae > Actinotalea. The sequence continues at coordinate 4,198 of NZ_JBFHHB010000070.1, forward strand.
GGCCGGTGCTGGCCTCGACCGCTGCGATCTTCGTGCGTGCGGGGTGCCCGTTGAGCATCGACAGCGGCTGCATGAACGTGCGCAGCTGATCCTGCGGGAGGAACCCGGCCATCGCGAGGGTCGTGTAGAGCGCAGCGGCGGCGTGGCCCTTGGACAGGATGAAGCGGTCACGGTCCGGGTCGTCGAGGCGCTCCGGGGTGACGTTCATCGCGTGCAGGTACAGGGTGACGAGGACGTCGATGACGGAGAACTCCCCGCCGATGTGCCCGAGACCGGCGGCGCGGACCATCTGCAGGTCACGGCGCCGGACCAGGCGAGCTGCCTCGGCGAGATGCGCGACCGCCTCCTCACGGGTGGCACCCTCGGGAACGCGGCCGAGCACCGTCAACGTGTCCGACGGAACGGCATCGGGATCGACCTGCGGGACCAGGTCCTCCTCGACCGTCACGGCTCGTCCCGAAGGCAGCTGAAGAGCACGTCCTGCACGAGCTTCTGCGCCCCCATCGCGTCCTGGCGGGCCTGGGCCTCGCGCAGCGCGTCCATGTCCATCTCCTCGAGAGCCCGGTGCAGCCCCTTGAGGAAGCGGATCGACAGCTTGGCCGCCTCGACGGTGTCCTCGCGGAACGGGAACTGGTCGAGCTGCCAGACACCCTCCCAGTTGTTGATCTTCAGCGTGTAGAAGAACTCGAAGACCTCGACGGGGTGAACGGTGCCGACGACCATGTCGTCGTCCCAGCCGCGCAGGTTGTCGTTGACGTCCATGCCCCAGAGCAGGCCGTGGTCGATGAGGAGCTGGGCAGCCGCGGCCGGGGACTCCCCGCCGTACAGCGCGTGGCCGAAGTCCAGCAGCACCCCGACGTTGTCCACACCCATCGCCTTGATGCCGAGCGCAGTCTTGGCCGCCGAGTCCCAGAACATCTTGTTGCGCGGCTCGCGGGGCTTGTACTCGATGACGATCTTGAGGTCCGCGTTCGCCTGAGCGAGCTCGCGCATGCCGGACACGGCGAGCTCCCACTGGTCGTGGTGGTTGACCTGGAAGGGGTAGTCCCAGCCGTCCTGACCGGGCCAGACCTTGAGGTACTTCGCACCCAGCGCGCGGACGACGTCGGCAGCCTCGTTGAGGAAGGCGAGCGCCTCGGCTCGGACGGCCGCGTCGGGGTTGGTGAAGGCGCCCTTGCTGAAGCGCCGCATGTAGATCTCCGGGGTGACGCCGATCGCCTCGAGCCCGTGCTCGGCGAGTGCCGCCTTCACGTCCTCGACCGTGACGCCCTCGGTGAACGGGTACGGGACGTCGACCACCGACAGGTCGCCGACGGCTCCGGCGCGGGCGATCTGCTCGATCGTGGACACCGGCGGGGCGTACCCGTCCGTGGCGTACCGGTCGAGGTAGCTCGCGAAGTGCCACAACCCTGCTCCGAACCGCGGATACTCTGACATTTCTATTCATCTCCGATCGTTGATGCAACACACACTAACAGGGCGGCGCCCTCGGCACACCGGAAGGCGGCATGCGTAGGGGTCGGAGCCGCCCACGCGCGGGGCAGCGGGGCCGTGCGGCGGGACGTTGTGGCGATCGTTCGGCCACAGGTGGTGGTCCGGCCCGGGCTCACTCGCCCGGGCCGGACCTGGGCTCACTCGATCGCGAACAGCGTGTAGCGGTCCACGTTCGACTTGTCGATCAGCACGCAGTCCACGGACTGCTTCTCCGGGGCACCGGTGTCACCGGTCCGGATGAACAGGTCCGCCTGCTCGACGGCGAGCTGGGCGATGGCGACGGCCGGCTGGAGACCGGTCGACAGCATCGTGCCCGCCTTGATGGCGGCCGCAGCATCGGGGCTTCCGTCGAACCCTGCGACGATCACCTTGCCGGTCAGGCCCGCCGCGTCGACGGCGGCGACGGCACCCAGCGCCATCGTGTCGTTGCCGGCGATGATGCCCTGGATGTCCGAGTCGGCCTGGAGCAGCGTCTCGATCTTCGTGAACGCCTCCTGCTGGTCCCAGTTGGCGGTGTCCTGCGCGACCATCTCCATGTCGGCGTACTGGTCGATCACCGCGTGGTACGCGTCCGAACGCACGGCGGCGTTCGTGTCCGTGGCACGGCCGGTGAGCTCGATGTAGCGCCCCTTGCCGCCCATCGCCTCGACGAAGGACTCGCCGACGAGGCCGGCGCCCTGTGCGTTGTTCGAGACGATCTGGGCCTTGGCGATCCCGGACTCGTTGATCTCCCGGTCGATGAGGAAGACCGGGATCCCGGCATCCGTCGCCTTCTGGACCGCACCGATCGTCACGTCGGCACCGGCGTTGTCGAGGATGATCGCGACCGCACCGTTGGAGATCGCCGAGTCGATGAGCTCGCTCTGCTTGTTCGGGTCGTCGTCGTGGGAGTCGGACTGGGCCGTGTAGCCCAGCTCCTCCGCCTTGGCCACTGCACCGTCGGCCTCGGCCTTGAAGAACACGTTCGAGTGGGACGGGGTGATGACGGCGATGAGGCCACCGGCCTCGCCCCCACCATCCGTCGTCTCGGCGGCCGTGGGCGACGGCGAGGTCGTCTCGCCTGCGTCCGATGAGCTCGAGCAGCCGGCGAGCGCCAGGGCCGAGATCGCGGCCACGAGCACCGCGCCGTTGCGGAGTGTGCGTCGCATGATTCCGTCTACCTCCATGGTGGGTTGTTCCCGTGGCCCGTCACTGGGCCGAGGGCTGTTGTGCCGCCAGCTCGCGCTTGACGCTCTGTGCGGCGACGGCGGCCGCGCGTGCGTTCTTCAATCTCTGCTGACCCTGGTCGAGCATCACCGCGAGGACGATGACCAGACCCTTGATCACCGTCTGCCAGAAGCTCGAGACGCCGACCATGACGAGTCCGTCAGAGAGGAAGCCGATGACGAAGGCACCGATGAGGGCGCCCTTGACCGTGCCGCGACCACCGGAGAGCGAAGCCCCACCGATGACCACCGCAGCGATCGCGTTGAGCTCGAAGGTGGTGCCCGTCTGGGGCGCGGCCGAGGTGAGCTCCGAGGCGATGATGAGCCCTGCCATCGCCGCGCAGATCCCGGAGATCACGTAGACCCGCACCTTCACCGACCGGACGGGCACGCCACCGAGCTGGGCAGCGCGCTCGTTCCCGCCGGTGGCGTAGAGCCAGCGACCGAAGGGGGTCCTGGTGACCAGTACCGCGATGACCACGGCGAACAGCACCATGATCCAGATGGCGGTCGGGATCCCCAGGGGCCTGCCGGTGCCGAGGAAGTTGAAGCCCGTGTTGCCGAGCGACGGGTCGCCCTGGAGCCGCGGGAAGGTCGAACCGTCCGAGATCAGCAGCGCCGCGCCGCGGGCGATGTACAGCGTCCCGAGGGTCGCGATGAACGGCGCGACGTTGAACCTCGTGATGAGGATGCCGTTGAGGAGCCCGACCAGAGCGCCCACCGCGAGCGCTGCGATGATGACGACCCATACGGCCGGGTAGGCGGTGGCGTCGAACAGCGAGAGGTCCCAACCCTGGAGCAGGACGCCCGCGACGATGCCCGAGAGGCCGACGATCGATCCGATCGAGAGGTCGATGCCTCCGGTGATGATGACGAGCAGCATGCCCATCGCCAGGATCCCGTTGTAGGCGACGTGCTTGGTCATCGTGATGAGGTTCGTCGGCGTGAGGAACGCGTCCGAGAGGAACGAGAAGATGATCACCAGGACGATGAGGGCGACGAAGGCCCGCTGATCGAGCAGGAACTCCCCGACCGTCCGCTTGGTCTCTTCGGCGGGCGAAGGACGCACCGTCCTTGGTGCCGTGGTGGTGGCCATGTCACTCGTCCTCGGTGGTCGGGGCGGCGGACGAGATGTCCGAGGCCGCCATCAGCTGTTCTCTGGTGGTGGTACGGGGGTCGAGCACTGCCGACACCTGTCCGCGTGCCATGACGACGATCCGGTCGCAGGCGTGCAGGACCTCGCTGACCTCGGAGGTCGCGAAGAGCACCCCGATGCCGGTCCGCGCCTCGGCCGCCATCAGGGCGAAGATGTCCGCCTTGGCGCCGACGTCGATGCCCCGCGTCGGCTCGTCCAGGACGAGCACCCGGGGCCGGGTCATCAGGGCCCGGCCGATGACGACCTTCTGCTGGTTGCCGCCGCTGAGGGAGTTGATGGGCGCGTCCTGGCTGGCTGCCTTGACCCGCACCTTCTGCGCGGTCTCGTCCACCTCGCTCCGCTCGGCCATCCGGCGGACGAAGGGCCCGCGGACGAAGCGCTGCACCGCGGCGAGCGAGAGGTTGCGGCCGACCGAGAGGGACGGGACCAAGCCGTCCCGCTGCCGGTCCTCCGGGACCAGGATCAACCCCGCGGCGATCCGGTCCTGGACGCTCTCCCCCGTGAGGTCCCTCCCGTCCAGCGTGATCGTCCCGCCGAGCACGGCGTTGCGCCCGGCGAGCGCCTCGAGCAGCTCGGTCCGCCCCGCCCCCATGAGCCCGTAGATGCCCACGACCTCGCCGGCGTGGACGGTCAGGCTCACCCCACGCACCGCAAGCCGTTCGGGGCTGTCCGGGTCGGCGACGATCACGTCGGCGATCTCGAGGACGGGGGAACCTGGGTCGTGCGCCATCGCGGAGAACAGCGCGCCCTCGTCCCGGCCGACCATCTTCGAGACGATCCAGGCGAGGTCGACCTCGGCCATCGGCGCCTGGGCCACGACATCGCCGTCGCGCAGGATCACGGCGTCGTGCGCGAGCTCCATGCACTCGTCGAGGTGGTGCGAGATGTAGATGATGGACACCCCGCGTGCCGTGAGCTCGCGGATGACCCGGAACAGCACGTGGACCTCGACGGCCGAGAGCGCGGAGGTCGGCTCGTCCATGATGAGCACCCGGGCGTCCTCGCTCAGGGCCCTGGCGATCTCGACCAGTTGCTGCTGGCCGAGGCGGAGGTCGCCGACGAGGGTCTTCGGGTCGATCGGCTCCTCGAGATGGGCGAGGAGGTCGATGGCGTCCTGGCGCTGCGCGGCGTAGTCGACGAACACGCCCTTGCGACGTTCCCGACCGACGAAGATGTTGTCGGCGATCGACAGGTTCGGGCAGAGGTTGAGCTCCTGGTGGATGATCGCCACGCCGTGCTCGACCGCCTCGGACGGGGAGCGGAAGGCGACCGGTCGGCCGTCCAGCTCGATCGTGCCCGTGGTCGGCGTCTCGACCCCCGCGAGGATCTTCATGAGCGTCGACTTGCCGGCGCCGTTCTCGCCGATGAGGGCTGTCACCTGACCGCGGCGCACCTCGAAGTCCACCCCGCGCAGGGCGTGCGTACCGCCGTAGACCTTCGTGACGCCACTCGCCCGCATGACGACGTCGGTGGCCTCGGCCGTGACGCTCATGAGACGACCTCGAGCGTGACCGGGAGGATCGTCACGTGGTCGATCTCGCCCCCGGTCTTGGACACCCAGGTGAACGCGCCCACGACGTGCACCTGCTTGCCGGCGAGGCTCGCCGGGTCGAGCGATCCGAAGACCGACTCCGCGATCTTCTTGTTCAGCTCGATCGCGACGTTCTGGTACTCGGTCTGGTTGACGAAGTCGCCGAAGGTCAGGTCGGTCCCCGCATCCCGGATGGCCGTGGTGGAACCGAGGGGCGGGACGCCGATGCCGACGGTGAGCCCCGCGGGAACCCCCGCGACGTCGAGGCCGACCTCGCCGAACTTCCCCTCGGTCACCGTGCCGGTGACCTCCGTCGCGAAGCTGTACGGCTTGGCGGCGTCCTCGCGGTTGCCGAACTCCTCGCCCGTGGCGTCCGCGTCGACGACGAGGCCCGCGAGCAGTGCGTCGAGAGGCTGCGCGCTCTCGGTCACCGCCGGGACGACGACGGTCTCGTAGTTGAGGTCCGCGTACTCGACGGCGGTGTCGGCCGCCACCTCCTGTGAGCTCGTGTCCACGAACGTGGTCCCGGCGACGGCAGCCGCAAGGACGCCCACCGTGACCACGGCGCCGATCACTCGAGGTCGCCGCCACAGCGGGACCGATCGTTCTTCTGTCTTCGTCGACATTCCCTCTCCTTCGAGGTGTGCACCGGCGGGCCGGAACGCTTCGGGTGGGGCTGGCGGTCAGTCCTGGACCACGGCGCGACCCCGCGAGCGGGCGACGGCCTGTGACCACCTGCGGCGTCGCGCGGACCGCTCGCCGAGATCGGGATCGGGATCGACGCTCGTACCGGGCTCGGGCTCCCAGGGATCACGACCGAGGGTCCGGGCCGCGAGGAGCGCGACCCCCAGCGCCGACGCCTCGGGGGCATCGGCGACCAGGAGCGGGCGGCCCAGCAGATCGGCCTGCAGCTGCATGAGCAGCATGGACGCAGTGGCGCCACCGTCGGCGTGCAGGGTCTCGATCCGGGCCATGCCGTCGGACTCGATGGCCTCCACGACGTCCGCGACCTGGTGCGCGACCCCCTCGAGAGCTGCCCGGGCCAGGTGCTCGCGGGTCGTCCCCGCGGTCACCCCGGCGAGCAGACCCGTCGCGGCGCGATCCATGTAGGGAGCGGCCAGACCGGTGAAGGCGGGGACGAAGGCGACGCCGGCGGCATCCGGGACGGCGGCGGCGAGCTCGGTGAGGAAGGCGCCGCCCGACACCCCGGCCGGTGCCCCCAGGGTCCTGGCCATCCAGTCGAGGGCCGAACCGCTCGCGACGATGTTCCCCTCCCGCGCGTAGGTCACGACTCCGCCGATGCTCCAGGCGACCGTCGTGGCGATGCCCTGCGGGGCGAGGTCCGGTCCGGCAGCAGGAGTCATCACGGACGAGCCCGTGCCGAAGGTGACCTTGCCGGTGCCGGGGACGGTGCACCGGTGGTGGAAGAGCGCGGCGTGGGAGTCCGCGAGCACGGCCACCACGGGGATCCCTGCTGGGAGCAGACCTGTGCCCACGGTGCGACCGAACCCGGCGTCGGACGCCCTGACCTCGGGGAGGTTCGCCCGGGGGATCCCGAACAGCTCGAGCAGATCCGCGTCCCACTCCAGGGACCCGAGGTCCAGCAGGAGAGTGCGCGAGGCGTTTCCCACGTCGGTCGCGTGCTCGCCCGTGAGGCGGTGCACGAGCCAGGAGTCCACCGTCCCCAGGAGCACGTCCGCAGGGTCGATGCCCGCGGCCACGGCGGAGTCGAGCGCCCAGCGCATCTTCGGAGCGGAGAACATCGGGTCGAGCGACAGGCCCGAGCGCGAACGCACGAGCTCGGCCGCGTCGGGCCGTGCTGCGGCGAGGTCTGCGCACCACGCGGCGGTCCGGGCGTCCTGCCAGCCGAGCACGGGGCCGATCGCGGCACCCGTCCGGCGATCCCAGGTGACGACGGACTCGCGCTGGTTGGAGATCGCGATGCCGAGGCAACGCAGGGCCGACCCCCGGAGGCACTCCTCGACGGCAGCGAGCGTCGCCGCCCAGAGCTCCTCGGCGTCCTGCTCGACGGCGCCGGGAACGGGGAACGAGATGCCGAGCGGTCGGGACGCGGACACGAGGATCGCGCCGGTCGTAGGGTCGACCAGGGCGGCCTTCGTGTTGGTGGTGCCCTGGTCGATGGCGAGCAGACAGCCTTCGGGCGCGGTCGCGCCCTCGGTCGCCGTGGAGATGATCGCCACCTGAACTCCTGAATATACATTCCGCGTTGAATGAAGTAGCATCAAGGTACGGAGCAGGCACTGACGGTGTCAACTACCGTGACCAACCTGTGACGAAGGAGACGCATGGACCACGACATCGTCGTCGTGGGTTCGGTCAACGCCGACCTCCTCCTCGAGGTCGTGCGACACCCGCACCCCGGCGAGACCCTGCTCGGCACCCGCAGCTCGGTGCTCGCGGGGGGCAAGGGAGCAAACCAGGCCGTGGCCGCGGCTCGCCTCGGTGCGAGCACGGCGATGATCGGCGCGGTCGGGAGCGACCCCTACGCCGAGGTCGCGCTCGGCGAGCTCCGCGTCGCCGGCGTCGACCTCTCGCAGCTCGCCGTCGAGCCCGGGCCGACGGGACTCGCGGTGGTGACCGTCGCCGACGACGGTGAGAACAGCATCGTCGTCATCCCCGGCGCGAACGCCTCGGTCAGCGTCCAGGCGGTCGAGCGGGCCTCGCTCGTCATCGCCGGCGCACGGGTCTGCGTCCTGCAGGCCGAGATCCCGCTCGACGCCGTGTGCCGCGCGGCCGAGCTCGCCTCCGCCGCCGGGCGCCGCGTGGTGCTCAACGTCGCCCCCGCCTGCACCCTGCCGGTCGAGACCCTCCGCCTGGCGGACCCGCTCGTCGTCAACGAGCACGAGGCGGCGATCCTGCTCGGGGCGGGGACGGACGACTCCCCCGCCCGCTCCGCCGCACGCCTTGCAGAGCTCGGGATCCGCTCCGTGGTCATCACTCTCGGCGCAGCCGGCGTCCTCGGGGTGGAGGCGGGACGATCCTGGTCCCTCCCGGCCCGCACCGTGGAGGCCCGCGACTCCACCGGCGCGGGCGACGCCTTCGTCGGAGCCCTCGCGGTCGGCCTCGCACGAGGCAACTCGGTCGAGGAGGCGGCCCTGACGGCCACCCGTGTCGCTGCGTACTCGGTCCAACGCCTGGGAGCCCAGGCGTCCTACCCCTGGAAGGACGATCCTCTGCCATGAAGCGTCACGGAATCATCAACGCCCCGCTCTCGGGCCACCTCGCGCGGCTCGGGCACACCGATCTGCTCGTCGTGGCCGACGCGGGACTTCCGGTCGCCTCGCACGTGCCGGTCGTGGACCTGGCGCTCGTGTACGGCCAGCCGTCGTTCACCAGCGTGCTCGACGCCCTGGTGGCGGAGATGGTCGTCGAGCACGCGTGGGTGAGCGCTCCGGCCGACGACTGGCCGGCCGGGGCATGGGTCGACGAGCGTCTCGACGCACCTGCCGAGCGGATCGACCACCTCGACTTCAAGGCGATGGTCAACACGGCACACCTGGTGGTCAGGACAGGTGAGGACACCGCCTACTCCAACGTGATCCTGAGGTGCGGGGTGCCGTTCGCCGTCTGATTCCTGCCGTGCGCGAGGCTGGTCCCCCGGGTCCCCGCCGCCCGCATGGCAGGCTGGACCTGCCCGCCCGACCGCTGCCCCAGGAGCCCGCCATGACCGCGAAGGACCTCGTCATCTGCATCCCGGTGGGGGCCGACCGTCAGATGGCCCACAGCTGGGGACGTGCGGCGCGGCTCGCCGTCGTGCACGTCTCCGCCGGGGCGATCACGGACTGGACCGAGCACGACGTCGCCTGGGACGAGCTGCACGACACCGGGACGGAAGGGTCCCAC
>NZ_JBFHHB010000071.1:0-13190 GCF_041597215.1 Actinotalea sp.
GATCCACGGTTCACTCTTCACCGAGTTCAGCGAGAACGCCTCGCCCGACCCGTTCTCGCTGCAGAACAAGAAGCTGCTCAAGGTGCAGATGGGCTACGGGCCCGTCTGGGCGCGGACCGGCTCGATGGTCGCCTACCAGGGTGCGGTGACCTTCCAGAACAAGGGCTCCGGAGGGCTCGGCAAGATGCTCAAGTCCGCGGTGACGGGCGAAGGGGTCGACCTCATGCAGTGCACGGGCCAGGGCGAGATGTTCCTCGCGGACCGGGCGAGCGAGATCCAGGTCATGTACCTCGAGAACGACGCGATCTCGGTGAACGGGAACAACGTGCTGGCCTTCTCCTCCTCGATCGCGTGGGACATCCACCGCATCTCGGCCAGGGGCGGCGCGATGACCGGAGGCCTCTACAACGTCTCCCTGCGCGGTACCGGCTACGTGGCGGTGACGACGAAGGGCGATCCGGTCGCCCTCGACGTGGCCTCCGCGCCGACCTTCGCCGATGCGCAGGCCGTCGTGCTGTGGACCTCCGGGGTGTCGATGGACATCCGGATGGACACGGGCGGACTGTCCTCGCTGATCCGTGGGGGGACAGGGGAGATGTTCCAGATGGCCTTCGGCGGACAGGGGTACGTGCTCGTCCAGCCGAGCGAGTCCGTCGTGGAGGGCGAGCACAAGGGCTCGACGAGCAGCTCCGGCGGAGGCCTCGGCGGACTCTTCAACGGCTAACTGCGCGAGCCCGCACCAAAGGCTGGCGGCCGGAGCCTGCTCCTGTCCGCGGCTCAACCCCTCGCCGCGTCGTCCTCGGTGGTCGATCCGGCGAGGTCGGCACCGAGCAGCTCCTCGATCACCTGCGCGAGGGGGCCGGGACGGCCGACGCCGAAGCCCTGGAGCAGGTCCACCCCGATCTCGGTGACGGCCCGACGGATCTCGTCGTTCTCGACGTACTCCGCGACGGTCCGCTTGCCGAGCAGGTGACCCACTTGGTGGATCGAGCGCACCATGACCTCGTCGACCGGATCCTCGCGGACCCGGCGCACGAAGGTCCCGTCGATCTTCAGCACGTCCACCGGGAGGGTGCGCAGGTAGCTGAACGAGGACAGGCCGACGCCGAAGTCGTCGAGGGCCACCTGGCAGCCACGAGCCCTGAGCGTCCCGAGGAACCGGCTGGTGTCCTCCAGGTCCGCGATGACGGCGGTCTCGGTCACCTCGAAGCAGAAGTGCTCGCCGTCCAGGCCGAGCTCGTCGAACAGACCGTCGATGAAGGTCATCGTCTCGCTGTCGCCCACGCTGTCGCCGGAGAGGTTGATCGAGCAGGTCCTGATCTGCGCCAGCACCTGGGGCCGTTCGGCGAACCAGCGGAGGGTCGACTCGACCACCACCCGGTCGAGGGCCCCGGCCATCTGGTAGCGCTCCGCGGCCGGCAGGAACTCCCCGGGCGCTGCGAGGCGTCCCGTGTCGTCCTGGAGGCGCAGCAGGATCTCGAGGCTCGGCAGGTCCTCGCCGGCGCGGGCGGGCAGGATCGGCTGCGCCCACAGGACGACCTCGTGATGCTCGATGACGTCCTGGAGGCGTCGGACCCAGCCGAGCTCTCCGTGGCGCCTGCGCGCCCGCTCGTCGTCGCCGTGCGCGACGTGCAGGCGACCCCTGCCTGCCTCCTTGGCCAGGTAGCAGGCGCTGTCGGCGACGCGCAGCACCTCGGCGGCCGTGCCGCTCTCCCGACCGAGGGAGACGAGCCCGATGCTCACCCCGACCCGGTGCACGCGGTGCTCCCACTCGAAGCGTTCGGCCGCGACGGAGTCGCAGAGGTTCTGGGCCAGCCCGACCGCCTGCTCCTCGGCGCAGCCGCGCAGGATGATCCCGAACTCGTCGCCGCCGAGCCGGGCGACGGTGTCCGTCGCGCGGACCTGCGACTGGAGCACCCCGGCGAGGGTGCACAGCAGGGCGTCGCCGGCCACGTGGCCGTCGCTGTCGTTGACCACCTTGAACTGGTCGAGGTCGAGGTAGAGCACGGCGGAGGGGATCCCGTGCCGCGCGTCGTCGAGCGCCGTGTTGAGGTGGCGCTCGAACTCGGTCCTGTTGACCAGGCCGGTGAGCGCGTCGTGGCTGGCCTGGTGGGCCAGTGCGCGCGTGAGGGCCTTGGCGTCCGAGACGTCGTGGAAGACGAGCACGGCACCGAGCACCACACCGTGCGCGTCGCGGATCGGCGCGCTGGAGTCCTCGACCGAGATCAGGCGCCCGGCACGGTCCCGCAGGGCGGTATGGCTCGCGAGCCCCACCGGACGGCCCTCCCGGAGGCACCGGATCGCGGGGCTCTCCACCGGCTCCCCCGTGGACTCCGAGAACAACGTGAGGACCTCGTCGACGGGCCGTCCTTCAGCCTGGTCGGTCGTCCAGCCCGTGAGGCCCTCCGCGACCGGGTTGAGGTAGGTCACGCGGGCGTGAGCGTCGGTCGTGATGACCGCGTCCCCGATGCTCGCGAGCGTCACCTCGGCGCGTTCCTTCTCCGCGTGCAGGGCCGCCCGTGCCGCGCGCTGCTCGGTCGCGTCCGTGACGGTGACCTGCCAGCGGTAGGTCCCGTCGGGCATCGGCGCGCCGACGGCACGGCTCTCCATCATCCGCTCACCCCGGGTGGGGTGCTCGTAGCGGGTGTCGTACTCGAGGGTCAGCCTCTCCTGCGGCTCGGCACGAGCGCCGGCGATCATCGCGGGGATGACGTCGGCGAGGTCCTCGGGGTTCATCCGGTCCCGCAGGGTCTGCGGCCGGCTCAGCACCTCCTCGCGGGAGAAGCCCAGGATCTCCTCGCAGCGTTCGCTCGCGTAGATGATGTTGAGCTCGCCGACACCGTCCGGCCGCAGCGGCTCGAAGGCGACGATCACGCCGGGGGTGGAGGCGGTGAGCAGCTCCCAGCGCGAGCGCTCGATGAGGAGCTCCTCCGCCGCCTCGTGCTGCGCCGTGACGTCCACGCAGGAGCCGAACCACCGGTCGCCGGCCGCGTCACCGGCGCGCCGACCGTCGACGGCGAACCGGCGGTAGCCGCCGTCCGCGACGAGCAGCCGGATCGTCAGGCCGAGGCGCCCGGAGGCCTCGCCTGCGGCCCAGGCCTCGACGAGTGCCGCGCGGTCCTGGGGGTGGACGAGGTCGAGAGGGTTCCGGCCGTCGAGGCGCAGCGCGGCGACGTCGACGACCTCCGCCCACCGGGGGCCGAGCCAGTCGAGGCCGCTGTCGCGGGTCGCGGACCACAGCAGCTGGGGCAGGTGCTCGGCGAGACCGGTGAGGTCCACGCGGCCCTGGTCCTCGCTCGTCGTGCTCACCCCCCTGGAGGTCCTCGCTCGATCGTGTCTCGGGTGCCACGCTGACTCGTCGCGTACGCCGTTGGCGCCATCGTGGCACCCGCGCCGCAGTGCGCGAGCAGGGCTGCCTCCGAATGGGTGAGCGCCGGGCCCGGGGCACCGGGGGAAATACTGGCGCATGCCTTCACGTCGGCGCGAGTCGTGCCGATGAGGCCTTGTGGACGACGCGACCAGGACGACCGACGGGGCGGCCCCCGGCCACCGTTCGGAGCTCCAGGCCGTGCGGAGCTTCGTCGTCGCGATGTGCGTCGCCGGGGCGATCATCCCCGCCATCACCCTCGCCGTCGAGCCGGTCTCGATGACGCAGACCATCGGCTTCGCGGTCATCGCCGCGGGGATGGCCGGCACGGGGCTCCTGGTCTGGGCCGTGCGCCGTCCGCGTCGCTGGCTGCTCGAGATCGTGGCCCAGTGGGGGACCCTGCTGGTCGGCGGCAACATCGTGCTGATGCCGACGGTCGGCATCATGCCCGTCTACCTGCTCTGGCCGATGGTCCTCGTCGCCTACGTCGGCTCGCTGCGCGTGCTCGTCGGCACCTATCTCTGGGCGATGACCGTGCTCGGCGTCGCGGTGGTGCTCAACCCGCCGACCTTCGGCACGGCCGATGTGATGATCGGCATGGGGTCGACGCTGGCGATCATCGCCGGGATCGTCTGGATCGTGACCCAGCGCCAGGCCCGGCTCCGGGAGGAGCTGGAGATCGCGGCACGGACCGATCCGCTCACGGGTCTGCTCAACCGCCGCGCCTTCCTGCCGTGGCTCGGCGACGGGCTCGCTCGCGCCGCCGAGCAGGACCTCCCGTTCACGGTCGTCATGCTCGACCTCGACCACTTCAAGTCGATCAACGACCGGCTCGGCCACTTCGGCGGGGACCGGCTCCTCGTCGAGGTCGCGAAGGCGATGCGCGGGGCGTCGCGCGGCGACGACGTCCTGTGCCGCTTCGGCGGGGAGGAGTTCGCGGTCGGGCTCCCCGGGGCGACGGCGGATGAGGCGAGGGGCTATGCGGCTCGCCTCTCCGCAGCTCTCGCCCTTGCCGGCGCGCAGGAGGGCTGCGTCCTGACGGTCAGCGTGGGGGTCGCGAGCCGGGTGGGTGAGTGCGGGGTCGAGGAGCTCCTGCACGGAGCGGACGAGGCGCTGTACGCGGCCAAGCGGGCCGGTCGCAACCGTGCGGCGATCTGGGACGGTTCCACCACGGTGGATCCCGCCTTCCCCGCCCCGCTGCGCGGCTGAGCTGCCGCACGGTGGGCGGCACGCCTCCCGGCGCCGCCCACCTGCGCGATCCTCAGCCGCCGAGCACCGTGCCGGCGGAGATGGTCCCCGGCGCACCGTCGGCATCGACCCGTGCGGCGCCGACCGCCGCCACCCCGTCCTCGAAGGTCCACTCCCCGCGCACGGTGAGCGAGGTGGCCCCTCGCAGCGACGGTGCTCCGTCGGGGAAGTGGGCCTCGAAGGCCTGGACGGTCTTGTAGACCTTCGGGTCCAGGTCGACCAGCGGCGCTGCCTCGACCGCGAGGTGCAGCGTCCTGGCATCGGTCAGCTCGTAGGCGTCGGAGCGGACGAGCAGGAGGTCGTTCGTCGTCTTGACGGGCAGGAATCGCTCGCGGCCCACGACGATCGCCGTGGCCCCCTCGAAGACCTCGATCGCCGCGCCCATCGCCGTCTCGATCTGCAGGACGGCAGGGGAGGAGGAGTCCGTCGGGTCGACCGTCTTCTCGTTGCGGATCAGGGGGAGGCCCAGGACGGCGCCCCTGGCCTCGAGCGCTGCAGCGATCTGCTCCAGGTCGAACCACAGGTTGTTCGTGTGGAAGAACGGGTGCCGGTGCTCATCGGTGAAGTGGTGCATCTCCTCGGGCGCGGTCTGCGCCGTGTCGCGAAGGATGAGCCGCCCGTCGGCCTTGCGGACGGCCAGGTGGCCACCCTTGCGGTCCGCTGCGGTGCGGCGGCACAGCTCGGCGGCGTACGGCGCACCCGAAGCAGCGAACCAGCCGGCGATCCTGGCGTCGGGGGCCGCGCCCAGGTTGTCGGAGTTGGACACGCTCGCGTACCGGAACCCGGCGTCGAGGAGCTGCTGCAGAACGCCGGAGGCGAGCAGGGCCGTGTAGAGGTCGCCGTGCCCTGGCGGGCACCACTCGAGCGTGGGGTCGGCCGGCCAGGTCACCGGGGTGAGGTCCTCCGCGAGGAGCTTCGGCTCCTGGTTCTGCAGGAAGTCGAGGGGCAGCCCGTCGACGGCCAGGTCGGGGTAGCGCTCCAGGGCGGCGAGGGAGTCCGCCTGGGTGCGGAAGCTGTTCATCAGCACGAGGGGCAGGCGCACCCCGTGCTCCTCCCGCGCGTGCAGCACCTGCTCGACGATGAGGTCGAGGAAGGAGCGCCCGTCCCTGACCGGGAGGAGGGACTTGGCCTTGTCCATGCCCATGGACGTGCCCAGACCGCCGTTGAGCTTGAGGACGGCGGTGCGCGACAGCGCCTCGCGGGCGGCCTCGGGGTCGACGTCGAGCGCGTCCAGTCGCGCCGCGTCGAGGAGCGGGTCGATCGTGTCCTCGAGGATGAGGCCCGTCGCCCCGGCCTCCAGCTCGCGGTAGTAGTGCGAGAAGACCTCGATCGCGGCGGGGGTGACCCCTGCCGACGTCATCTTCTCCTGGGCCTGGCGCAGTCCGGCGTCGCTCATGGGTCGATGGTAGGGAATCGCGCGGGGGTCGGCGCGACCCCTGGTCCCAGGTGGACGGGCCGGCGAGGGCGGGCGGGGACCGCGTGCCCCGCTGCGTCCCGGCTCAGCGGGCGTCGGCCGCCCGGAGCGCCTCCCACTCGGCCCGGCGTCCGGCCTGCTCGACGGGATCGGGGACGGGCAGCGAGGCCAGCAGCCGGCGAGTGTACGGGTCACGAGGAGAGCCGAGGACCTCGTCGCCGGTGCCCTCCTCCACGACCTTGCCGTGGTAGAGCACGACGATGCGGTCCGCGAGCATGTCCACCACCGCGAGGTCGTGGCTGATGAACAGGGCGGCGAAGCCCAGCTCGCGCTGGAGCTCGTCGAACAGGTCGAGGACCTTCGCCTGGACGGACACGTCCAGGGCTGAGGTGGGCTCGTCGGCGATGAGCAGCTCGGGCTGCAGGGCGATGGCGCGGGCGAGGCTCGCGCGCTGGCGCTGACCGCCGGAGAGCTCGTGCGGGAAGCGGTCGCCGAAGGCCTTGGGGAGCTGGACCGCCTCGAGGAGCTCGTCGACCCGGCCGCGGGCCTCGTGCGGGGAACCGGCCCTCCCGTGCACGACGAGGGGCTCGGCGACGCACTCGGCGATCGTCAGGAGCGGGTTGAAGCTGGTCGCCGGGTCCTGGAAGACGAAGCCGATCCGGCTGCGGACCGGCCGGAAGTGCCGCTCGTGCACGCCGTTCATCTCGATCCCGTGCACGGTGAGCGACCCGCCGCTGACCTTGGTGAGCCCGGCGATGGCCCGCCCGATCGTCGTCTTCCCGCTGCCCGACTCGCCCACCAGGCCCAGCACCTCGCCGGGCCGGATGCTCAGGTCGACGCCGTCGACCGCGACGAAGTCGGGCTGCCGGAACCGGCCGGGGTAGACGATCCGCAGGCCCGTCGCCTCGACGACGGGCGTCCGCTCGGCCCAGCCCTCCGGCCGCCGTGCGGCGCGCTCGTGCGCCCTCGCCAGCCCCTCGCCGATCCGCGGGACCGCTGCGAGCAGCTGCCGGGTGTACGGCTCGCGCGGGGAGGAGAACAGCGTGCGGACATCGGCCTGCTCGACGATCCGGCCCTGGAACATCACCGCGACCCGGTCCGCGAGGTCCGCCACGACGCCCATGTTGTGGGTGATGAGCACGATCGAGGTGCCGAACTCGTCACGGCAGCGGCGCAGCAGGTCGAGGATCTCGGCCTGGACGGTGACGTCGAGGGCCGTCGTGGGCTCGTCAGCGATGATCACGCCCGGGTCGAGCACGAGGGCCTGGGCGATGACGATGCGCTGCTTCTGACCGCCGGAGAACTGGTGCGGGTAGTGGTCGATCCGCTCCTCCGGGTCGGGGATGCCGACCCGACGCAGGATGTCGATCGCCTGAGCCCTCGCCTCGGCGCGGGTGTACGTCCCGTGCGCCCGGAGGCCCTCGATGATCTGCCAGCCGACGGGGTAGACGGGGTTGAGCGCCGTGGACGGCTCCTGGAACACCATCGCCGCGTCGCGACCGCGCAGGTGCCGGAGCCGGGCCCCGGAGACCTGGAGCACGTCGTTCTCGTCCGAGCCGTCCTTGTGCCGCAGGATCACCGCACCGCGGGTCCGCGCCGTCTCGGGAAGCAGGCCGAGGATCGTCTTGGCGGTGACGGTCTTGCCGCTGCCCGACTCCCCGACGATGGCGAGCACCTCACCGGGGTGCACCGACAGGCTCACGCCGTCGACGGCGACGACGGTGCCGGCATCCGTGGCGAAGGAGATGCCGAGGTCCTGGATGTCGACGACGTCGCTCATCGTGCTGCTCCTTCGTCCGTCGGGTCGAGGTCGACACCGAGGTCCTCCGGCGGGGTCTGCTCCGCCGCCCGGCGGGTGCGCAGCCGCGGGTCGGCGAGGTCGTTGAGGCTCTCGCCGACGAGCGTGAGGCCCAGCACGACGAGCACGATCGCCAGTCCGGGGAACATCGAGGTCCACCAGATCCCGCTCGTCACGTCGGACAGCGCCTTGTTGAGGTCGTAGCCCCACTCGGCGGCCGCGGAGGGCTCGATGCCGAAGCCGAGGAAGCCCAGCCCCGCCAGGGTGAGGATCGCCTCGGAGGCGTTGAGCGTGAGGATGAGCGGAAGGGTGCGGGTCGCGTTGCGCAGCACGTGCCGGCCCATGATCCGCAGGTGCGAGGCGCCGATCACCCGTGCCGACTCGACGAAGGCCTCGGCCTTGATCCGGACCACCTCGGAGCGGACCACCCGGAAGTACTGCGGGATGAAGATCACCGTGATGGACAGCGCAGCGGCGAGGACCCCCGCCCACAGGCCTGACTGGCCGCCGCTGATGACGATCGCCATGACGATCGCGAGCAGCAGGGAGGGGAAGGCGTAGATCGCGTCGGCCATCACGACGAGCACGCGATCGAGCCAGCCACCGAAGTAGCCGGAGATCAGGCCGAGCAGCACTCCCGCGACGATCGACAGCGCGATCGCCGTGACGATCACCAGGAAGGCGGTGCGCGAGCCCCAGATCACCCGGGAGAGCACGTCATAGCCGCCGACGGTCGTGCCGAGCAGGTGTGCGGCGGAAGGTGCCTGCTGGGCGCCGAAGGTGCCGTCCGCGTCCCGCAGCTGGGAGTAGCCGTAGGGAGCGAGCACCGGGGCGAGCAGGGCGGTGATCAGGAAGATCCCGGAGAGCACGAGGCCGACGATGAGCATCCCGCGCTGGAGGCCGACGCTCTGCCGCAGCTGGGCGACGATCGGCAGCCGGTGCCAGCGCGGCCCGCGTCCCGCGGGTGCCGCGGAGACGGGGGCGGTCTGGGGAGCGGACATCAGTACCTCACCCTCGGGTCGATGAGCGCCGCGAGGACGTCCACGAGGAAGTTCGTCACCGCGACGATCACGGCGAGCACCGCGACGATCCCCTGGACGGCCACGAAGTCCCGGGCCTGCAGGTAGGCCGCGAGCTGGAAGCCCAGGCCCTTCCACTCGAACGTCGTCTCGGTCAGGACCGCGCCGCCGAGCAGCAGGGCGATCTGCAGGCCCATCACGGTGATGATCGGGATGAGGGCCGGGCGGTAGGCGTGGGTCTTGAGCAGCCGGCGCTCGCCCACCCCCCGCGAGCGGGCGGCCTCGACGTAGCCGCTGCCCAGGGTGCCGATGACGTTCGTCCGTACGAGCCGGAGGAAGACCCCGGCCGTGAGCAGCCCGAGCGCGAGGGCCGGCAGCACGGCGTGCTGCAGGACGTCGCCGACCACCGCGGGATCACCCGTCTGGATGGCGTCGATGAGGTAGATGCCGGTGGGGTTGTCCAGGACCTGCATGTCGATCTCCGCGCCGGTGCTGGCTCGGCCGGCGACCGGCAGCACGTCCAGCCAGACGGCGAAGACGAGCTTGAGCAGGAGCCCTGCGAAGAAGACGGGGGTCGCGTAGGCGAGGATCGCGAGGACCCGCAGCACGGCGTCCGGGGCCTTGTCGCGGTGGTAGGCCGCGAGGCGACCCAGCGGGATGCCGAGCAGGAGGGCGACGATCAGGGCGTAGACGGCGAGCTCGAGGGTCGCGGAGCCGAAGGTCGTCAGCACCTCCGTCACCGGACGGCGGTCGCTCAGCGTGGTCCCGAAGTCCCCGCGGACGATCCCGCCGAGGTACTCCACGTACTGCGTCAGCAGCGGTCGGTCGTAGCCCGCCTGCGCGATCCGCTCGGCGAGCTGCTCGGCGGGGAGGCGGCCACCCTGCGCTGCGGTGATCGGGTCACCCGTGGCCCGCATGAGCATGAAGACCGTGGTGACCAGGATGAAGACGGTCGGGATGATCAGCAGGGCCCTGACGACGACGTACCGGCCGAGGCTCCCTCCGCGATCGCGCCGTGCCGTGGTGACCGGCGCTGGGCCGGTCTCCGGTTCGATCGTGGCCGTCATCGTTCCCGCTTCCTTGTGCCGGTCCTGCCCACGGACCGCGGAACGCGGGCCCCTCGCACGTGGCGAGGGGCCCGCGTTCCGTGATCCGTGCTGGGTGCTGCTGTCCTGCGCGACGGAGGTCAGCCCTTGCTGAGGGCTCCGTAGCGGAACTTGAACGAGGCGTCGAGCGTCGTGTCGGCGCCCTCGACCGTCGCCCCGACCACGGCGACCTGCGCGCCCTGGAGGTACGGCACGGTGGAGAGGTCGGCGGCGACGCCGGCCTGGATCTCCTCGATGAGCGCCGTGCGCTCCGCCGGGTCCGGAGTGCTCGCCTGGGCGAGGATCTTGTCGTTCACGTCGCTGTTCTCGTAGTGGTTCCCCAGGAAGTTGTCCGTGAGGAAGAACGGCGTGAGGTAGTTGTCCGCGTCGGAGTAGTCCGGGAACCAGCCGAGCTGGTAGGCGGGGTACACGTCGGCGGTGCGGTCCTTGGCGTACTGGACCCACTCGGTGGTCTGCAGGTCGACCGTGAACAGGCCGCTCGACTCGAGCTGGTCCTTGATCAGCGCGTACTCGTCACCCGAGGACGGGCCGTAGTGGTCGTTCGAGTACTGCAGGTTGAGCGCGACCGGGGTGCTGACCCCGGCGTCCGCGAGGGTCGCGGTCGCCTTGTCGACGTCCGGGCCGCCCGCCCCGTCGCCGTACAGGTCCTTGAGGACCTCGGTGGCTCCGGTCAGGCCGGCCGGGACGTAGGAGTACAGCGGGGTGTAGGTGCCCTTGTAGACCTGGTCCGAGATCTCCTCGCGGTCGAGGAGATCGGCGACGGCCTGGCGCACGGCGAGTGCCTTGGCCTCGTCGGCCTCGGCCGTCGTCGCGCCGTAGGGCTGGGTGTCGAAGTTGAAGACGATGTAGCGGATCTCTCCACCGGGACCGTCGACGACCTTCACGGCGTCGTTCGTCCGCAGGTCGGCGATGTCCGTCGCGGACAGGCTGCGGTACGCGACGTCGATGTTCCCCTCCTGGATCTCCAGCTTGAGG
The DNA here is from genome assembly GCF_041597215.1 of Actinotalea sp. GTDB lineage: Bacteria > Actinomycetota > Actinomycetes > Actinomycetales > Cellulomonadaceae > Actinotalea. Next base: position 10,928 of record NZ_JBFHHB010000071.1, read on the forward strand.
TTCGACGCCTCGGCGTAGTACTTGACGTTGACCGTCTCCGTCTTCGGCGCGCCGAGCAGCCCCTGGTAGTCGGGGTTGGCCTCGTACGAGACGAGGTTGTTCTGGTCGTAGCTCGTGATGACGTACGGGCCGGCGAAGGCGTTCCCCGCGACGATGTCGGCGTCGGGGGTCAGCGCGTCTGCGGCGAAGACCTCCTCGTCGACGATCGGCCCGGCCGGGCTCGACAGGATCTGGGGGAAGACCTGGTCGTCAGCGGTCTTCAGGGTGAACACGACGGTCGTGTCGTCCGGGGCGGCGACGCTCTCGAGGTTGTAGAGCAGCGAGCCGGGGCCGTTGCCGTCGTCGGCGCCGCTGGCGAAGATCGCGAGCTGGCGGTCGAAGGTGAACTTGACGTCCGAGGAGGTCAGCTCGTTGCCGTTGGACCACGTCAGTCCGGGCTTGAGCGTGACGGTGTACTCCGTCGGGCTCGTGAACTCGGCCGACTCGGCGATGTCCGGCTCGACGTCCGGGCTGCCGTAGGGGGTGTTGAGCAGGAACGGGAAGACCTGGTTCATCACCGCGAAGGAGCCGTTGTCGTAGGAACCGGCCGGGTCGATCGTGGTGATCTTGTCGGTGGTCCCGATGATGATCGAGCCGCCGGCGCTCGTCGAACCCCCGGTCGTCTCGTCGTCCGAGCTGCTCGAGCCGGAGCAGGCGGTCAGTGCCAGGGCGGTGACGGTGAGCCCCGAGAGCGCGAGGAGCGCGCGTCGGTCGGACCTGATCGGGGATCGCATGGAGACCTCTTCCGTGTGGAGAACGACGCGTCATCTGGTCACCCCATACGGGGGAGGCGCGCCTGGTGTCCATGAGTAGCACAAGAACGTCCCAGCAGGTGGACATTCGGTCGAGCCGTAACAGAGCCGCAACCTAGGAGGAGGGCGCGGCCGGCGGACCGAGGGGAGTCGTCGGTGTGCGGGGCGCGGAGCGCCCCGATCAGTCCTTCTCGGTCTCGTCCCGTTCATGACGGCGCCGTTCCTGCTCGAGGGGGCAGAGGTAGTCGGGATCGTCGTCCGGTGCGGCGGGACCTCCGGGCCGGCGACCACCCGGTCCTGACCGGCCGGTGGGCCCCGGGGTCGAGCCGCGCCTGCGCGAGGTGCTGATCGCGACCCACAGGACGGTGCCGAAGACGGGCAGCAGGACGATCAGCGCGAGCCATCCCCACAGAGGCAGCCCCTCGCGTTCGTAGGGCTCGCTACGCCGCAGGTCGAGGAGCCCGTACAGCAGGGCTGCGATCGGGATGACGTAGAGCAACACCTTGAGCATCACTCCAGGGTACGTACCCGCGCCTAGGCTTGCTCGGTGCCCTTCCTCGTGTACTCCCTCCAGCGGCTCGGTCTCTTCGCCACAGCCCTCCTCGCGCTGTCCGCCCTCCGCCTCGGCGGCTGGCTCCTCGTGGTCCTCGCGGCGTTCCTCGCGTGGGCCGTCTCGTACCTCGCGCTCGCCGGCTCGCGCGACCGCGCCGCCCTGTGGGTCGCGGCACGTGTCGAGCGGCGAAGGACGGGCCCCCGGTTCAGCGCGGCGCTCGACCGGGACGCGCTCGAGGAGGACGCCGAAGCCGTGGCGTGGGCCGGCGGACCCTCAGACGGCGAGGCCGATACCGAGCAGGACGCCGTAGCCGAGCTCGAGCATCCCGGTGCCGGCGAGGACCGGACGCAGCAGGACCCCGCGCGCCCCGGCCAGGACGGTGGTGGCCAGCAGGCCGACGGGGAACGCGAGCAGCAGCACGAGCAGTGACCAGGGCGCCAACGGCGCGCAGCTGAGGGCGAGGAGGATCGGGAGCACGAGGAACGCGGCGTAGAGGCGTCGGGCCCGGCGCTCGCCGAGCCGGACCGCGAGGGTGCGCTTGCCCGCGAGGACGTCGGTCGGGATGTCCCTGATGTTGTTGACCATGAGCAGCGCGCATGCGAGCAGGCCGATCCCGATCGCGCCCGCCCATGCCGGCCAGGACACCGTCCCCGTCTGCGTGTACGTGGTGCCGAGCACGGCGACGAGCCCGAAGAAGACGAAGACCCCGACCTCGCCGAAGCCCAGGTAGCCGTAGGGGTGCCGTCCGCCGGTGTAGGTCCACGCTGCGACGACGGCGCCGAGCCCGACGGCGAGCAGCCACCACTGACCCGAGAGGGCCACCAGGGTGAGCCCGAACAGGCCGCCCACGCCGAACGCGGCGAAGGCCGCGGTGCGCACCTGCGCCGGCCGAGCGGCGCCGGAACCGGTCAGGCGGAGC